>NZ_CM146756.1:0-357500 GCF_055721025.1 Stenotrophomonas sp. X
ATGGATGCCTGGTCCCGTAGTCTCGAGCGCCTCGAAGCGGAGTTCCCGCCGGAAGACGTTCATACCTGGTTGAAGCCGCTGCAGGCCGATCTGCGCGTGGACAGCCTGGTGCTGTATGCACCGAATGCCTTCATCGTCGACCAGGTCCGCGAGCTGTACCTGGCCCGGATCCGCGAACTGCTGGCTCACTTCGCCGGTTTCAGCGACGTTTTTCTTGAAATCGGCTCGCGCCCGCGCCCCGTGGAGGCGCAGAACGCGCCGGTTTCCACGTCGTCGGCGCCTGTGTCCAGCGAACCGCAGGTGCCGTTTGCCGGCAATCTGGACAATCACTACACCTTCGCCAACTTCGTCGAAGGGCGCAGTAACCAGCTGGGCCTGGCCGCTGCCTTCCAGGCAGCGCAGAAGCCGGGCGACCGGGCCCACAACCCGCTGCTGCTGTACGGAGGCACCGGCCTGGGCAAGACCCACCTGATGTTCGCCGCCGGCAACGCGATGCGCCAGGCCAATCCAGTCGCGAAGGTGCTGTACCTGCGTTCGGAACAGTTCTTCAGCGCCATGATCCGGGCCCTGCAGGAAAAGACCATGGATCAGTTCAAGCGCCAGTTCCAGCAGGTGGACGCGCTGTTGATCGATGACATCCAGTTCTTCGCCGGCAAGGACCGCACGCAGGAAGAGTTCTTCCACACCTTCAACGCGTTGTTCGATGGCAAGCAACAGATCATCCTGACCTGTGACCGCTATCCGCGCGAGGTCGAAGGCCTGGAAGCGCGCCTGAAGTCGCGGCTTGCCTGGGGCCTGTCGGTCGCGATCGAACCGCCGGACTTCGAGACCCGCGCCGCGATCGTGCTGGCCAAGGCGCGCGAACGCGGTGCCGAGATTCCCGATGATGTTGCGTTCCTGATCGCCAAGAAGATGCGCTCCAACGTTCGCGACCTCGAGGGCGCGCTCAATACCCTGACCGCCCGCGCCAACTTCACCGGCCGCGCGATCACCACCGAATTCGCTCAGGAAACCCTGCGCGACCTGCTGCGCGCCCAGCAGCAGGCGATCAGCATTCCCAACATCCAGAAAACCGTTGCCGACTACTACGGCCTGCAGATCAAGGATCTGCTGTCGAAGCGTCGGACCCGCTCGCTCGCTCGCCCCCGCCAGGTCGCCATGGCCCTGACCAAGGAACTGACCGAGCACAGCCTGCCCGAGATCGGCGACGCCTTTGCCGGTCGCGATCACACCACGGTGCTGCATGCCTGCCGCCAGATCCGGACCCTGATGGAAACCGACGGCAAGCTCCGCGAAGACTGGGACAAGCTGATCCGGAAGCTGAGCGAATGATGCACGGATGCCGATGAGGCGTCATCGCACAAAACGGTGCAGAATCCGGTAGCAAGCGCGGGACACGTTGTGGATAAAAATGGCGTCTGAAATCCCGTCGAATTTATCCACAGCTTTCCCCACCCCTTGGGGGTCGGTAATACAGAGGGTTTCGATGTCTGAAAATCCTTTATTTACAAAGACTTAGCATTGTTTTCCAGCGATTCTGTCTCTACCAGCACCACCAAGCTTTTGATTTATTCCACATTTTTTAAAGCATAGGGGCACGGAACCACATGCGTTTCACACTGCAGCGCGAAGCCTTTCTCAAGCCGTTGGCACAGGTCGTCAACGTGGTCGAACGCCGCCAGACCCTTCCGGTTCTGGCCAATTTCCTGGTCCAGGTGCAGAACGGCCAGCTGTCGCTGACCGGTACCGACCTGGAAGTGGAGATGGTGTCGCGGATCGCGGTTGAAGATGCCCAGGACGGCGAAACCACCATCCCCGCCCGCAAGCTGTTCGAGATCATCCGCGCCCTGCCCGATGGCAGCCGGATCACCGTGTCGCAGACCGGAGACAAGATCACCGTGCAGGCCGGTCGTAGCCGCTTCACCCTGGCAACCCTGCCCTCCAATGACTTCCCGTCGGTTGACGAAGTGGAAGCCACTGAGCGCGTGGCCATCGGCGAAGCGACCCTGAAGGAGCTCATCGAGCGCACCGCGTTCGCGATGGCGCAGCAGGACGTGCGCTATTACCTCAATGGCCTGCTGTTCGATCTGCGCGGTGACGCCCTGCGTACCGTTGCCACCGACGGCCACCGTCTGGCACTGTGTGAAACCGACCTGGCCAAGCCGAGCGGTTCCAAGCGCCAGATCATCGTGCCGCGCAAGGGCGTGACCGAGCTGCAGCGCCTGCTGGAAAGCGGTGATCGCGAGATCGAGCTGGAAGTCGGCCGCAGCCACGTCCGCGTCAAGCGCGACGATGTCACCTTTACCTCCAAGCTGATCGACGGCCGTTTCCCGGATTACGAAGCGGTGATTCCGATCGGTGCCGACCGTGAGGTGAAGGTTGATCGTGAAGCGCTGCGCGCCTCGCTGCAGCGCGCTGCGATCCTGTCCAACGAGAAGTACCGCGGCATCCGCGTGGAAGTGTCGCCGGGCAACCTGAAGATCAGCGCGCACAACCCGGAGCAGGAGGAAGCCCAGGAAGAGATCGAAGCCGATACCACGGTCAGCGATCTCGCCATCGGCTTCAACGTGAACTACTTGCTGGATGCCCTCTCCGCCCTGCGCGATGAGGAAGTCATCATCCAGCTGCGCGACTCCAACTCCTCGGCGCTGGTGCGTGAGTCCAGCAGCGAGAAGTCGCGCCACGTGGTCATGCCGCTGCGTCTCTGACATCAGCCCGGTTCCACGTGGAACATAACGACGCCCGGGAAGCTCCCGGGCGTTTTATTTTTGCACGTTCCACGTGGATCATCGGGCCGACCCTTTCCAGCGTGTATTTCGGACGGAACGCATCTTCCTTGATGCACCCGGTTGCGTGCGCTTTGCTTCCCAACTACCGACGGGACTTTGAGTCGATGCCAGGGACTGCTTCCGAATCAAGTTTGATCGGGGCCGGTACCTGGAGTCTCAACGCAGTTGCTATGGACCTGGCCTGGTCGGATGCCGAAGCGCATCCACGCTGCGGCGACGGTGCTCGCTGTTTCTGAAATCCTCTCTGTCCACAGGACTCATTCGGGGCAGATCGAGCCAAGCCTAGCTTCTAAATCTGGGTATAAATCTAAAGCATGGTGGTGATGGTAGAGCCAGATTTCGTGGAGAAATGTGTTATCTACATGATTTAAAAGGAATTTATGTGGGTGAAACCCCCTGTATAGAGGCGCCTCAGGCTGGGGGGGAACCTGTGGATAGTTTCCAGACCCAAGCAAAAGGGCTTTTTTATCCACAGATTGCCCATACCTTGTGTATAAGTCATACAGTCCCGCTGTGGACAGCGTGAAACGAATGGGCCGGATTCTTTGAAATCTGTGGAACCTCCCATGGCATCGGATCGCAGATTTGGAGGAACCCGGGCCCCCGCCCGCTCACCTGGCCGGGCAAGCGTTCAGCAAACACCTGCGGCAGTGGTCCTGAAATCCTTGAAATCTGGCGGGCCACGCCCCGCAACCCTGTGCAGAATTAAAGGAATTTCAGCTGCGTCCGGAGCTGGAAACGGGCATGCCGGTGAACCGGCGCCACGTGGAACCCGCGATCAGTTGGTGTGCGGGAGCTTCTGCTACGCATCGATGCGGGTGCAGCGCGTCCGGCTTGACCGATGCAGTAAGCTGATGGATTCCCTGCCCCTCTACCGCCTCGAGCGGATGGTCGTTCGCGCCCCATGCTTATCCGCCGCCTCGCCTTGCACCAACTGCGTCGCTTCAGTGCGGTGGATCTCTTGCCCCAGCCGGGGCTGAACCTGCTCACTGGCGACAACGGTGCCGGCAAGACCAGCGTGCTGGAGGCCCTGCATCTGATGGCCTATGGCCGCAGCTTCCGCGGCCGGGTCCGCGATGGACTGGTACGCCAGGGCCAGGAGGCGCTGGAGATCTTCGTGGAATGGAACGAGCAGCGTGCCGACCACGCGCCGCATCGCCGAAAGGCCGGCCTGCGCCACAGTGGGCAGGACTGGAAGGGACGATTGGACGGTGAAGACGTGGCTCAGCTCGGCAACCTCTGCGCAGCGCTGGCGGTAGTGACGTTCGAGCCCGGCAGCCATGCGCTGGTCAGCGGCGGTGGCGAGCCCCGCCGTCGCTTCCTGGATTGGGGCTTGTTCCACGTGGAACCTGATTTCCTGTCCTTGTGGCGCCGCTATTCAAGGGCGCTGAAGCAGCGCAATGCCCTGCTCAAGCAGGGCGGCCCGTCGCGGATGCTGGACACCTGGGATCACGAGTTGGCTGAGGCCGGGGAGCCCCTTACCAGCCGGCGTCAGCACTACCTTGAGCGGCTGCAGCAGCGTGCCGTGGCGCTGGCTGCCAGTTTGGCGCCGCAACTCGGCATCCAGGCACTGCAACTCAGTCCAGGCTGGCGTCGGCATGAGCTTCCCCTGGCAGATGCTCTGCTTCTGGCCCGGGATCGTGACCGCCAGGCCGGCTACACCTCGGTTGGGCCGCACCGGGCGGACTGGAGCGTGGATTTCCACAGCATTCCTGGTCGCGATGCACTGTCACGCGGTCAGGCCAAGCTCACCGCATTGGCGTGCCTGCTGGCGCAGGCTGAGGACTATGCAGAACAGCGCGGCGAATGGCCGGTGATCGCACTGGACGATCTGGCCTCCGAACTGGATCGTACCCACCAGGCGCGGGTATTGGAGCGCCTGCTCACCGGCCCGGCGCAGATCTTCGTCACCGCTACTGAACCCCCGGCGGCCCTGCAGGGCCTGACCCAGATCGCCCGGTTCCACGTGGAACATGCACAGATCGTGGCTGTGCCATAGTGGGCACATCAGGGCCACTCGACCCCGGCTGGTATAATTCGGGTTGGAATCCTTTCATTCTCGGCACATCGCCCCAAGCGGTGTCCGACCTGCGGAGCCTACGGCAAGCGCAATGAGCGACGAACAGAACACCCCGGCAAACAACGGCAATTACGACGCCAACAGCATTACCGCCCTGGAAGGCCTGGAGGCTGTCCGCAAGCGACCCGGCATGTACATCGGTGACGTGCATGACGGCACCGGTCTGCACCACATGGTGTTCGAGGTTGTCGACAACTCGATCGACGAAGCGCTGGCCGGCCACGCCGACCATGTCGCGGTGACGATCCACGCTGACGGTTCGGTCTCGGTGTCCGACAACGGTCGCGGCATCCCGACCGGCAAGCACGAGCAGATGAGCGCCAAGCTCGGTCGCGAAGTGTCCGCCGCCGAAGTCGTCATGACCGTCCTGCACGCAGGCGGCAAGTTCGACGACAACAGCTACAAGGTTTCCGGCGGCCTGCACGGCGTCGGCGTCAGCGTGGTCAACGCGCTATCGCAGAAGCTGCTGGTAGACGTGTTCCAGAACGGCTCCCATTACCAGCAGGAATTCAGCAACGGCGCGGCCGTGACCCCGCTCGCCAAGCTGGAAGCCACCACCAAGCGTGGCACCACCGTGCGCTTCTGGCCGTCCACCGTCGCTTTCCACGACAACGTGGAATTCCACTACGACATCCTGGCCCGCCGTCTGCGCGAGTTGTCGTTCCTGAACTCCGGCGTCAAGATCGTCCTTGCCGACGAGCGCGGCGACGGCCGTCGCGATGACTTCCACTACGAAGGCGGCATCCGCAGCTTCGTGGAGCATCTGGCCCAGCTGAAGACCCCGCTGCACCCGAATGTCATCTCCGTCACCGGCGAGCACAACGGCATCGTCGTGGAGGTGGCGCTGCAGTGGACCGACTCCTACCAGGAGACGATGTACTGCTTCACCAACAACATCCCGCAGAAGGACGGCGGTACTCACCTCGCCGGTTTCCGCGGTGCGTTGACCCGCGTGCTCAACAACTACATCGAGCAGAACGGCATCGCCAAGCAGGCCAAGATCAACCTGACCGGCGACGACATGCGCGAAGGCATGATCGCGGTGCTGTCGGTGAAGGTGCCGGACCCGAGCTTCTCCAGCCAGACCAAGGAGAAGCTGGTCAGCTCCGACGTGCGTCCGGCGGTGGAAAACGCCTTCGGTGCGCGCCTGGAAGAGTTCCTGCAGGAAAACCCGAACGAAGCCAAGGCGATCGCCGGCAAGATCGTCGATGCCGCGCGTGCGCGTGAAGCTGCGCGCAAGGCCCGCGACCTGACCCGCCGCAAGGGCGCGCTGGACATCGCCGGCCTGCCGGGCAAGCTGGCCGACTGCCAGGAAAAGGACCCGGCGCTGTCCGAACTGTTCATCGTCGAGGGTGACTCGGCAGGTGGCTCGGCCAAGCAGGGCCGCAACCGCAAGAACCAGGCGGTGCTGCCGCTGCGCGGCAAGATTCTCAACGTGGAACGCGCGCGCTTCGACCGCATGCTGTCCTCCGACCAGGTCGGTACGCTGATCACCGCACTGGGTACCGGCATCGGCCGCGACGAGTACAACCCGGACAAGCTGCGCTACCACAAGATCATCATCATGACCGACGCCGACGTCGACGGCGCCCACATCCGCACCCTGCTGCTGACGTTCTTCTACCGTCAGATGCCGGAGCTGATCGAGCGCGGTTACGTCTACATCGGCCTGCCGCCGCTGTACAAGATCAAGCAGGGCAAGCAGGAGCTGTACTTGAAGGATGACCCGGCGCTGGACAGCTACCTGGCCAGCAGCGCAGTGGAAAACGCTTCACTGGTGCCGGCCACCGGCGAGCCCGGCATCGAAGGCCTGGCGCTGGAGAAGCTGCTGCTGGCCTACGCCGCCGCGCTCGATTCCATCGAACGCAACGCGCACCGTTATGACCGCAACCTGCTCGAAGCGCTGGTCGATTTCGTGCCGATGGACATGGACAGCCTGCGCAATGCGGGCGAAGGCGAAGGCCTGGATGCGCTGGCCAAGCGCCTCAACCAAGGCAGCCTGGGCAGCCCGCGTTTCAGCCTGGAACTGCAGGAAGCCAACGACGAGCGCCCGGCCGCCGTGCTGGTGACCCGTCGCCACATGGGCGAGGAGCACATCCAGGTGCTGCCGATGTCGGCGTTCGAGAGTGGCGAACTGCGTGCGATCCACCAGGCCTCCAAGCTGCTGCACGGCCTGGTGCGCGAAGGTGCAACGATTTCCCGCGGCGCCAAGTCGATCGAAGTCGACAGCTTCGCGAAGGCGCAGAACTGGCTGCTCGAGGAGGCCAAGCGCGGCCGCCAGATCCAGCGATTCAAGGGTCTGGGTGAAATGAATCCGGAGCAGTTGTGGGATACCACGGTGAACCCGGAAACCCGTCGCCTGCTGCAGGTGCGCATCGAGGATGCGGTCGCTGCCGACCAGATCTTCAGCACCCTGATGGGCGATGTCGTCGAGCCGCGTCGCGACTTCATCGAAGACAATGCGCTGAAGGTCGCCAACCTGGATATCTGACACAATCGGGACCTGGCTGGTGCGCGGGGAGCTGCACCGGCCTTCGTCCCTTGAACACAGGTACCTGATGTCC
Organism: Stenotrophomonas sp. X; assembly: GCF_055721025.1. Classification (NCBI taxonomy): domain Bacteria; kingdom Pseudomonadati; phylum Pseudomonadota; class Gammaproteobacteria; order Lysobacterales; family Lysobacteraceae; genus Stenotrophomonas; species Stenotrophomonas sp. X. The sequence continues at coordinate 7,434 of NZ_CM146756.1, forward strand.
GCATCCACCCCGGTCTCCGCCGCCCCGCCCCCGGTTCCGCCGGTGTCTGCCCCACCGCGCGCCGTGGCACCGTTGGCAGGCTTCTTCATCGACCTGGGCATCGCCGCCGTTACCCTGGTCGGCCTGAGCATGGTCACCGGCCTGTTCTGGGGCTTCTACCGTGCAATCGTGGTCAGCCGCGCCAACGCCGAGGCCAATGGCGGTGGACTGACACCTGACGCCGTCGGCGCGGCAGTGGGCCAGCCCGGTGCCCTGGCGCAGATCCTGATGGCCCTGATCGCCACCGGTGGCGCCGCGCTGCTGCTGTACTTCTGGCGACGCCCGGCAAACGCCGGCGAACGCATGGCGTCGCGACAGGCGTTGCTGCGGCCGTCCACCTGGGGCTGGACCCTGCTGGTGGCCACGCTGATCGTGCTCGGCAGCAACGGCATCGCCTTCCTTTCCAAGCAGTTCGGCATCGAGCCGGTGCCCACCAACGTGGAACTGATGCAGAGCGCAATCGCTCGCTTCCCGCTGTTCCTGGTGCTGTTTGCGGTCGTCCTCGCCCCCGCCTACGAAGAGCTGCTGTTCCGCCGCGTCCTGTTCGGGCGCCTGTGGCAGGCCGGCCGCCCCTGGCTGGGCCTGATCCTCAGCAGCCTGGCGTTCGCCCTGGTCCACGAAGTGCCCGGTGTCAGCAAGAACTCGCTGCTGGGCATGGCGCAGCTGTGGCTGGTGTACGGTGGCATGGGCGCCGCCTTCTGCTGGCTGTACCGCCGCACCGGCACCCTGTGGGCGGCGATTGCCGCGCATGCGCTGAACAACGCGGTCGCGCTCGCCGCAATGGTGTTCCTGGGGTCAACGTAACGCCGTGCCCGCTTGACGAAAGATTAAGCAGGTACGCTACACACTGCGCACATGAACACGGGGGCGGACCCATGAAACAACTGCTGCTGGCTCTAGTCATCACCACCGTGGTCAGTGCCTGTGCGACCACCACCTCGCCAACCGGACGACGGCAGATGGTGGGCGGCGTGTCGCAGGCGCAGCTTGACCAGCTCGGTGCGCAGGCGTTTGCCGAGACCAAGCAGAAAGAGAAGATCAGCACCGATGGCCGCCAGAACGGCTACGTGCAGTGCGTGGTCAATGCCCTGGTCGCGCAGTTGCCGCCTCAATACCGTGGCGTACGGTGGGAGACGGCGGTGTTCGTCGACAAGGAGCCCAACGCCTTCGCCCTGCCCGGCGGCAAGGTCGGCGTGAACACTGGCATCTTCACCGTTGCCAGGAACCAGGATCAGCTGGCTGCCGTAATCGGCCATGAAATCGGCCACGTCATCGCCCGCCACCACGAGGAGCGCATCACCCGGCAGATGGGCGCGCAGACCGGGCTGGCCGTGCTCGGTGCGCTGGCCGGCGCGGCCTACGGCGAAGGCGCTGCCAGCACCGTCAACCAGCTTGGTGGCATGGGCGCGCAGACCGCCTTCCTGCTGCCCGGTTCACGCACCCAGGAAAGCGAGGCCGACGTGATCGGCCAGCGACTGATGGCCCAGGCCGGATTCAACCCGGCCCAGGCGGTGGATCTGTGGCAGAACATGATGGCCGCCAGCGGCGGTCGAAGCCCGCAATGGCTGTCCACCCACCCCGATCCGGCCAACCGGATCCAGGAGCTGCGACGTGACGCACCGGGCCTCGCGCCGGTCTATCAGCAGGCGCAGGCGGCCGGGCTGCGGCCAAAGTGCGGATGAGTGCGCAGTTCTATGCTGTATTGCAGCACATAAAACGATTTCTCACGCCATCTGTTTCTGATACGTTTGGCGGCTCAGATTTTTCTGACAGTCCGACTTTGCCGCTATCCGGCGGTTCGATCGAGGTGAACGATGATTTTCCGTAACCACAAAGCTGTGCTTTCCGTCCTCGTCGCGACCGCCCTGACCGGCGCCGTGGTCACCGATGCCTTCGCGCAGTCCTCGCGTTCCTCCGACCGTGGCAGCCGCGGCGGCAGCAGCAAGCAGGCCAAGGCCGAACCGCTGTACCCGAATGCGACCCGCCAGGAGCCGACCGTCAAGGCCTCGGCCAAGATGGGCAGCAAGCTGCAGAAAATGATCGACAGCTACAACAAGGAAAAGTTCCCGGAGACGCGCACGCAGGCTGACGCGATCCTGGCTGACAGCGCCTCCAACGAGTACGACAAGTCGCTGGCCGCGCAGCTGGCCTCGCAGGCCGCCTACCAGACCGACGACACCCCGGCCGCCATCGCCTACCTGAAGCAGGTCATCCAGTTCAACGGCCTGGACAACAACGGCCACTTCCAGTCGATGCTGATGCTGGGCCAGCTGCAGCTGCAGGAAGACCAGACTGCCGAAGGCCTGGCCACCCTGGACAAGTACTTCGCCGAGAGCAAGTCGACCAAGCCGGAAGAGCTGATTGCCAAGGGCCAGGCGCTGTACCAGCTGGAGCGCTACCAGGAAGCGATCCCGGTGCTGAAGCAGGCCATCGCGGGCGCTGCCGAGCCGAAGGACAACTGGAACCAGCTGCTGATGGCGGCCCTTTCCGAAGCCGGCCAGACCGGTGAGGCCGTGCAGGCCGCAGAAGCGCTGGCGGCCAAGAACCCGTCGGACAAGAAGGCCCAGCTGAATCTGGCCAACATGTACATGCAGGCTGACCAGATGCCGAAGGCCGCCGCGGTGATGGACAAGCTGCGCAGCAGCGGCCAGCTCACCGAAGAGCGCGAGTACAAGCAGCTGTACTCGATCTATGCCAACACCGAGAACAAGGAAAAGGACGTCATCGCGGTCATCAACGAAGGGTTGCAGAAGGGCATCCTGAAGCCGGATTACCAGGTCTACCTGGCGCTGGCCCAGTCCTACTACTACTCCGACCAGGTGCCGCAGGCGATCGATGCGTGGCAGAAGGCCGCCCCGCTCTCCAAGGACGGTGAGACCTACCTGAACCTGGCACGCGTCCTGCATGCCGAAGGTCGCGTCCCCGAGGCCAAGCAGGCCGCCCAGCAGGCGCTGGCGAAGGGCGTGAAGAACCAGGCTGATGCCAAAAAAATCATCAACCTGAAGTAAGTAGGAATAACGCCTGAATGCCTGCTCAGTTGATGCGCAGGCGCTCAGGATTGGTATAAGCTTGGAGGTTCCTGCGGTGTCATGCACCGCTGATCAGGGATCCCGCCCCCGGGATTCCGGCCCCACTATTGAGCTCTTGGCGCATGACGGAACAACTAGTCGTTCACCGGTACGAACAACCCGATGACAAGGGGCTGAGCTGGCCTCGCATCGTCGGCATCGCGTTTGTAATTGCCCTGCATCTGGCCGCCTTCATGATGCTCCTGATTCCCGCCGTGGCTCCCAAGGCCGTCGCGGAGAAGGAGCGCAACGTCATGGTGACCATCGTCGACGCGCCGCCGCCGCCCCCACCGCCGCCGCCGCCGCCGCCGCCGCAGGATACTCCGCCACCGCCGGTGAAGAATCTGTCGCCGCCGAAGCCGTCGCCCGTACCGCCGCCGCCGCAGGCGCCGGTTGTCGACGTGCCGGAGCCGCGCCCGAACGATATCGTCACCCCGCCGTCGCCTCCGGCGCCGCCGGCACCGCCGACCTCGATCGAGGCCAGCGTGGACATCTCGTCGAAGGCCATGAATCCGCCGCGCTACCCGCCGGCAGCCTTCCGCGCAGGTATCCAAGGCGAAGTGATCCTGATCATTGATGTCGATGCCAGCGGCAACGTCACCAATGTCACGGTGGAAAAGTCCAGCCGTAACCGCGACCTGGACCGTGCTGCGATGGAAGCGGCTCGCAAGTGGCGCTTCAACGCCGCTGAAGCAGGCGGTAAGAAGACGGCAGGTCGCGTTCGCGTCCCGGTCAACTTTGCGCTGAACTGATGCGCCCGGGTGGCCGCCTGGCCACCCCCGCTCCCGGTTCGATTGTTTAGCTTAGCTACACCCTTTATCACCACACACAACAAAGGTAAGCGTCATGCTGCAGGAAATTTTCATCGCCGCTGCTGCCGGGGGCAATCCGTCCAACGCCCTGTCGCAGATGGGCTTCGAGCACCTGATCCACGAAATGACCACCAAGCCGGGTGATTTCGCGGTTTCCTGGGTCGTGCTGCTGACCCTGATCGCCATGTCGGCCATGTCCTGGTACTGGACCGTCATCAACATCTTCCGTGCCACCCGCCTGAAGAGCGCCGCTGATCGCGTCGTCAGCCTGTTCTGGGACACCCCGAACGCGCAGGACGCCATCCGTGCGATGGAAGAGCAGCCGGCTTCGGAGCCGTTCTCGAAGATCGCCCTGGACGCTGCCCAGGCAGCTGCCCACCACCAGCGCGCTGAAGGCGGTGCTACCGGCGGCGTCGGTGAGAACCTGAGCCGTTCGGAGTTCGTCGACCGCGCTCTGCGTCAGGCCGTCACCCGCGAAAGCAACAAGCTGCAGTCGGGCATGACCCTGCTGGCCACCGTCGGCGCGACCGCTCCGTTCGTCGGTCTGCTGGGTACCGTGTGGGGCATCTACGGCGCGCTGATCAAGATCGGTGCCACCGGCTCCGCTTCGATCGACGCCGTTGCCGGCCCGGTGGGTGAAGCGCTGATCATGACCGCGATCGGTCTGTTCGTCGCAATCCCGGCCGTGTTCGCCTTCAACTTCTTCAGCAAGATCAACAGCGCGACCATCAGCAAGTTCGATACCTTCGCGCACGACCTGCACGACTTCTTCGCCACCGGTTCGCGCGTCCGCTGATTGCGGCGCGCGTCACCCAGCGACGAAGTAAGTAGTCACCAAGATCTAGACGGAGCCCGTTATGGCTTTCAGTAGTGGTAACAGCGGCGGCCCCATGGCCGACATCAACGTTACGCCCCTCGTGGACGTGATGCTGGTGCTGCTGATCATCTTCATCATCACGGCGCCCCTGATGTCCCACAAGGTCAAGGTGGATCTGCCGGAAGCCAACCTGATCCAGAAGCCGGAAGATGCTGAAAAGCGTCCCAACCCGATTACGCTGGCAGTCAAGGAAGACGGCTCGATCTACTGGAACGACGAAGAAATCAACAAGCAGACTCTCGAGTCCCGCTTGGCGACCGCCGCACAGCAGACCCCGCAGCCGCCGCTGAACCTGCGCGGTGACCGCACCACCAAGATGCGCGTCATCAACGACCTGACCAAGGTCGCGCAGGAACAGGGCATGCTGGACGTCGGCTTCGTTGCGACCAAAGAAAAGGGGCAATAAGCCATGGCATTCAGTAGTGGTGGTGGCAAGGGCCCCATGGCAGACATCAACGTCACGCCCCTCGTGGACGTGATGCTGGTTCTGCTGATCATCTTCATCGTGACCGCGCCGATCATGACGTACCCGATCGCCGTGGACCTGCCGCAGCGCGTGCTCAACCCACCGCCGCAGCTGGTCGAACCGCCGCCGCCGATCGAACTGAAGATCGACGCCAGCAACCAGGTCTCGTGGAACAACAGCCCGATCAATACCAGCGAGCTGCAGCAGCGGATGGAGCAGGAGGTCCAGCGTGACCCGACCAACCAGCCGGAACTGCGCATCGACGCCAGCCCGGATTCCGAGTACGACGTGATGGCCAAGGTTCTGGCCGCCGCGAAGAACGCTCAGATGAAGAAGATCGGTTTTGTGCAGCAGTAAACGCGACACCGCAACACAACAGTCATGACGCGACTGCAGACGCCCCTGGAGACAGGGGCGTTTTTTTTTTGTGGGATGCAGTCGGGGTCAGAACCTTATTTGGCAGGAAAAGGGATCTGACCCCATCAGGGAGCACGCGCCCGCTATGATCGGCGCATGCTTGCCCTCTTCGATTCCCTGCGCCATTGGCTCGACGGTATCGCCCACCTCGGCACGATCCTGGCGGTGGCTTACCTGCTGTACCTGTTCGCGCTGGCGGGCTGGATCATGCTGCAGAAGCGCGAGCCGGTGGCCACGCTGAGCTGGATCCTTTCGCTGGCACTGCTCCCCTATCTCGGGCTCTTCATCTACTACCTGCTGGGCCCGCAGAAGGTGAAGCGGCAACGGCTGCGTCGTGGCCGTGCACGCTCGGGCATGGAGCACTACAGCGATGTCTGCCCGCCCGATTCGGACTGCACCGAACTGGCCAAGGTGGCCCAGGCCACGACCGGACTGGCCCCAAGCAGTGCCACCGAAGTGACCTGGCTGGTGGACGGTGCGGCGACCTACGCGGCCTTGCTGGAAGCCGTTGCACAGGCGCACGATCACATCCATCTGGAGTACTACATCTTCAATCCGGATCACGCAGGCACCGCCCTGCGCGATGCCCTGGTCGAGCGCGCACGTGCCGGTGTGCAGGTGCGCCTGCTGCTGGATGCGGTGGGCTCATCCGCCCTGCCCCGCCGTTTCCTGCAGCCCCTGCTCGAGGCCGGCGGTGAAGCGATCTGGTTCCACCCACGGCAGCTGCTGAAACCGTTCAAGCGCCCGTGGCTGAACCTGCGCACGCACCGCAAGCTGGTGATTGTCGATGGCCGCCTGGCCTTCACTGGCGGGATCAACATCACCGACGAGGAAGACGAAAGCCGCAGGCCCGACGCCTATCGCGACCTGCACATGCGCATCCGCGGTCATGTGGTGCGCAGTCTGCAGCTGGTGTTCGCCGAGGACTGGCTCTACGCCAGTGGCCAGGAACCCTCGCGGATGGATATCGCCCGCTTGTGGCCGGCCGATATGCCGCTGCGCGGGGATGGCGCGATCAACGCGCAGGTACTGGTGTCCGGCCCGGATTCGGGCTGGGAGACGATCCACCGGCTGCACGTCGCCGCCATCCAGGAAGCGCACGAGCGGGTGTGGCTGGTGACGCCCTATTTCGTGCCGGGTGAAGCGGCGCGGATGGCGCTGACTTCGGCCGCGCTGGGCGGCCTGGACGTGCGCCTGCTGGTACCGAAAATGAGCGATTCGTGGTTCGTCACCCAGGCCGCGCGCTCGTACTTCGACGAGCTGTTGCATGCCGGCGTGAAGATCTACGAGTACGGCCCGCGCATGCTGCACACCAAGGCGTTCATCGCCGACGACGACGTCTGCATTGTCGGCAGTGCCAACTTCGACCACCGCAGCTTCCGCCTGAACTTCGAGCTGTCGATGATGATCAGCGACCGGGACCGCGTGGCGGCCCTGGCCGAGCTGCTGCAGGGTGAATTCGATCGCGCCACGCGGGTGCATGACCAGGCCGGGCGCTCGCTGTGGCTGCACCGCCTGCCCGAGGCCTTCGCCCGGCTGGCCTCGCCGCTGCTCTGACGCAGCGCTACACTGCGGCGATCATCCGGGGAGCCCGACTATGTACTGGTTGTACCTGCTGCTGGCGCTGGGCTGCTTTGCCTTCGCGCTGAAGACCCCAAGCGCAGGGTTGATGACCCTGTGCCTGCTGGCGGCGCTCGCCTTCCTGCTGGCCTGGGTACGCAGTCGTTACGTGGCCCGTTTCGGCGACCTGCAGCGCGACCCGGCCACCCTGATCGATGCCGAGGAACTGCGCCGCCTGCGCGAGCAGGCCCAGGCGCGCCGCAACGATGACGCCAACGGCAGCGATCCGTCCCCTCATTCCAAGTAGTTCCGTTCCATGACCCAGCTCAGCGTCAACGTCAACAAGATCGCCGTCCTGCGCAATTCGCGCGGCGGTGCCGAACCGGACGTGGTGCGCGCCGCCCAGGCCTGCCTGGATGCCGGCGCGCATGGCATCACCGTGCATCCGCGGCCGGACCGCCGCCACATCACCGCCGAGGACGTGCTTGCGCTGTCCATACTGACCCGCGCACGTGGCGTGGAATTCAACATCGAGGGCAATCCATTTGCGCCGCCGCGCGAGGGGTACCCGGGGCTGCTGCCGCTGTGCGAACAGACCCGTCCGGCGCAGGCCACCCTGGTGCCCGACGGCGATGGCCAGATCACCTCCGACCACGGTTTCGACTTCGAACGCGACGCCGAGCGCTTGCGCCCGTTGATTGCCGAACTGAAGGCGATGGGCTGCCGGGTCAGCCTGTTCGTTGATGCGGGCAACCCGTTGCTGGAGCAGGCCGCCGAGGTCGGTGCCGACCGCATCGAGCTGTACACCGGCCCCTACGCAGAGGCGCATGCGGCGGGCGACGCTGCGGCAATGCTCGAACTGTTCGCCACTGCGGCGCGGCGGGCGCAGGCAGTGGGGCTGGGAGTGAATGCCGGCCATGACCTGTCACAGGACAACCTCCGCGACTTCCTGGCCCACGTGCCGGACGTGCTGGAGGTGTCGATTGGCCACGCGCTGATCGGCGAGGCACTGTATGACGGGCTGGGTGCTACCGTGCGCGGCTACCTGACGCTGCTTTGATGCACTGCAGCCGAGCGTAGGCTCGGCTCTACAAGGTCCCTACATCAATTGTAGAGCCGAGCCCATGCTCGGCTCAGCACAGGGCTGAACCCTTCAGACGGCCGTCGCAGCCATTGAGACAGCCCCGGCGTACGCTGCCGCAATGGGTATTGCGATCAAGGGCCGAGGTTCCACGTCCCACCTTGCTGGGCGCTTCGAAAGCACCGTCAGCGAGGCGGTGGACGACGGCTGGGCGGTCGATGAGAGCGAGGAGTTCCTCGCGCCGCGCCTGCGCACCGAGGTGCGCGCCGAGACCGCGCGCAGCATCATCACCCGCAACACTTCGCCAGACGTCGGCTTCAGCCAGTCGGTGAATCCGTATCGCGGTTGTGAGCATGGGTGTTCCTACTGCTTCGCGCGCCCTTCGCATGCCTATCTGAACCTGTCGCCTGGCCTGGACTTCGAGACCAAGCTGTTCGCCAAGACCAATGCGCCTCAGCTGCTGCGCAAGGAACTGTCGAAACCCGGTTACGTGCCGCAGCCGATCGCGCTGGGCATCAACACAGATGCGTACCAGCCGATCGAGTGCAAGTTCAGGCTGACCCGCCAGCTGATCGAAGTGATGCTGGAAACCAGGCATCCGTTCTCGCTGATCACCAAGAACGCACTGGTCGAGCGCGACATTGATCTGCTCGCGCCGCTGGCGGCGGAGAACCTGGTCAGTGTGCATTTCTCGGTGACCTCGCTGGACCCGCATCTTTCCGCGAAGCTGGAACCGCGCGCATCAGCACCCCATGCACGGTTGCGCGCGATGAAGCGCCTGCATGACGCGGGTATCCCGGTGGGCGTGATGGTGGCGCCGGCGATTCCGTGGATCAACGACAGCGAACTTGAAGCGGTGCTGGAGGCTGCGCACGATGCCGGCGCCAGTACCGCGGGCTACGTGCTGCTGCGCCTGCCGCTGGAAGTGGCGCCGCTGTTCCGCGACTGGCTCGATACCCATCATCCCGATCGTGCCGCGCACGTGATGAGTACCATCCAGCAGCTGCGTGGTGGCAAGGACTACGACAGCCAGTTCGGCACCCGCATGCGCGGCCAGGGTGTGTATGCCGATCTGCTGAACAACCGCTTCAAGCTGGCGCGCAAGCGGTTGGGATTCAATGCGCAGAACAGCCATTGGCCGAAGCTGGATTGCAGCCGGTTCCAGAAGCCGCTGCCGCCGAAGAAGGATTCGCCGCAGGGGTCGTTGTTCTGAGGCCATCAGTCGAGCATGGCTCGACTCTACATCAAGGCCGACGAGCAGCTCGGGATCACCCGCCAAACAACTTCTGCGCACTCTGGAACAGGATCCAGCTGGTGGCGATGAACTTGTCGCCACCCTGTGGCCGATTGCCGCGATGGGTGTGGGTGAACGCCGTCGGCGCAATCAGCAGGCTACCGGTGCGTGGCGCGATCTTCCGCTCCTGGAACAGGAACTCGGTTTCGCCTTCGTCGAAGTCGTCATTGAGGTACAGCGTCCACAGCACGTGCCGGTGCAGGGTCTCGGCCTGCGCATCCTTCGGGTACAGCTCGCAGTGCCAGTACGGGTAGCCACCCTCGCCCGCGGCATACCACTGCAGGTTGATCGCGCCCGGACGCAGGCAGGTGCGGGCCAGGTCGGCCAGCTGCTGTTGCGGCATGTCGGGGAAGTCCTCGGCAGACAGGCGTCGCGGTTGGCCATTGCTGTCCTGGATCTGCAACATCAGCGGGGCAATCAACGCCTGTGGATAACGGCGTAGATAAGTCAGCAGGCCGTTGAACACCGCAATCTGCAGCTGCTGATCAACATCCTGCCAGCCGTCCAGGCCACTGATGCGCAGATCCTTGCTGTGCTTGAGTTCCGGGAACACGCCACTGCCCACCGCACCGGGCAGCAGGCCACGCGTGGCACGCATGCGCTCGACGATGGCCGCGCAGACCTCACTGGGGACGGCGTTGTGGATGACCTCGATGAAATCGACCGGGCCCTGCTCGTGCATGCGTGCATTCCTTCGGCGGCAACGGCTTGATGGTGCCGTTTGCCGCCCGCGGTGTCACCCTGCGGTCATGTCATCGAACTGCCATGACCGCCGTCAGGCGTTGAGCCGTCAGCCCTTCGCTTCGTCGTGCGCGTGGTGGTAACGCACCGCTTCGGCCACTTCCTCGCGCGAACCCAGGAACACCGGCACGCGCTGGTGCAGCTGGTCGGGCTGGATGTCGAGGATGCGCTCGCGGCCGGTCCAGGCGGCGCCGCCGGCCTGTTCGACCAGCAGGCCCATCGGGTTGGCTTCGTACATCAGGCGCAACTTGCCGGCCTTGGACGGATCCTTCTTGTCCCACGGGTAGATGAAGATGCCGCCGCGGGTCAGGATGCGATGCACGTCGGCCACCATGCTGGCGATCCAGCGCATGTTGAAGTTCTTGCCGCGCGCGCCTTCCTTGCCGGCCAGCAGATCACTGACGTAGGCCTGCATCGGCGCTTCCCAGTGACGCTGGTTGGACATGTTGATGGCGAATTCCTGGGTGGCCGCCGGAATCTGCATGTTCTCGGTGGTCAGCACGAACTCGCCCTTCTCGCGGTCCAGAGTGAAGGCGTGCGTGCCGTGGCCGACGGTCAGCACCAGCTGGGTGCTGGGCCCGTAGATGCAGTAGCCAGCGGCGATCTGCTTGCTGCCCGGCTGCAGGAAGGCGTCATCGCCCGGCAGCTCGACGTTGGTCGGGCAGCGCAGCACCGAGAAGATGGTGCCGACGGAGACGTTGACGTCGATGTTGGAGCTGCCATCGAGGGGATCGAACAGCAGCAGGAAATCACCGCGCGGATAGATGTCCGGCACCGGCTGGCTGTGGTCCATTTCCTCCGAGGCGCAGGCGGCAAGGTGGCCGCCCCAGGCATTGGCTTCGAGCAGGATCTCGTTGCTGATGACGTCCAGCTTCTTCTGCGCTTCGCCCTGCACGTTGCCGGTACCGGCGTCGCCGAGCACGCCACCGAGGGCACCCTTGCTGACGGCGATGGAGATGCTGGTGCAGGCGCGGGCGACGACCGCGATCAGCTGGCGCAGGTCGGCATTGATGCGGCCGGCGTGCTGTTCCTGGATCAGGAAGCGGGTCAACGAAGTACGGGACATGGTCGGGCAGGTCTCGGCAGCGGGAAAACGCCTATTGTCGCCCGTCTGGCGGGGGCGTGCGTGAGCGCGGGAAGGCGTAATCGTTTCCAGATGCGTTGCGCTGGTGGCGCCTTCCTTCTGTAGAGCCGAGCCCGCGCTCGGCTGCTCTTCGTCCTTCATGCCGCACAAGCCGAGCGTAGCCCGGCTCCACAGAGACCTGGGCGCAAAAAAACAAAGGCGCCTTTCGGCGCCTTTGTTCAAACCACTGCAGCCTTGCTTCAGCCCTTGGCGACGGTGGCCACGGCCTTGGCGACGTATTCCAGGTTGTTCTGGTTCAGCGCGGCCACGCAGATGCGGCCGGTGCCGACGGCGTAGATGCCGAACTCGTCGCGCAGGCGTTCGACCTGCTCACGGCTCAGGCCGGAATACGAGAACATGCCGGCCTGTTCGTTGATGAAGCCGAACTGCGGCGCACCGGCAGCGGCCAGCTTTTCGACCAGGCCCTGGCGCAGGGCGTGGATGCGCTCGCGCATCTCGGTCAGCTCCTGCTCCCACATCGCGCGCAGTTCCGGATTGGTCAGCACGCCGGCCACCAGCGCAGCACCGTGGGTGGACGGGCTGGAGTAGATGGTGCGGATCACGCGCTTGACCTGCGACTGCACGGCCTTGGCGTCAGCAGCGGTCGGCGCCACCATCGACAGCGCACCCACGCGCTCGCCATACAGCGAGAACGACTTGGAGTACGAGTTGGCGACGATGAAGCTGTCGATGCCGGCTTCGGCGATGATGCGCACGGCGGCGCCATCCTGCTCGATGCCCTTGTCGAAGCCCTGGTAGGCCATGTCGATGAAGGGGAACAGCTGCTTGTCCTTCAGCAGCTGCGCGACCTGCTTCCACTGGGTGACCGTGAGGTCGGCACCGGTGGGGTTGTGGCAGCAGGCGTGCAGCAGCACCACGGTGCCGGCTTCCAGCTTGCCCAGGTCGGCCAGCAGGCCGTCGAAGTTGACGCCGTGGGTGGTCGGGTCGAAGTAGGTGTAATCCACCACCTCGAAGCCGGCCGCGCTGAACACGGCGCGGTGGTTTTCCCAGCTGGGGTTGCTCAGCGCAACGGTGGCGTGCGGCAGCAGCTTCTTCAGCACGTCGGCGCCGACGCGCAGCGCACCGCTGCCACCGACGGTCTGTGCGGTGGTGACGCGGCCGGCGGCCAGCAGCGGCGAGTCCTTGCCGAACACCAGCTCTCGCGTGGCCTGCGTGTATGCCGGCAGGCCATCGATCGGCAGGTAGCCGCGCGGTTTGGCGTCAGCGGCAAGCTGCTGCTCGATCTGCTTGACGGCGCGCAGCAGCGGGATGCGGCCGCTCTCGTCGTAGTAGATGCCCACACCCAGGTTGACCTTGGTCGGGCGGCTGTCGGCGTTGTACGCCTCGGTCAGGCCCAGGATCGGGTCGCCTGGGACCAGTTCCACGTTTGCAAAGAAGGACACGGCGGTACTCGTTCGGTAGACGGAAAGGGGGAGGAAGTGCGCTACGCGGTCTGCGGCCTTGCAGCCGGAAACAGCCCATCGTAACAAAGCCTGCCGGGGCTGGCCGCCGCCATCGTCATCCGTGGCCCCGTACCATGGCGTGCGTTGCCGCCTGATCCATCAACCTGAATCATGAATCCCGCCGCACGCCGCCATTGCCTGCCGCTCGCTGCCCTGCTGTTGTCGCCTTGGGCGGCGCTGGCCGAGTCCGCGCCGACCGCCCTGCCCAGCGTGCAGGTGCAGGCCGCACGCGTGCCCGGCATCGACCCGTTCGCGCTGCCGGCCAGCCAGGACACGGTCTGGATCGACGCCGCGCGTCCCGGCGCCGGCGCACAGCTGTCCGAGGCGCTGGCCGGGGTCCCGGGCCTGGTCGCCCGTGACCGCCAGAACTTCGCGCAGGACACCCAGCTGTCGATCCGTGGCTTTGGTGCGCGCTCGACCTTCGGTGTGCGTGGGGTGCGGGTGTTGATCGACGGGGTGCCGGCCACCATGCCCGATGGCCAGGGCCAGCTGTCACACGCCAGCCTGTTGGGCGCCGAACGCGTCGAGGTGCTGCGCGGGCCGTTCTCGGCGCTGTACGGCAACTCCTCCGGTGGCGTGCTGCAGGTCTGGAGCGCGCAGGGCCAGGCCGGCGACCCGTGGCGGTTGCGGCTCAACGCTGGCGCCGACAACACGCTCAGCGTCGGCGCGCAACTGAAGGGTGCCGGCCGTGTTCTGGATTACAACATCGCCGCCAATCACTTCCGCACCGATGGCTGGCGCGACCACAGCCGTGCCCGCCGCGAATCGCTCACTGCGCGTATCGGTGGCGATCTCGGCGGGGGGCGGCTGGAGCTGCTGCTCAATGCCTTCGATGCGCCCGATGCGCAGGACCCGCTGGGCCTGAGCCGTGCCCAGGTGACGGCCGATCCGCGCCAGGCCACCGCCGTGGCGCACCAGTACAACACCCGTAAATCGGTGCGCCAGCAGCAGGCCGGCCTGCGCTGGACCCGTGAAACCAGGGCGCAGCGTTGGCATCTGATGGGCTATGCCGGCCAGCGCGCGGTACGCCAGTACCTGCCGATCCCGCCGGCAGCTCAGACCAACAGCCCGTTGCATGCCGGCGGGGTGATCGACCTGGAGGGCGGCTATGGCGGGCTGGACGCGCGCTGGGGCTGGCACGGCGACCTCGCCGGCCGGCCGCTGGATCTGGTGGCCGGGCTCAGCGCCGACCGCCAGCGCCAGCATCGCACCGGCTACGAGAACTTCATCGGCAGCGCTCTCGGCGTGCGTGGGCGGCTGCGCAGAGACCAGATCGACACCGTGCAGAACGTCGATCAGTTCGCCCAGGCGTGGTGGCAGTGGAGTCCACGCTGGTCATTGCTGGCTGGCGTGCGTCACAGCGCCGTGCGCTTCGAATCCGACGATCGCTACATCACCGCCCGCAACCCGGACGACAGCGGCCACCGCCGCTACCGGGCCACCACGCCGGTGGCCGGGATCAGCTTCGCGGCCAGCCCGCAGTGGCGGCTGCACGCGGCGGTGGGCCGTGGCTTCGAGACGCCCACCTTCAACGAGCTGGGGTATCGCGCCGACGGGCAGGCGGGACTGGCGCTGGATCTGGCGGCGGCGCGCAGCCGCAGCCTGGAGGTGGGCAGCAAATGGCATGCACAGGACGGAACCCAGCTCGATATCAGCCTGTTCCGCGCAGATACCGACGATGAGTTGGCAGTTGCCAGCAACATCGGCGGACGCAGCACCTATCGCAACATCGGCCGCACCCGCCGCCAGGGCGTGGAACTGCGCTACCGGCAGCCGTTGGCAGAACAGTTGGAACTGCAGGTGGCCTGGACCTGGCTGCAGGCGCAGGTGCGTGCGCCGTACCAGACCTCGAACACCTGGGTCTCCGCCGGCAGCCGCCTGCCCGGGGTACCGCGCCAGCAGGCGTTTGCCCGGCTGCAGTGGACGCCGGCCGACTGGCAGTGGGCGCTGGAGGCCGCCGCGAGCAGCGATACCGTGGTCAACGACGTGGCCACCGAGCGGGCGCCGGGCTACGCGTTGCTGAACCTGGAAGGTGGCCGTCGCTGGACACTGCCAGGTGGCGAGCTGCGCGCCTTCGCCCGGCTGGAGAACGTGCTGGACCAGGCCTACATCGGCTCGGTGATCGTCAATGACGGCAACGGGCGCTTCTACGAACCGGGGCCCAGCCGCCGGGCCAGCGTGGGCCTGCAATGGTCCTGGCGTTGAGTGGGTAGTGCCGGCCGCTGGCCGGCATCGCTCTGTGAAGGGCAGCCCAGACGTTGCCGGCCAGCGGCCGGCACTACCCGTCAGTCGGGGGCCTTGGCCGGTACGAACGGCGAGGTCGGGTCGCTGGCCGGGAAGGTCTCCTCCAGCGCCTCGTCCTGGTTGTCGCTGGCGCGCTGCTTGCGTTCGCGACGCTTGAGCGGGCTTTCCTGGCCGCCGCGATGGCGGTCGCCGCCATCCTTGCGGTCCTGGGCGGCCTGTTCAGCCTCGTGCTTCACCGGCAGATGGTCGCCACCGTGCTCGGCGTCGTAGAAAGGTGCACCGGTGCCGCGGTAGGCGGCATTGTCGGCATCGCGCTTGCCGCGCTGTTCACCGGGAATGGGCGGGTGGTTTTCCCGCAACGGGTCTCGGGAATTCTCTCGGCTCATGGTCTGGCTACCTGCGCTCGGGGCTCCCACTACACCGCGCCACAGGTAAAGCCGCCGCGAACCCGGCGTCATGAACATCTTGCTCACCCCCCGGTAACAGCACCGCGCGTATTCCTGCCCACCCGCCCCCGCTGCAGGAGCCGGCCATGCCCCGTCTTGAACGACCCGCACCGTCCGTGTTCAACGCCCTGCTCGATCCGCTCGGCCAGCGCACCGCACAACGCCGCACGCGCCGCCATGAAGATCCGCAGGCGGTGGCGCAGGACTACCTGCAGTACATGCTCAGCGACTACGAAGAGCGTCGCGGGCAGAACCACCGCAACTGGCGCGATCTATGCCCGGTCTACGCCTTCGCATTGACCACCCACGCTGCCGACTGGCCGCGCGGTGACGCCGCGGATACGTGCGAGGAGCTGGCCGAACACTGGGAGCAGATGCGCGGGCAGTCGCGGTTGAGCTGGTCGCAGGCACGGCCGGTGGTGGAAGACGCCTGGCGCGCGCTGGATCATATTCCGGCGGTGGCGGTGAGGCCGTTGCTGCAGTAGTGCCGGCCGCTGGCCGGCAACCTCAGGAAACTTCAGGCCGCGAGCTCTGCCGGCCAGCGGCCGGCACGACCGTTCTCCGTAGAACCCACGTGCACGGTATCGACACGGGTGGTTTACACCCCCCATCCGAAGCTGGATGCCCTGCCCCGCCAAAGGTACGCCCATGGCCCGCCCGATCTGGACCGGCACGCTGTCGTTTGGCCTGCTCAACGTGCCGGTGTCGCTGATGTCAGGCGAACGCAAGGTCGATCTGCAGTTCCGCATGCTCGACTCCCGCGACCGCAAGCCGATCCGCTTCGAGCGGGTCAACGCCGATACCGGCGAGGAAGTGCCATGGAAGGACATCGTCAAAGCCTACGAGTACGACAAGGGCAGCTATGTCGTGCTGGAGGAAGGCGATATCCGGTCTGCGGCACCGGAAAGCCACGAAGCGGTGGAGGTGGAATCGTTCGTGGATGCCGCGCAGATCGACCCGCGCTACTACGAGAAACCCTACCTGCTGGTGCCCGGCAAGAAGGCCGAAAAGGGCTACGTGCTGCTGCGCGAGACATTGCGCAGCACCGGCAAGGTGGGCATCGCCCGGGTGGTGGTGCGTACCCGCGAATACCTGTGCGCGGTGATGCCGCATGCGGACGCGCTGGTGCTGATGATCCTGCGCTATCCGCAGGAACTGGTGGATCCCGAAGATTACAAGCTGCCCACCGGAAAGCTCGCCGATTACCGCATCAGCAGCAGGGAAACGGCGATGGCCGAGCAGTTGATCGAGTCGATGTCCGGTGATTGGGATCCGTCGCAGTATCACGACGAATTCCGCGAGCGCCTGCAGCAGGTGCTGAACAAGCGCATCAAGTCCAAGGGCGGTACCACCCGGGTGGAGGATGAGCCTGTACCGCGCGAGGATGCCACCACCAACGTGGTCGATTTCATGGCGCTGCTGCAGAAGAGCCTGGACGCGAACAAGCGTACGCCGGCGAAGAAGATGGCAACGGGGAAAGCAGCCACCAAGCCGACGGTAAAGAAGGCCGCAAAGAAGGCAACGAAGAAGGCCGCGAAGAAAACCGCTGCACGTCGCAAGGCAGGTTAAGCCATGTCGTTGCACCAGTACCGGCGAAAGCGCCGACTTGGCGGTGGCTTCGGGCAGACACCGGAACCTGACGACACGCCCGCACACGGCAATCCGAAGCGGCGGCCGATCTTTGTCATACAGTTGCACCATGCCACTTCGCGGCACTATGACTTCCGCCTTGAGATGGACGGTGTGCTGAAAAGCTGGGCGGTGCCGAAGGGTCCTTCGCTTCGCGTTGGTGACAAGCGGCTGGCCGTGGAAGTGGAAGACCATCCGCTGTCCTACGCCGGTTTCGAAGGCGATATTCCCGAAGGCCACTACGGCGCTGGCCACGTGGAGGTCTTCGATCACGGCACATGGGCCTGCGAAGGCGATCCACTGCAGGCACTGGCAGCGGGAAAGATCGACTTCGTGCTGCATGGGCAACGCCTGGCCGGCGGGTGGAAGCTGGTGCGCACAGCGATGAAGGGACGCCAGGTGCAGTGGCTGTTGATCAAACGCGACGACGAGGAAGCGCGCGATGCCGAAGCAGATGATCTGCTCCAATCCCCCATGCCGAAACGCACATCCGCAGTGAGCAAGCGCACGGTGGGCAAGTCAACGCGCGCCGCACCGGCTGCACGATCGGCGACCCGCAAGGCCGATGCGCGTTGGCATGCGCGAGCACTGAACCTGGACGGCGCGCGTGACACGCCCTACCCGCGTGCCTTCAAGCCACAGCTGACCGATCATCGCGACAGTGCACCGGACGGCGAGCGCTGGTTGCATGAGATCAAGTGGGATGGCTATCGCCTGCTGGCCGATCTGCACGAAGGCAAGGTGACGCTGCGCTCCCGCAACGGCCTGGATTGGACCGGTGATTTCCCCGAGGTGGTACAGGCCGTGCAGGCACTGCCGGTGCGGGATGCGCGCCTGGACGGCGAGCTGGTGGTGCTGGACCGGGATGGACGCAGCGACTTCGCCGCGCTGCAGCGCGTGATCGACGGGAGTTCGAAGCAACCGTTGCGCTACATCGTGTTCGATCTGCCGGGTGTGGCCGGCGTGGACATCAGTCGTTCACCGCTGCTGGAGCGCAAGGCGCTGCTGAAGGATCTCATCGGACCCACGCCCGGAACCCTGGCCTTCAGCGAGCACGTGATCGACCATGGCCCGCAGGTATTCGATGCCAGCGGGAAGGCGGGATTCGAAGGCATCGTCAGCAAGCAGGTGGATGCGCCCTACGTGAACACCCGTGCACGCAGCTGGGTGAAGGTGAAGCATGAAGACACCGACGAGTTCGCGATTGTCGGCTACACGGCACCGAAGGGCTCCCGGGTAGGGTTCGGCTCGCTGCTTCTCGCCACGCCGGACAACGGCGGATTGCGCTATGTGGGGCGGGTCGGCACCGGCTTCGACGACGAGAGCCTGCGCGCGCTGCACAAGGCGCTGCAGCCGTTGGCGGTGAAGACGCCTGTGCTGCAGCTGCCGGCGCATGTGCCGTTCCGCGCCGCCAGCGTTCGCTGGGTGAAGCCGGTGACGGTGGCGGAGGTGGCATTCCGTGGCTGGGGCAAGGAAGGCCTGCTGCGCCAGGCCAGTTTCAAGCGGCTGCGCAGCGACAAGCAGAAGGAGGACCTGGAAGTGGCCATATCGAGTGCTGAAGCCGGGGGTGAGGTCCAGATAACCCATCCGGAGCGGGTGGTGTTCCCAAGGCAGAAGCTCAGCAAGGGCGACGTGGCGGACTACTACCAGCGCATGGCGCGCTGGATCCTGCCCGAAATTGCCGGGCGGCCCCTGTCACTGCTGCGCTGCCCGGATGGCGTGGGCAAGGCCTGCTTCTTCCAGAAGCACCATGGCCCCGGCCTCGGGGATGCCGTGCACGCGGTGCCCCTACAGCAGAAGAGCGGCCGCGAGGACTACGTCTACATCGACGATGTGCGGGGCCTGCTGCAACTGGTGCAGATGAACACCCTGGAGCTGCATCCGTGGGGCGCGACCGTGGCCGATCCCGAGCACCCGGATCGCTTGGTGTTCGATCTCGATCCCGGTGAAGGGGTGGGCTGGGCAGAGGTGAAAGCCGCTGCGCGTGATGTCCGTGACCGCCTGCAGGAAGTCGGCCTGAAGAGTTTCGTGCGGCTGTCCGGTGGCAAGGGCGTGCATGTGGTGGTGCCGCTGCGGCCCAAGGCAGGCTGGGACGAGGCGAAGGCGTTCTGCGAGGCATTCGCGCAGGCAATGGCGCTGGAGCAGCCTGATCGCTATGTGGCGACGATGAGCAAGGCCAAGCGCGGCGGGGTGATCTTCATCGACTGGCTGCGCAACACACGGGGCGCTACCAGCGTGTGCTCGTGGTCGCTGCGTGCACGCGACAGCGCTGGCGTGGCAGTGCCGCTGCGCTGGGAAGAGCTTGCACGCGTCAGTGCGGCCGACGCTTTTCCGATGGCCAAGGCACTGGCGCGCGCGAAGCGGCTGAAGGGTGACCCATGGCAGGGCATCGCGCGGTTGAAGCAGACGCTGCCGCGCATGGACCTGTAGAGCCGAGCCCATGCTCGGCTTGCATGCACATCGACACAGGCAGCCGAGCATGGGCTCGGCTCTACAGGGGCGGCGTTACCTTGCGTCGCGCGAGGGACGACGGCCGAACCACCAGCCGGCCAGCAGTTGCAACGGCAGTGACGCCAGCAGTGAAATGACGAACCAGAACGGGAAATCCGCACCCGCCGTCCACATGGCGTAGCCACAGCCCAGTGCGACCAGCGACCAGATCGAGAAGCCGTGCGATCGCGGCCAGCAGGGCGCGTAATAGGTGGCAAAGGAAACCCCGGCGATGCCACCGAGCACGCTGAAGGTGAGATCCCAGCCCAGTTGCACGCTGTTGTTGTCCGGCGACAGGCCCAGCAACGGTGGCAGCCAGCTGGCGACGCTGCTGACCAGCGCAAGCGACAGCACGCCGCCGATCAGGGCAACGAGGGACAGGAACAGGGTCTTGAGCAGGCCGGGCATGCGCGCATTGTACGGCGGCCACAGAGTGCCCGCGTTGCCGGCCAGCGGCCGGCACTACCGATGAATCGGCATGGCCGCCGCGTCCGTGGGAGAGGGGGACGGAGCGACGGCGGCCATGCACAGGGGGTCAGGCGGCGAAGTCGAGCACCACGCGGCCTTCGATGGTGCCCGCACGCATGCGCGCGAACACGTCGTTGATGTTTTCCAGGCGGTCGGTGCTGACCGTGGCCGCGACCTTGCCCTCGGCGGCGAACTGCAGCGATTCCTGCAGGTCCAGGCGGGTACCGACGATCGAGCCGCGCACGGTGATGCCGTTGAGCACCATGCCGAAGATGTCCAGCGGGAAGTTGCCGGGCGGCAGGCCATTGAGCGAGACAGTGCCGCCACGGCGCACCATGCCCAGTGCCTGCTCGAACGCCTTCGGCGACACTGCGGTGACCAGTGCACCGTGGGCGCCGCCGATTTCCTTCCTGAGGAACGCGGCCGGGTCGGTGGTGCGCGCGTTGACGGTGACCTGCGCGCCCAGCTGGCGGGCCAGTGCCAGCTTGGTGTCGTCCACGTCCACCGCGGCCACGTTCAGGCCCATCGCGCGGGCGTACTGCACGGCCATGTGGCCCAGGCCACCGATGCCGGAAATCGCCACCCAGTCACCGGGCTTGGTGTCGGTGACCTTCAGGCCCTTGTAGACGGTCACGCCGGCGCACAGCACCGGCGCGATCTCGACGAAGCCCACGTCCTTCGGAAGCAGGCCGACATAGTTGGCATCGGCCAGTGCGTACTCGGCGAAGCCGCCGTTGACCGAGTAGCCGGTATTGCGCTGCGTCTCGCACAGCGTTTCCCAGCCACCCAGGCAGTGTTCGCAATGACCACACGCCGAGTACAACCAGGGGATGCCGACCCTGTCGCCTTCCTTGACGTGCCCTACCCCGCCTCCCACGGCCACGACGTGCCCCACGCCCTCGTGGCCGGGGATGAACGGCGGGTTCGGTTTCACCGGCCAGTCGCCCTCGGCGGCGTGCAGGTCGGTGTGGCAGACGCCACAAGCCTCGATCTTGACCAGTACCTCGCCCGCCCCCGGGCGCGGTACCGAGACTTCCTCGATCACCAGTGGCTTGCCGAACTCACGCACGACAGCGGCCTTCATGGTGGAATTCATGTTCGGATCTCCGTAGTGCGCTTGCCCACAGAATGACGCCGGCGCGAGGCCGGCGCTTTGATCACGATCAAACCTTTGAAGAGCCGCGAAGCAGGTTCAGCTGGCCAGCACCGAGGCCTCGCGGGCCAGGCGCTCGATGGCGTCCCAGTCGCGGGTCTGCAGCAGCGCCGGGGTGGTCAGCCACGAACCGCCCACGCACAGCACGTTGGGCAGGTGCAGGAACTGCGGCGCGGTCTGCGCGCTGATGCCGCCGGTCGGGCAGAAGCGCACATCGGCGAACGGGCCGTGCCAGGCGGCCAGCAGCGCGGC
The DNA here is from genome assembly GCF_055721025.1 of Stenotrophomonas sp. X. Taxonomy (NCBI): domain Bacteria; kingdom Pseudomonadati; phylum Pseudomonadota; class Gammaproteobacteria; order Lysobacterales; family Lysobacteraceae; genus Stenotrophomonas; species Stenotrophomonas sp. X. The sequence goes on from NZ_CM146756.1 coordinate 29,057, forward strand.
GCCGCCGGCCTGCACGGCCGGGAAGAACTTGAAGGTGTCCGCGCCGTGCTCCAGGCCCTGGATCAGGTCCGAAGCGGTGGCAGCACCGGGCAGGTACGGCAGGTCGGCATCACGCGCGGCCGCATACAGTGCCGGCGTGGCACCGGGGGAAACGGCAAAACGCGCACCGGCCTGCTTCGCCGCCTGCATCTGCGCGGCGTTGAGTACGGTGCCGGCACCGATCACCGCGTCCGGCACGGCCTCGACCATGGCCTTGATCGCATCCAGCGCCTGCGGCGTGCGCAGGGTCACCTCGATCACCGGCAGCCCGCCACGGAACAGCGCCTGGGCCACTTCGACCGCTTCATTCACATCTTCGGGGGTGTACACCGGCATCACCGGTGCCAGCTTCAACAGCGCGCGCAGGCGCGGATCAGCGCTGGACATCGTCTTGCTCCTTGCCCGCCAGGGCATCGCGGATGCTGCCGGTGCCGGCAGCGCAGCGGCGCATGATGCCATGCGGACCGCGACGGTGCCCTGCTCCGCACCGCGCCGGATTCAGGCCGGGTCGGCCTGCAGCGCCTGGATGCGGCGCTGGTACCAGTCGCCACCGAGCGGATCGAACACCGCCGAGCGCTCCATCTGCGCCTCGTACACGTGTACCGAGATCGCCAGTGCCTCATCGCTGGCATTGCGCAGGGTGTGGTACTCATGCGGGGGGATCAGGCTGCCTGCACTGCCGCAGCCCCCGCGCAGCGCGGCGTGGCGGCGGAAGCGCCAGCGCTCGCCGGCGCACTCCAGCAGCTCGTAGCGGGTGATCTCCAGCTCGCCCAACCACACGCCCTCCACACACCACATGGCATCGTGGTCGTGCAGCGGCGTGCCCTGCCCTGGGCCCCAGCTCATGGCAATCACGCTGTAGCCGTGTTCGCGGCTGTGGTACAGCGGACGTCGCGCGTAATGATCGCTGACCGGCCGATGCACGCATTCGGGCAACTCGATGCGGCTGTCGGTTATGGCTTCCTGCAGCGCCAGCTGCAGGTCGGTCGTGATGCGCTCGGGATCACCGGAGCTCATCGCCGCGTCGACTGCGGCGATCAACCGGTCGCGGCCGCGGAATGGCGGAAACGGAGAAGTCTGCAGGTCCATGCCTCGAATGTAGCGGAGGATGGTTAAGGGAATGTTGGCGTTCGCGCGCGTCGCGTCCACATTCAAGGTGAATACGCGTGGAAGAACGATTCAGATGCAGACGCAGTAGAGCGATCACAATGGAACCTTGCGCAGCAGAATCTGTCGAACACGACACGATTCAGATCCGCTGCGACATTCCGCAACTTCGCGCCCGACGGGCGCAAGGCTAGAATTCTCCGACTTACCTGGTTCTATACATGTCAGTGCGAACTATTAGCGATGCCGCGTTGCCGGCATCGAAGGGCAAGGCTGCCACGATCAACGACATCGCACGACTGTCGGGAGTTTCCAAGAAAACGGTTTCAAGAATCATCAACAACTCGCCGCTGGTGCGCAAGGACACCCGCGACAAGGTCGAGGCGTTGATGCGCGAGGTCGGTTACGTGCCCGATCCTCTCGCGCGCGGGCTGGCATTCCGCCGCTCCTTCCTGATCGGCCTGGTGTATGACGACCCGGGTGCCCAATGCATTGTCGACCTGCAGCACGGCGCGCTGGACGCGCTGCGCGGCACCGGCTATGAGCTGGTGGTGCACCCCTGCGACAGCCAGGATCCGGAATGCCCGCAGGGCGTGCGCCGTTTCGTGCAGCAGCAGAAGCTGCACGGCGTGATCCTGGGGCCGCGTGCGTCCGAATCGGCCGCGCTGGCGCAGACCCTCGATGACATCGACTGTCGCTACGTGCGCATCAACGCGCATGCCTCGGAGGATGAGAACCATGCCGTGGTCACCCATGACCGCGATGGTGCTGCCGCTGCGGCGGGCTACCTGCTTTCGCTTGGCCACCGCGACATTGCGGTGATCACCGGACCGGGTGACCGGCGTGCCGCGCGCGAACGGACGCATGGTTTCCTTGATCGGCTGGCGCAGGTCGGCCTGACCCTGCCCGGCGAGCGCGTGCTGGAAGCGGGCGACACCTTCGAGTCCGGCGTGCATGCCGCCGAACGGCTGCTGATGGGCGAGCAACGCCCCAGTGCGATTTTCGCCGGCAACGACGAAATCGCCGCAGGCGTGTACCAGGTGGCATTGCGTGCAGGCATCGCGGTGCCGCAGCAGCTGTCGATCGTCAGCTACGACGACAGCCCGTTGGCATCGCGGCTGTGGCCGCCGCTGACGTCGGTGCGGCGCCACGTCTCCGATATCGGCCGCACCGCCGCCGCCATGCTGGTCCAGGCCGACGTGCCCGACGCGCCGACCGCCGCCAGCGTGCATCCGCAGTTGATGGTGCGCGGGTCCTGCCGGGCCGTGGACGCCTGAGTGCCCTGCCCTCGCCTGCGCCGCTGCAGTGGCGCAGGCAGGCAACAACGAAAACGGCGCACCCATGTGCGCCGTTTTCAGTGCAAAGCCGTGCACGTTGTGTGCTTACACGTCGCCGCCGTCGGCCCAGCCTTCGCCGGTGCCCTTCTGGAACACGCGGTCGTCGCCCTGCACTTCACCGGCCGGCAGATGCGCCTGGTTGGCCAGTGCCGCGTAGATCGGGGTGAAGTCCGGCGAGGTCGCCTGCATGAGCTGTTCGAAGCTGTCGATGACGAAGTAGGTCTTCTGGAAGGTGTCGATGCGGTACTTGGTGCGCATGATCCGCTGCAGGTCGAAGCCGATGCGGTTGGGCGCGGCCGATTCCAGCGAGTACAGCGACTCGCCCTTCGACGACACAATGCCGGCACCGTAGATGCGCAGGCCCTCGGGCGTGTCGATCAGGCCGAACTCCACGGTGTACCAGTACAGGCGGGTCAGGTTCTGCAGCGCATCCGGACCGATCGCATGCGCTTTGACGCCGCCGCGGCCGTACGCCTCCATGTAGTCGGCGAACACCGGGTTCATCAGCAGCGGCACGTGGCCGAACAGATCGTGGAACAGGTCCGGTTCGGCGATGTAGTCGATCTGGTCCGGGCGGCGGATCCACCAGGTCACCGGAAAACGGCGGTTGGCCAGATGGTCGAAGAAATCCAGTTCCGGCAACAGGCCTTCAACCCCGACCAGGGTCCAGCCGGTGGCGGCGCCGAGCACTTCGTTGAGCTGGTCGAAGCGCGGAATCATGTGTGCGCTCATGCCCATTTCGTCCTGCGCATCCAGGAACTCCTGGCAGGCACGGCCGACCAGCAGCTCGCGCTGGCGCTGGTACAGCGTGCTCCAGGTTGCGTGGTCGTCGGCGCTGTAGGTGTCCCATGGCTGCTCGACGAGCGCGGTGGTATACACCGGCACGTAGCCCTTGTCGGTCTGCTGGTGTTCGACGCGGCGGGGCTGGGCGAGGTCCATGCGGCACTCCTGGATGGGATACCCACGATGCTAGGGCAGGGGACGCGCAACAGGGTTGCAAAAGTTGCGCCGATTGGCCTTGTTGGCGCAATATCCTTGCGTACTCACCATGTTGCGGGGCAACAATGGCCGGAGAAGTCCAGTTCGATCGCACGGATATACGCCTGCTGGCCGAAATCCAGCGGGATGGGCGCGCCACCAACGCCGAACTGGCGGCGCGGGTGAATCTCTCGCCTTCGGCCTGCCTGCGGCGGTTGCAGCGGCTGGAAAGCGAGGGCGTGATCGTCGGCTATGGCGCGCGGCTGGAGCCACGGCAGCTGCGGCTGGGCCTGCAGGCCTTCGTGCGCGTGCAGCTGGAGAAGCACGACCAGGCCGCCATCGGCCACTTCGTGGACAGCGTGCAGGCGTGGGACGAGGTGGTGGCCTGCCACGCGCTGACCGGCGACATGGACTACCTGCTGCACGTCTACGTGCGCGACCTGGAGCACTTCTCGCGCTTCCTGCTGGACCGGCTGCTCAATGCCGGTGGCGTGGCCGATGCCAATTCCAGCTTCGTGCTGCGCACGGTGAAGGGCTTCCAGGCGTTGCCGCTGTCGCAGCTGGAGTCCTGAGCGACCACCGGGCGGGCCCGGTGGCCTGGCTTCAATGGATCAGCACTTGTCCTTGCGGCCCATCAGCTTGCCCAGGCGCGATGCTTCCTCGCACTTCGGCGCGGCCACCGGTGCCGGTGCGGCTGCTGCGGCGCGCGCGCGCTGCAGCTGCTGGATCTTCGCGCGGATCTGCGGCATCGCTGCCATCGCGGCCTTTTCGCCTTCCAGGATCGCGGTGCCACGCTGGCTGAAATCGGCGGCACCGATGTCCAGTACCTTCGGGCGGATGACGATGTCGGCGCGCGCCAGTTCCTGCTCGCCCAGGCGCTGGCCCATGATCGAGATGGACTGGTTGACGATGCCCAGCATGTCGGTCGGCGCTTTGCCGCTGGCCTTGCTGGAGATGTCGACGGCGATTACGAAGTCGGCGCCGAGCTGGCGGGCAGCGTCCACCGGTACCGGGCTGACCACGCCACCGTCGATGTAGTTGCGGCCGCCGATCTTCACCGGCTCGAACACACCGGGGATGCTGCTCGACGCGCGCACGGCCTGGCCGACATTGCCGCGCACGAAGATTGCGCGCTCGCCGGTTTCCAGCTGGGTGGCGACGGCGGCGAACGGCTTTTTCAGGCGCTCGGCAGGACGGTTGGCAACCTGTTCGTTGACGTAGTCCTGCAGCTTCTGGCCCTGCACCAGGCCACCGGAGAACAGGCGCACATCGCGGATGCTGGCTTCATCAAGCGCCACGGCCCTGCTCTGCATCTGGAAGGCATCCATGCCGCTGGCATACAGGGCGCCGACCACGCTGCCGGCGCTGGTGCCGGCGACCACGGCCGGCTCGAAGCCGTTGGCCTCCAGCATCTTGATCACGCCGATATGGGCAAAGCCTTTGGCCGCGCCGCCGCCCAGGGCGATGCCGATCTTCACCGGCTTGGCCTGCGGGACCACGGTCGGCGCAGGCGGTGGCGTGGGGCGGACCGGGTCGCCACCGCAGCCGGCCAGCAGGCCGATCAGGGCGACAGACAGCAGCATGCGGGGGCGGAACAGGCTCATCGGCAGTGCGCGCACGGCGCCGGATTCAGGAAAGGGCGCCAGCATACCGAAGCCGTGGCGGGGCGGGCAGGGTGGGAAATATCGCCCATTCATAAAGGTAGTGCCGGCCGCTGGCCGGCAACCATAGGGAAACCTGGCAACGGTCCATGGGGCTGCCGGCCAGCGGCCGGCACTACCGGGATGCGCGCCAAGGTCCATGAGGTTGCCGGCCAGCGGCCGGCACGACCGGAGGCGGTCAGAAGCGGTTATCGCCATCCAGCATCCGGCCCAGGCCGCCCAGCACCGAGCCTTCGCCGCGGTTCTGGCCGCCGCCCTGCGGTGCGGCCATCCACATGCGGCCGGCCAGGCGTGAGAACGGCAGCGACTGCAGCCAGACCTTGCCGGGGCCGGTCAACGTGGCCAGGAACACGCCTTCGCCGCCGAACAGCATGCTCTTGATGCCGGCTACCCGACGCACGTCCATGTCCACCGTCGGGTGATAGGCCACCACGCAGCCGGTATCCACGTCCAGGCGTTCGCCGGCGGCCAGCTCGCGCTCCACCACGCAGCCGCCGGCGTGGATGAACACCCAGCCGTCGCCCTCCAGTTTCTGCATGATGAAACCCTCGCCCCCGAACAGGCCGGTCATGATCTTGCGCTGGAACTGCACGCCGATCTGCACGCCGCGCGCGCCGGCCAGGAAACTGTCCTTCTGGCAGATCAGGCGGCCGCCGTGCTGGTCCAGCTTCATTGCCAGTACGGTGCCGGGGTAGGGCGCGGCGAAGGCGACCTTGCCCTTGCCATGGCCGCTCTGGGTGTAGACGGTGGCGAACAGGCTTTCGCCGGTCAGTACGCGCTTGCCGGCAGCCATCACCTTGCCCATGAAGCCGCCGCCCTGGTCGCCATTGGCGGCGCCGAACACGGTATCCATCTGCACCGTGGCGTCCTTGAACATCAACGCGCCGGCCTCGGCAATGGCGCTCTCGCCGGGATCAAGCTCGATTTCCACGAACTGCATTTCATGGCCGACGATGCGGAACTCGATGTCGTCGGCGCGGCCGCTGGCGGCGGCGGGGACCGGGGGCGGGGTGTGGGGCATGCCCGGGGCCGCGGATTGCAGTTCGGGCACTTCGGCAATCGAGGTCCATCCGCTCATGCCCTGGCACCAGGCCAGCGCGCGCGGGTTGGCCTGCGCGTAGCGGCGCGCGGCCGGGTCATCGAGCGGTCCGATTCGGTCGGCCTGGGCCGAGGCATGGAAGTACCACTGGGTCATTGCGGCGGCTCCGCGGCGCTGGAAAACCCCGAGTCTAGCGAGCGCCCCGGGGGGCAGGGCGACGGGGCCATGAACGGCCGGCATTTGCGGGGCAGGTGCTGTATTGCAACAATTATCTGGTAGCGCCGTTTTACCACCCCTCCAAACACAGCCTACCGCCATGTCCCCGACCCGCACTTCCCGTGGCCGCCTTCCGGTCGCGCGCCCTCTCGTTGCCGCTCTTTCCGCCCTGCTGCCGTTGGCAGCAGCCGCCCAGGAAACCCCTGCCGCCAAGGATCCGGTTGCCCTCGACACCCTGCAGGTCACCGCGCAGCGCCGTGTCGAGAACGCCAAGGACGTACCGGTCGCAGTCAGCGCGATCCAGGGCGAGAAGCTGGATGTGCTCGGTTCGGCCGGCGATGACATCCGCTTCCTGGCCGCACGCGTGCCCAGCCTCAACATCGAGTCGTCCTACGGCCGTGCCTTCCCGCGCTTCTACATCCGCGGCCTGGGCAACACCGATTTCGATCTCAATGCCTCGCAGCCGGTGTCGCTGGTATACGACGACGTCGTGCAGGAAAGCCCGCTGCTGAAGGGCTTCCCGCTGTTCGACCTGGCCAACGTGGAAGTGCTGCGTGGCCCGCAAGGCACCCTGTTCGGCCGCAACACGCCGGCCGGCGTGGTCAAGTTCGACTCGGCGCGTCCGTCGCAGGATGCCGATGGCTACCTCCGCGTCGGCTATGGCAGCTACAACAGCTGGAACGTGCAGGGCGCCTACGGCGGCCCGCTGACCGACCGCTGGTCGGCACGCGTCTCGGCGATCTACCAGCGCCGCGACGACTGGGTCGACAACACCCGTGTCGGTGCTCCCAACAGTGGCTTCGAAGGCTATGACGAAGCCGCCGGCCGCGTGCAGTTCCTGTACGAAGGCGACGACTTCGAAGCGCTGTTCAACCTGCACAAGCGCAAGCTCAACGGCACCGCCCGCCTGTTCCGCGCCAACATCATCCAGAAGGGTGGCAATTCGCTGGTCGAGAACTTCGACCGCGACAAGGTGGCCAACGACGGCGTCAACTTCTCCGACCTGGAGACCTGGGGGGGCAGCGCGCGCCTGCAGTGGAACCTCGGCTCGGTGACCCTGCACTCGATCACCGGCTACGAGACCGCCGAATCGCTCAACCGCGGTGACATCGACGGTGGCTACGGTGCGGCCTTCCTCGGTGCCGGCAACTACGGCCCGGGCCTGATTCCGTTCTCCTCGGAGTCGGCTGATGGCCTGCCGCACCATCGCCAGTGGACGCAGGAAGTGCGCGTCGAGTCCAACGAGTGGGGCCGCTTCGACTGGCAGGCCGGCGTCTTCTACTTCGATGAAGACGTGACCATCAACAACTTCAACTACGACTCGCTGGCCCCGGGTAATCCGCAGACCGGCCATGTGGTGCAGAACCAGCGCAACAAGGCCTGGGCGGTGTTCGCTTCGGGTGACTTCGACGTCACCGACCGCTTCAAGCTGCGTGCCGGCGTGCGCTACACCCAGGACAAGAAGGACTTCAGCGCCAGCGTGCTGCAGGCGGTTCCGTTCGGCACCCCGGTCAGTGGCCCGTACCTGGCCAACACCGACGTCAACGACGTCAGCTGGGACCTGAGCGGCGTCTACAAGCTGACCGACGACATCAACGCCTACGCCCGCGTGGCCAAGGGTTTCCGCGCGCCGTCGATCCAGGGCCGCCTGGCCTTTGCGCCGGGTCTGTCGCAGGCCGATTCGGAGAAGGTCATCTCGTACGAGGCCGGCATCAAGGCCGATCTGTTCGAGCGCCGCGCGCGCCTGGGCCTGAGCGTGTTCCGCTACGACGTCGATGGCCAGCAGCTGATCGCCGTGGGCGGTTCCAACAACACCGCCACCCTGCTCAACGCCGACAAGACCATCGGCCAGGGCGTCGAGCTGGACCTGGAGGCCTACCTGGCCGACAACGTCCTGCTGACCTTTGGCAGCAGCTACAACGACACCGAGATCAAGGACAAGAACCTGGCGGTGGCGATCTGCGGCGGCGGCTGCACCATCACCGACCCGACCACGGTGATCAACGGCCAGACCTACGCGCTGGTGAACGGCAACCCGCTGCCGCAGGCGCCGAAGTGGATCCACAACGCGACCCTGCGCGTGGGCTTCCCGCTCAGCGGTGGCAGCGAGCTGTACGCCTACACCGACTGGGCCTACCGCAGTGCGGTGAACTTCTTCATCTACGAGTCGCCGGAATTCCGCGGCCGTAGTTCGCTGGAAGGCGGCCTGCGCCTGGGCTACAACTGGGGTTATGGCCAGTACGACGTGGCGGTGTTCGGCCGCAACCTGACCAACCAGACCCGCGTGGTCGGTGCGATCGACTTCAACAACCTGACCGGCTTCCTCAACGAGCCGCGCACCTGGGGCGTGGAGTTCACCGCGAAGTTCTGATGCGGTGGCTGCGGTAGTGCAATGAAGAAGGGCCGGCGCAATGCCGGCCCTTCTGTTTCCTGCTTTCTGTAGAGTCGAGCCATGCTCGACTGCCATGAGCCGAGCATGGCTCGGCTCTACAGAGGCATGGCTTACAGCGCGCTCTGCGGGCGCACCTTCAGCACCGCATTCTCGGTGGCGCAGTCGCGGCTGGAGTGCCGACCGGCCTTGCGCGCCGCCTCGATCTCCTTGCGTGCGGCCAGCAGGTCCTTGTTGAACGCGGCGTTGTCGTGCAGGCGGGCCACGGCGGCGGCACCCATGAAGCGGCCTTCGAGGATGTCGCTCTGCCAGTGCACGTTGCAGACCAGGCGGCTCTCGCCGTAGTTGCGGCCACGGGCCTGGATGGCGTCGGCGCGGTCCGGCGCGATCTCCGACAGGATCAGGGCCCAGGCCCAACCGATCGAAGTGTGGCCGGACGGGTAGGAACCGTTCTTGCGCAGGCCGTCCTCGTCCTTCGGCGAGCAGGTCGGCTCACCGTTGACCATGAACGGGCGCGGGCGCTGGTAGTGGTTCTTGGCCGCCTTGGTGGCGGCGCTGGCGTCGATCCGGCTGCGCTCCAGCAGGCGGTACAGCGCCGGGGTCTTCACCGCATCGACGTCGATGTCGGCGGCGCAGGAGAAGTGGTTGGCGCCCTCGGGGAAACCGAGTTCCGCATCGACGCCGGCCTGGGCGAAGCGCGGGCTGCCACGCAGCGCGCGGGCTTCACGGCTGACCTGTTCGTCCAGGGCGAGGGCGGCCGAACCGGCCACCGGCGGTGCCGGCACCAGATCGAGGCTGGCCGGAACAGCGCTCTTGTCCAGATAGCCCACGGCCTTGGTGGTGATGTTGGCTTCGACGGCGGTCGGTTTGGTGGCCGTGGCAGCACAGCCGGCCAGGGCCACGGCAACGGCGAGGCCGAGCAGCGGGCGGGCGGGGTGGGAAATCAGCGACATGGACGGGCTCCGGAGGAAAAACACCGCGTCATGATCGCAGCCCGTATGCGGCACCGCAGTGGCCATCGGTCATACGGCCAGACCCGGCATGGTCATCACAGGAGATGAAGGAAGAACGTCATCGAAGCGTGCCAGTCTGCTGAATCCGGGCGCAGCGCACGGACTTTCACGCGCCCGCACCGTGAGCATCGGCACATCGGCAGGCACCAGGGGCCGTCCAGTTCCAGCCGGGTCGGGGGGATCCGAAGACAGAGGGAGAGAAGCGATGCGCAGCACCGCAACAGGAAGTACCGTCCTGGCCCTGCTTCTGGGGCTGGCAGCAGCACCGGCGCAGGCCGCCGATGTGGTCGGCGTGGCCTTCGTGCATGGCACCGGCGCGCAGACCAATGCCACCCAGGACTACTGGCAGCCGGCGATCATCGACACCGTGCGCCAGGGCCTGCCCAACAGCAGCAACTACGTCGTCATCAACTGTGACTTCACCCAGTACATGTGGAAACCGGAAGCGGCCGGCTGCCTGGCCAACCAGCTGACCGGCTTCATCGACAGCCGTGGCATCACCCAGCTGGTGGTGATCACCCACTCCAACGGCGGCAACGTGATGCGCTGGATCCTGTCCAATCCGACCTACGACAGCCGCTATCCGAAGATCATCCGCACGGTGCGCAAGGTCAACGCACTGGCACCGTCTTCGGCGGGCACGCCACTGGCCGATGCGGTGCTCAACGGCAATACCTTCGAAACCTCGCTGGGCTGGCTGCTGGGCTACAAGAACGACGCGGTACGCCAGCAGCAGGTGGCCAGCATGGCCACCTACAACGCGCAGAACCTGTACGGCACGGCCGGTCGCCCGGCGCTGCCCAAGCCGTTCCGCGCGGTGGTCGGCAGTGACGTGGAATCGGCGGTGTGGGACAGCAACAGCTACTGCGGTGGCTATGCCGCCAACGTCGGCCTGGAGTTCACCCAGAACTGGTTGTCGTCCTGCTCCGATGGCTTCCTGGAGTGCAGCAGCCAGAAGGCGGCCGGCACCACCTGGTTCACCGACAAAGCGCGCACCCAGGGCGCAGAACCGCTCAGCCACAACCAGAGCCGGCGCGAGTGCTTCGGCCTCGGCACCCTGCTGCGCAACGACCTGACCCAGTGAGGGAGATGACCATGACGACCCATTCCACCCTGCTGGCCAGTGCGGTGCTGGCAGTACTGTCCCTTTCCGCCGCGCAGGCCGCGCAGCCTCTGCAGGCGGCCCGCGCGGGCGATCAGGTGCCTGCCGCATTGGTGGCCGCGCCGCTGCCTGCCGATGAAAGCGAACACGCGCCGTTGTCGTTTGCCTGGGCGCTGGACCCGGCACAGCCGCTGCAGGCGGCCACGCCATATGCCTCGGTCAGCCGCAGTTACTGGCAGCAGGTCGATGGCACGCAGCTGCAGCGCGGCCTGGACCTGCCGTTGACGGCGCCCGATGCGGTGATCCAGCTGAGTCCGGCCGCAGGAGCCCGCGCGCTGCCGGCCAACACCCTGCAGGTGCGCGACCCGGCTGGCCGCAGCAGCCTGGCCCGCAGTGTCGATGCGCGCGCGCTGCAGGATGCCGGCATGCCGGTGAGTGATGGCAGCAGCATGCTGCGCACCGGCGCGACCAGTGCCGCCGGTGCGTACACCCTGCAGAGCACGCAGGCGCAGGGCCGCTATGTGGTGCAGGTGCTGGAGCCGAACAGCCCGCTGCGGTTGGAAGTGCAGGCCAACCAGGCGCAGGTGCTGGCCGGTGGCAGCGTGCAGCTGCAGGCACGCCTGCTGGAAGACGGCGCCACCGCCGCGCAGCTGGCATCGCGTCGTGGCGGCCTGGGGGGTGAAGCCCTGCTGGTCGCACCGGATGGCCGCAGTTGGCCGCAGCGCCTGCTGCGAACCACCGATGGCAGCCTGCGCGCGCAGGTGCGGATTCCGACCGACGTCGGCACCGTGCAGGGGCTGTGGGAGCTGCAGGTGTTCGCCCAGGCCGATGGCGTGCTGCGCGATGGCAAGGTGGCCTTCGCGGTGGCACGGCCGACCGCGCGTTTCAGCGGCCAGGCAGCACCGGACCCGTCCAGCCGCCAGGTGGCGCTGCCGTTGCAGGTGGCTGCGGCAGGCCGCTACGAGGCACGCGGCACGCTGTATGCCACGGCCCGCGATGGCCGGATGAAGCCGGTCGCGCAGGCACATGCAGCCGCGTGGTTTGATGGCCCAGGCGCCGGCCAGCTCGTGCTGCCGTTCGGCGAGGCCGCGTTGCCGGCCGGTTTTGGCGCACCGTACGAGCTGCGCGACCTGCAGCTGCAGGACCAGAGCCGGATGGCACCGATCGAGTCGCGCGCGCTGGCGTTGCGGTTCTGAGCACGACGGTGGCGGGCCGGGATATCCGGCCCGCTGCATTGCATCCTGTAGAGCCGAGCCGATGCTCGGCTGCTGTTTGTCGTGATCAGGAGCAGCCGAGCATCGGCTCGGCTCTACAACGGCATGCCGATCACCCCGCGTATGCGGTCAGCCGGCCTTCCTGCTCGCAGACGGTGATCGCGCCGCCGAACACCGCCGACAGCGGTTCGTTGCGCAGCAGCTCGGCGCGGGTGCCGTCGGCCAGCACGCGGCCATCGCGCAGCAGTACCACGCGCTCGATCTCGGGAATGATCTCTTCGATGTGGTGGGTCACCAGCACCAGGGTGATGCCCTGCTGCGCCAGCACCCGCATGGTCGCCACCAGCTGCTCGCGGGCGACCAGGTCCAGCCCGGTGGAGGGTTCGTCCAGCAGCAGTGCCTGCGGCCGGTTGACCAGCGCGCGGGCGATCAGCACGCGGCGGGTCTCGCCAGCGGACAACTCGGCGTAGGCGCGGTCGCGCAGGGACAGGGCGCCGGTCATCGCCAGTGTTTCGCCCACGCGTGCGCGCATATCGGCGGTCACTTCGCGGAAGGCCGGCACCACGTAGCTGGCGAAGAAGCCGGACAGCACTGCCTGTTCCACGGTCAGGCCCGGCATGTCGGCCAGATTGCTGCTGAGATCGCCGGTGACGATGCCCAGCTGCGATCGCAGCCGGTCCACCTGCCAGCGGTTCTGCCCCAGCACTCTTACCGCCACGGAACCGTCAACCTGCGCCAGCGGGTACAGCTCGCGGGTGATCAGCTTGATGAAGGTCGACTTGCCGCAGCCGTTGGGGCCGAGCAGGGCGGTGTGCTGGCCCTGTGCGATGCGCAGGCTGAGCCCGTGCAGCACCTTCACCTGGCCGCGCACCACGGTGGCGCGGTCCAGTTCGATCAAGGGGGGCAGCTCCGCAACGGGCGGGGCGGCAGTCATGGTGCTGGCGCGTGGATCAAGGCTCGACAACTCAGGTCCCCAACTGTGAACGGTGCCACGGATGGCGATGCGATACATCGCCGCAGGGATGCAGTTTGCAACGCAAGCGCCCATCATGTCTGCCATCCCCGCGTCGATCCGGAGAGCTGCCATGTCTGATGCCCTGATGTCCCTGTTGACCGGTGGTGTGCTCGGCCTGGGAGGGTGGGCCATGCTGGCGGTGTTGCTGGTCTTCACCCAGATCACCATCTTCTCGGTAACCCTGTACCTGCACCGCAGCCAGGCCCATCGCGGGGTCGATTTCCATCCGGCGCTGGCGCACGTGTTCCGCTTCTGGCTGTGGCTGACCACGTCGATGATCACCCGCGAGTGGGTGGCCATCCATCGCAAGCACCACGCCAAGGTGGAGACCGAGGACGATCCGCACAGCCCGGTCACCCGCGGCATCGGCAAGGTGTTCTGGCATGGCGTGGAGCTGTACCGCGAAGCGCGCGGCATGCGCGCGGACATCGAGCAGTACGGGCGCGGCACGCCGGACGACGCGATCGAGCGCCACCTGTATACCCCGCACGCCACGCTGGGGCCGGTAGTGCTGCTGGCGATCAACAGTGTGCTGTTCGGCCTGCCCGGCGTGGCGCTGTGGGCGATCCAGATGGCGTGGATCCCGTTCTGGGCGGCGGGCGTAGTCAATGGCCTGGGCCACTGGTGGGGGTACCGCAACTACGAGTCGGCCGATACCTCCACCAATCTCACGCCGTGGGGGTTCTGGATCGGTGGCGAGGAGCTGCACAACAACCACCATGCCTTCCCCAGTTCGGCACGCTTCGCGATGCGGCGCTGGGAGTTCGACATCGGCTGGAGTGCGATCCGCCTGCTGCAGGCGCTGCGGCTGGCCAGGGTGCTGCGGGTGGCACCGGCCATGGACGTGCGCCCGAACATCGCCGTGCCCGATGCCGAAACGCTGAAGGCGCTGCTGTCGCACCGCTTCCAGGCGATGACCGATTACCAGCGCAACGTGTTCATGCCGGCCCTGCGCGAGGAGGCCGCGCAGGCCGGGGCCAAGCTGCGCCGCCTGCTGCCACGCCGGTTGCGCCGTGGGCTGGTCAACGATGGCCGCTGGCTGAAACCGGACAGCCGCGCCCAGCTCAGCGCATGGGTGGCACAGCGGCCGCGCATCCGCACCCTGGTTGAGTACCGCGGGCGATTGGCTGCGTTGCTGGAAGCCCGTGGCCACGACGCCGCCGAGCGCCTGCATCAGCTGCAGGCGTGGTGCCGCGAGGCCGAGGAAAGCGGTATCGCGGCGTTGCAGGCCTACGCCGCACGGTTGAAGGGCTACAGCCTGGTGGGCGCGTGAGGGCAGGGTACGGGCTTCTGCTGGCGGCGCTGCTGCCGGGTGCGGCGCTGGCCCAGGTCACCGACACCGCCAGCTATCTGCAGCGGATGGACAGCGATGGCGACGGCAGGGTCAGCGAGGCCGAGTTCGTACAGTGGATGCTGTATGCCTTCGATCGCATGGACCGCAACGGTGATGGCGTGCTGAGCGCCGATGAGCTGCCCGGCGGCAAGGGCAGGGCAATCCGCCGCGAGCAGCAGCGGCAGGTGATCGTGCAGCGCTTCCACAAGCAGGATGCCAACGGCGATGGCTTCCTGGATGCCCGCGAGCTGTCCGCGCCGCCGCGTTGAGCGGGCGTAGAATCGCTCCATGCCTGAACTGCCCGAAGTCGAAACCACCCGCCGCGGCCTGGCGCCGCACCTGCAGGGCCGGCGCGTGCATGGCGTGATCCTGCGCCGCGCCGACCTGCGCTGGCCGATTCCACCGGAAGTGGCCGAGCTGCTGCCGGGGCAGCGCATCGAGGACATCCGCCGGCGCGCCAAGTACCTGCTGCTGGATACCGCCATCGGCAGCGCCGTGCTGCACCTGGGCATGTCCGGCAGCCTGCGCGTGCTGCCCGGTGATACCCCGCTGCGGGCGCATGACCACGTCGACATCAGCCTGGACAACGGCCGCCTGCTGCGCTTCAACGACCCGCGCCGCTTCGGCAGCCTGCTCTGGCAGCCGGCTGGGGAGATCCACCCGCTGCTGCAGGGGCTGGGCCCGGAGCCACTGGACGACGCGTTCGACGGCGACTACCTGTTCGACCGCAGCCGGGGCCGCAGCGCGCCGGTGAAGACCTTCCTGATGGACCAGGCGGTGGTGGTGGGCGTGGGCAACATCTACGCCGCCGAGAGCCTGTTCAAGGCCGGCATCAGCCCGTTGCGCGAGGCAGGAAAGATCTCGCGAGAACGCTACCAGCGGCTGGCCGACGCGGTGAAGGAGATCCTGGGCTACGCCATCACCCGCGGCGGCACCACCCTGCGCGATTTCATCAGCCCCGATGGTGCGCCGGGCTACTTCGAGCAGGAGCTGCTGGTGTACGGCCGCGACGGGCTGCCGTGCCCGAACTGCGGGCGCGCGCTGAAGCACGCCACCATCGGCCAGCGCGCCAGCGTCTGGTGCAGCCACTGCCAGCGCTGAGCCGGCGACCAGCGGCAGCTGAACGGGCAGGGCGCGTCTCCGCTGCCCGTTAACGTTTGTCTGCCTATCATGGCCGACCTTCCCTCTGTGCCTGACGCGCCTGCATGCAACGACGCGACTTCATCCGCAATGCCTCCCTCGCCCTGGCTGCATTCGGCCTACCGTCCCTGCCCGCGTGCGCGGCCAGCAGGAGCGGCCAGATGGGCCTGCGCCGCCTCGGCCAACCGCAGCCGTTCGACTTCGCCACCCTGAAGGGCCAGGCGCGCGCGCTGGCACAGGCGCCCTACAAGAGCCACAAGCGGGTGTTGCCGGGCCGCCTGGAAGGCCTCGACTGGGACCAGTACCAGTCGATCGGCTACCGCCAGGACCATGCGCTGTGGGCCGACCAGCCCGGCAAGTTCCAGGCCAAGTTCTTCCACCTGGGCCTGTACTTCCATTCGCCGGTGCGCATGTTCGACGTGGTCGACGGCAAGGCGCAGGAACTGGCGTATGACGGCGCGGCGTTCAACTACGGCAAGAGCGGCATCAAGGATGGCGAGCTGCCGGCCGATCTGGGCTTCGCCGGCTTCCGCCTGAACACCCGCAAGGACACCGACCGCGACTTCGCCGCCTTCCTTGGCGCCAGCTACTTCCGCGCGGTCGGCAAGGAGGGCCAGTACGGGCAGTCCGCGCGTGGCCTGGCGATCGACACCGGCATGGGCAAGCCGGAGGAATTCCCGGATTTCATCGCCTACTACCTGGAACAGCCGTCGGCTGATTCGGACACGATCGTGGTCTACGGCCTGCTGGATTCGCCCAGCGTGGCCGGAGCCTATCGCTTCGCGATCACCAACGGTGACGTGCTGCTGATGGACATCGACAGCGCGCTGTACCCGCGCAAGACGATCGAGCGGTTGGGCATCGCCCCGTGCACCAGCATGTACCAGGTGGGCGAGAACGACCGCCGGATGGGCTGGGACTGGCGCCCGGAGATCCACGATACCGATGGCCTGTCGCTGTGGACCGGTGCCGGCGAGTGGATCTGGCGGCCGCTGCTGAACCCGCGCAACCTGCGTTTCAACATGTTCGTGGACCGCAACCCGCGCGGATTCGGCCTGCTGCAGCGCGACCGCAATTTCGACCATTACCAGGACGACGGTGTGTTCTACGAGAAGCGCCCGTGCCTGTGGGTGGAGCCGAAGGGCGAATGGGGCGAAGGCTCGGTGCAGCTGGTGGAGATTCCCACCGTGGACGAGACCTTCGACAACATCGTGGCGTTCTGGAACCCGAAGGAAAAGCCACAGCCGGGCCAGGAGCTGCTGGTCGGTTACCGCTTGTACTGGGGCGCCGAACCGCCGGCGCGCCCGCCGCTGGCGCACTGCGTGGCCAGCCGCACCGGCCTGGGCGGTGTGGTCGGCAAGAAGCGCGAGTACTTCAGCTGGCGCTTCGCGGTGGACTTCGAAGGTGGCGAACTGGCCAGGCTGATCGACAAGGCCGAGGTCGAAGCGGTGGTGGAAGCCAGCCGTGGCCGGGTCGAGATCGTTTCGGCGCGCCCGCTGCGCGAGATCAACGGCTATCGCGCGATGTTCGACCTGGTGCCGCCGGAAGGCAGTACCGAGCAGATCGACATCCGCCTGTTCCTGCGCAGTGGTGGCAAGACCCTCACCGAGACCTGGCTGTACCAGTACACCCCGCCGCCGGTGGGTGCGCCGGAGCGGACGCTGTACTAAGAGGGGGTTGGGTTTGCAGGGCTTGCAGCCCTGCACCCGCTTCAAGCCAAGGCAACGTCAAATGCGTGCATTCCGTGGGATGGCGGGGTGGGTCCGGTTGCGGGGGACGCTGCAAGTACGTCCCTGTAAGCTCGGTCGCCGCATCCATGCGGCTCACGCCCCCGCAACCGGACCCACCCCGCCTTCGACAGACCTCCGCGATCTGTCGGAACAGCTCATGGGGTCAGATCCGTTTTCCGAAGGAAAACGGATCTGACCCCGGAATTTCATTCGATATCTGACAGATTTCATCCACTCATGGCGTGGATCTACTGGCCGCCGGCCAATTGTCGAAGGCGGGGCACTGTGGGTTTGCGGGGTGTGAGCCGCATGGATGCGGCGACCAAGGCTACATGGACGTACTTGCGCCGTCCCCGCACAC
Organism: Stenotrophomonas sp. X; assembly: GCF_055721025.1. Taxonomy (NCBI): domain Bacteria; kingdom Pseudomonadati; phylum Pseudomonadota; class Gammaproteobacteria; order Lysobacterales; family Lysobacteraceae; genus Stenotrophomonas; species Stenotrophomonas sp. X. The sequence continues at coordinate 46,731 of NZ_CM146756.1, forward strand.
CCACAGTGCCCCGCCATCCCACGGAATGCCAGCTTTCGCTGTTGACGTTGCTGTTGCCTCTGCAGGTGCAGGGCGCAGCCCTGCCGAACACCCTTTACAACGGCAGCGGGGCCTGCGCCGGATCGATACGCCCTTCACCGCGAGTGATCTTCTTGAACTCGGCACGGCTGACCGACACGTAGCGCTCGTTGCCACCGATCTCCACCTGCGGGCCGTCCTGCACGGCGTGGCCATGCTCGTCCACGCGCACGGTCATCGTCGCCTTCTTGCCGCTGTGGCAGATGGTCTTGATTTCCTGCATCTCGTCGGCCCAGGCCAGCAGGTACTGGCTGCCTTCGAACAGCTCGCCGCGGAAGTCGGTACGCAGGCCGTAGCACAGCACCGGAATGCGCAGCTGGTCGACGACCTCGCTGAGCTGCCAGACCTGGGTGCGGGTCAGGAACTGCGCCTCGTCCACCAGCACGCAGCCCATCGGGCCGTTGGCTGCCAGATCCTGCTCCACCCAGCGCTGCAGGTCGGTATCGCGGTCGAAGGCCATGCCGTCAGCGCGCAGGCCGATCCGCGAGGCGACCACGCCGGCGCCGGCACGGTCGTCCAGGCGTGGAGTCAGGATCGCCACCCGCATGCCGCGCTCGCGGTAGTTGTGCGCGCTCTGCAGCAGGGTGGTGGTCTTGCCGGCGTTCATCGCCGAGTAGTAGAAGTAGAGCTTGGCCATCGGCCAATTCTAGTCGCCACCCGGCCCGCCGTCGCGGATCGGCCGTGGCCGGGCGATCACGTGCCGGCTGTCGCGTACCCCGGTGCCAGCAGCGCCGAGGCAACGATGGCCTGGCAGGCGTGGCTCATTGCCCCGATCTGGCCAGCTCCTCGTCCTGCCATTGCCGGTAGGCCACCGGGTCCCAGTAGCGCGCCAACTGGTGCTTTTCCGGTTGCAGCACACGGGCCCCCGCATCGCCACGGCCCTGGCTGCGCATGGCGCCGTTCCAGCCGGCGCGGCTGCCGGTCTGCCGCATGCTGCCGGCCCGCAGTTCACGTTCCAGCCGCGGCGTCGCGGCCGGATCGCCGAACTCGGCATACAGCGCGCGGCCCTCGCGCACCGCGCGCTCGCGCTCGTCGGCGGACAGTGCCTCCCAGAAGCGTTCGCGCTGTACCACCAGCCACTCGGTGCCGCGCTCGGCCGCCAGGTCCATCCATGCATAGCCCAGGGCGCGGTCGGCCGGACCGCCTTGCCCGTTCCAGAGCATGTCGGCCAGCGCTGCCTGTGACAGCTTGTCGCCGTAGCGCGCGGCATTGCGGAAGTCGTTGCGGGCTTCTTCGTGGCGGCCCCGTTCGCGGGCCTGCATGCCGAGCCCACGGAAGCGCAGGTCCGGATGGTAGACGAGGAACTCGTGCGACTGCAGCACGATCGCTTCATAGGCATCCGTGCGCGGCGGCGGGCCGGACCCGGCCGCAGGCACGGCCAGCAGGCCCAGCAGGGTAGCCACCAGCGGGCGGGCGATGATGTTCAAGGACATGGACCACGCTCCTGTGTTCCGGTGTCGACTCAATACCTTACGGCCAGGTGTCATGCAAGTCAGGTCGGCCCGCCGGCACCCCGCTACAATCCTGTCCCCATGCACGGTCTCAATCCCCCCCAAGCCGCCGCCGTCCTGCACATCGAAGGCCCCTTGCTGGTGCTCGCCGGCGCCGGCAGCGGCAAGACGCGGGTGATCGTGGAGAAGATCGCCCACCTGATCGGCAGTGGCCGCTATCCGGCGCGCCGCATCGCGGCGATCACCTTCACCAACAAATCGGCCAAGGAAATGCGCGAGCGCGTGGCCAAGCGCCTGCGCGAGCAGGACGCTGACGAGGTGACCATCTGCACCTTCCATGCGCTGGGCCTGAAGTTCCTGCAGATCGAACATGCCGCCGTGGGCCTGAAGCGCGGCTTCTCCATCTTCGATGCCGATGATGCCGCCGCGCAGATCAAGGACCTGATGCACGGCGCCAAGCCCGATGACATCGAGGACATGAAGAACCTGGTGTCGCGCGCGAAGAACGCCGGGCTGTCGCCCGAGCAGGCGATGGCCGCCGCACGCAGCAACCGCGAGAAGGAAGCGGCCAGCGTCTACGAGCGCTACCAGCTGCGGCTGACCGCGTTCAATGCGGTCGATTTCGATGACCTGATCCGCCTGCCGGTGCAGATCCTGGAAGAGAACCCCGAGATCGCCCTGGCCTGGCGCGAGCGCATCGGCTACCTGCTGGTGGACGAATGCCAGGACACCAACGACGCGCAATACCGCCTGCTCAAGCAGCTGGCTGGTGAGAAGGGCAATTTCACCTGCGTGGGTGACGATGACCAGTCGATCTACGCCTGGCGTGGCGCCAACCCGGAGAACCTGCAGCAGATGGGGCGTGATTACCCCACGCTGGAAATCATCAAGCTCGAGCAGAACTACCGCTGCTCCAACCGCGTGCTGCGCGCAGCCAATGCGCTGATCGCCAACAACCCGCACGAGCACCTGAAGAAGCTGTGGAGCGACCAGGCCGACGGTGAGCGCATCCGGGTCTGGGAATGCCGCAACAGCGAACACGAGGCGGAAAAGGTGGCCGCCGAGATCGCCTTCGTGGCGCAGTCGCGCAACGTGCCGTGGAGTGACTTCTGCATCCTGTTCCGCGGCAACTTCCAGTCGCGGCCGCTGGAAAAGGCGATGCAGCTGCTGCGCATCCCCTACCACCTGACCGGCGGCACGATGTTCCTGGAACGCCAGGAAGTGAAGGACACGCTGGCCTGGCTGCGGCTGCTGGTGAACCCGGACGATGACACCGCGTTCATGCGCGCGGTGCAGTCGCCCAAGCGCGACGTGGGTGCCGGTACGCTGGCCAGGCTGGCCGAGCTGGCGCAGGAAAAGGACATCCCGATGGCGCATGCCGCCGAGTCGATCGGTGCGCTGCAGCAGCTGCCACCGCGCGCGGCCAACAGCCTGGCGCGGTTCACCGACATCCTGCGCGACCTGCGCGCGCAGATGCGCCAGGTCAGCTCCGGCGACATGATCCGCAAGGTGGCCAAGGAATCGGGGTTGCTGAGCGAGCTGCGCCAGCAGGCCAAGGAAGAGGCCAGCTACCAGCGTCGCGCAAACAACATCGAGGAACTGGCGCAGTGGTTCGAGGGCGGCCCGCGCGGTGCAACCGCCGCCGACCTGGCCGGCCAGCTGGCGCTGCTGTCGCGCAGCGACAAGGACGAGGGCGGCAATCAAGTGCGCATGATGACCCTGCACGCTTCCAAGGGCCTGGAATTCCCGTACGTGTTCATCGTCGGCTGCGAGGACGGCGTGCTGCCGCACCAGGTCAGCCTGGACGAGGGCAACCTGCAGGAAGAGCGGCGCCTGCTGTACGTGGGCATCACCCGCGCCAAGATCCAGCTGTGGATGAGTTACAGCAAGCTGACGCGCAAGTTCGGCGAGCATGTGCGGCTGAAGCCGAGCCGGTTCTTCGATGAGATCCCGGCCGAGGAGATCCAGCGCGACGGTGCTGACCCGGTGGCCGATGCGGCGCGCAAGAAGGAACGGGCGAGCGCGGGGTTGGCGGCGATCGAGGCGTTGTTCGACTAAGGCGCTCCAACGGCGCCGCCCCTCCTTGGTGGAGCACGCGTTGGTTCGGTGGCTGGCCGGTCGGGGTGGGTTCGCGGGGGACGCCGTGAACCCGTCCCTGAAGTGACCCCCGGGCGTGTCCTTCCACGGCAATGCAAAGAAAATCAAATTCAACAGCCGGGGGGTGAGGCAGAATCAGGGTTTCGGCTGGAGGTCTGCGCGTGCATCCGATTGAAAGTGAACGCCTGCGTCTGCGTGCGATCGAGCCCGACCGCGATGCGGTGCCGATGTTGGCACTGTTGAACGATCCGGGCTTCGTGCGATTCATTGGTGACCGCAATGTGCGCAGTGAGGAGCAGGCGCGGGAGTACATCGCGCTGCGGGTGCTGCACAGCTATGCGTTGAACGGGTTCGGCATGTATGCCATCGAGCGCTTGTCCGATGGCGCGTGGCTGGGCAATGCCGGGCTGGTGCGGCGTGATGGCCTGCCGGGGCCGGATATCGGCTATGCGGTGCTCTCGGAATTTGCCGGGCAAGGCTACGCCGGTGAGGCGGCGCGTGCGGTGTTCGCGCATGCACGCGGAGCGCTGCGCCTGCAGGATCTGTATGGCATTACCGATCTGGACAACGTGGTGTCCGGGAAGATCCTGCTGGGCCTGGGCATGCAGGAGCGCGGAGTGATCCAGCTGCCGGGCGTGGACAGCCCGAGCCGGCTGTATGCCACGCCGGGTGCGGCGCGGGTCTGACCCCTGATGTTGGTAGGTGCCGACCGTTGGTCGGCACGATTCAGATGCAGTGCCGACCAACGGTCGGCACCCACCCCCTCAACCGCGCAGTTCTGCCAGCTGCGCCTGCAGCTCGGCCACGGCCGTTTCCAGCTGGGCCACGCGCTCGGCCAGGCCCGGATCGGCCGCATCGCTGCTGCCACCGCCACTGCTGGCGTACTTGGCCGCCAGCGCGGCACCATCCACTTCACCGCACAGCAGGTGCATGTAGCGGTCTTCGCGCTGGCCGCTGGCGCGCGGCAGCACCACCAGCAGCGCGCGCTGCTGCAGGCGCTCGATGGCGTGGCGGGCTTCGTCGATATCCGCGAACCGGTACAGACGCTCGCTGCGCGACACCAGCTCGCCCAGGGTCTGTGGACCGCGCAGCAACAGCAGCGCCAGCAGCACGGTCTGCTGCCGGGTCAGGTCCAGCGCGGCCTGCAGGCGGTGCTCGTAGCGGTCGGCGCGCGAGGAGAAGTGCTGGCGAGCCAGGCCCAGTGCTTCCAGCTGGCGCAGCGCGTGCTGCACGCTGCCGGCGTCGACGTTCATCACCGGCTCGCGGGCGGTCTTCTGGTTGGCGGCCGACTGGGCCGCATTGACCGTCAGCGGGTAGGTGTCCGGTGTGGTTGCCTCCTTCTCCACCAGGCAGCCCAGCAGGCGGGCCTGCACGGCGTCGAGCAGGGGGACGTCGGGGGTCTGGACGGAATCGGTCATGGCGGCCTCCGGAAGGGCAACGGGTCAACCGCCAAGCATAGCCGTCCCGGGGCCGCCTTTGCCGGTAAAATGCGCCGGTATATCTGATTGCCGGTGAATCCATGCGTCGTCCTGTTTCCCTGTCCCTGACCCTGCTCGCCACTGCGGCGCTGGGCCTGTCCGCCTGCAAGCGCGTGGACGCGCCTGCTGCCGAAGCCGCCGCGCCGGAGGCCCCGGCCGCTGCCGCCAAGGCCGATGGCGCGCGTGATGCCACCGCCAACGACAACCTCAACGCCGTGCTGTGGATGCAGCGTGCGCAGGAGTACAGGGCGATCACCGAGCAGACCTACCGCGCCGCCGCCGACCACCTGGACGTGGCGCTGAAGGAAGCCCATTGGGATGCTCTGGTGCCGGAAGAACGCGGCAACGAGGCCAAGGGCCTGAAGCCGGCCGTGGTGCTGGACGTGGACGAGACCGTGCTGGACAACTCGCCCTACCAGGCGCGCCTGGTGCGCGACGGCAAGGAATACGACGAGCTGAGCTGGGACCAGTGGGTGGCCGAAAAGAAGGCCAAGGCGATCCCGGGCGTGGTTGATTTCGCCAAGGCGGCCAACGCCAAGGGCGTGACCCTGCTGTACATCTCCAACCGTGCCGTGCACCTGAAGGACGCGACCCTGGCCAACCTGCGCGAGCAGGGCCTGCCGGTGGCCGATGACAGCGTGTTCCTGGGCCTGGGCACCGTGGTCGAAGGCTGCGAGCAGGCTGGCAGCGAGAAGAACTGCCGCCGCCGCCTGGCCGGGCAGAAGTACCGCGTGCTGATGCAGTTCGGCGACCAGCTGGGTGACTTCGTGGAAGTGACCGCCAACACCAACGAAGGCCGTGACGCCCTGCTGCAGCAGTACCACGACTGGTTCGGCGAGCGCTGGTGGATGCTGCCGAACCCGACCTACGGCGGCTTCGAGCCGGCGCAGTTCAACAACGATTACAGCCAGTCGCGCCGGGCCCGCCACGACGCCAAGCGCGCCGCCCTGGACTACGCACCATGAGCCGCGCGCCACTGCCGCTGCGCGACGACGAGCGCCTGATCTTCGCGCTGGACGTGCCTGACCGCGCGCAGGCGCTGGCGTGGGTCGACCGCCTTGGTGACAGCGTGGCCTTCTACAAGATCGGCATGGAACTGCTCGCCTCCGGCCAGTACTTCCAGGTGCTCGATGAGCTGGCCCGCCGCGACAAGCGCGTGTTCGTCGACCTGAAGTTCTTCGACATTCCGGCCACCGCTGCGGCGGTGATCAAGCGCCTGTCGCAGTGGCCGGTCAGCTACGCCACCATCCATGGTTGGCACCCGGCCATGATGGAGGCGTGCGCGGCCGCCAACAGCGGCGACATGCGCCTGCTGGCAGTGACCGTGCTGACCTCGATGGGGCGCCCCGACCTCGCACAGATGGGCATCGACCGCGAACCGGTGGACGTGGTGGTCGAGCGCGCGCTGGCTGCCCAGGCCGCCGGCATCGATGGCGTGATCGCTTCGGGCCAGGAAGCCGGCCCGATCCGCGCTGCCACCGGCAGCGGATTCTCGATCGTCTGCCCTGGCATCCGCCCCGGTGGCCCGGTCGGCGATGACCAGAAGCGTACCGTTGGCGTAGCGCAGGCCTTTGCCGATGGCGCCGATGCCATCGTGGTCGGTCGCCCGATCCGCCTGGCCGCCGATCCGCAGGCCGCAGCGCGGGCGATCCAGCAGGAAATCGCGTCGGCTCTGGCTGCACGCTGAGCCCACCACCGACGCCGGTCACGCTGGCACCACGAACGCCATCCCGATCCATGCGGGATGGCGTTCGCATTTGTGGGGCTGCATCTGTCGCACGCAGCGCCAGCCACGAGAACTGTGCGCACGTTCGCGCTGCGGGCCTCTCCACTGCTCCCCAATCGATGCACCGGTACGGACCGCGGCCGCACCGGTTCCAACCATCGACAGAGGAGTACAGGGAAATGTATCGCAGCACCTCTTTGTTCATCGGCCTGCTGTTGGCCGCGTCTGCCGTACCCGCCATCGCTGCGCCGCAGCTGCGCGATGCGCCGCGCATCATCGGCGGCGAAGCGGCGCCGGCCGACGAGTACCCGTTCATGGTCAGCATCCAGGGCATCTTCGACGGCGATTCGGACCACGACCGCCACTTCTGCGGGGGCACCCTCATCTCGCCCTCGTGGGTGCTGACGGCCGCGCACTGCATGCAGGGCGAAGCGCCTGGTGGCATCGCCGTTGTCGGCAAGGTCACGACCCTGTCCACCGACGCCGCGCCACGACCGTCCAACGTCAAGGCGATCCACGTCCATCCGGCATTCAACAGCGGCAATTCGCTGGAGCACGACGTCGCACTGATCCAGCTCAGCGCACCGTTGGACGGTGCACAGCCGGTGGCACTGCAGCTGCGGCCCGACGCCAGCTATCTCAAGCCGGGCCGTGAATTCACGGTGATCGGCTGGGGAGACACCGACATCGGCGATGGCCGGGTCTATCCGACTCAGCTGCAGACCGCGCAGGTGCCGTTCGTTTCCTTCACCGAATGCCAGCAGGCCTACGGCGGTGAACTGTCACGTGGAAAGGTCATCTGCGCCGGCCGCGAGGGCATCGACAGCTGCCAGGGGGATTCCGGAGGCCCCCTGCTGCTGCGCCTGCGTGAAGGCTGGACCCAGTTCGGTGTCGTCAGCTGGGGCGAGGGCTGTGCGCTGGCCGGCTATCCGGGGATTTATGCCCGAATCGCCGAAAAACACGCCGTAGATTTCATCGAAGCGGTTTGGCAACGCGATTGATACAATAAAATCAAATACATACATGGCATTACGTGAAGTGTTGCCTTAACTTGAGCGGCAGCGTAGGATCGCCGCCATCCGGTCCTCGGGCCGGACATGTGCCACAACACTGTCCTCCGGCCCCGCGCCGGCTTGAAGAGCCTGTGATCCCCGTGATCCGGGCTCTTTTTTTATCCCGGTGGCGGCGCTGGGGTCAGATCCCTTCTGCCCGCAGCAGAGGAGATCTGACCCCCTTGGCTGGAAACCGTGACGTCCCGGCTTGCCGCTGTCACGTCGCAGGCCGCAAGATGCGGGCCGGTCCGGGGAGTCCGAGTGCATGAGCGTGGCGGTGCGAGGAAAGTCTGCGCGTGGATGGGGGCTGGCGGCCATGCTGCTGCTGGCCGTGGCGGGGTGCCGCGAGTCTGCCAACGATCCGGCCAGGCCGGCGGCCGAGCCGGTGGCTGCAGTACAGGCGATGGCGTTGCGCCTGGCCGAAGATGATCTGGTCGGCTACGCAAAGCTGTCGGTGCCGCCGGGCCAGTACCAGCGCCTGCAGCAGGCGTGGGTGGAAGGCCACAGCCAGTGGCCGCTGACCGAGCTGCCACTGGGCGACCAGCTGCTGCCGATGCTGGCCGCACTGCGCAAGCCCGATGCCAGCGCCGAACTGCAGCGCAGCTTCGATCGCCAGCTGGCTGGCCAGGCCGGCGCCGTGCGCCAGGCCGCACAGTCGATGGGCAGCTTCGGCGTGCAGTACCTGCGCCACCAGAAGGGCTACACGCCCAGCCAGCAGGCCCACTACATCGCCCTGGTCGAGACCCTGGCGGGGTGGGCGCAGGCTGCCCCGATCAGCGACCGCGCACGTGCCCGCAGCACCATCGCCGCGCTGGTCGGCGCCGCCAGCAAGGTCGGCTTCGAGGATGAAGCCGGCCTGCAGGCGGCCGGCATGGAAGGCAGCCTGCAGCAGCTGGCGCCGTTCATCCACACCCTCAAGGCGGTGCTGGGCAGCTACGGACTCGGCGTGGACGACGCGCTGCGCAGCGTGCGCGGCGAACTGCTGTCGGTGGAAGGTGACAATGCGCTGGTGCGCCTGCACTACGACCTGGCCGGTCGCGAGATGACCCTGCAGCTGCCACTGAGCCGGCGCGAGGGCCACTGGTACCTGACCCGCACCCTGGCCGACACCGACGCGCTGCTGCGCAAGGCCGATGCGGCCCGCGCGGCTGCGTCGCCAGCACCGGCCGAAGCCCCCGCCGAGGGTGGGGAAGCGGCAACACCGCCGGCTAAGCCATAATGGCGCCGATGTCGAAACAGAACCCGCTGCCGTTCCCCGGCGAAGAATCTCAGTCGACGCCCGCCGATACGGTGCCGGCGTCCCCCTCGACCGGTACCGGCCCGAACCCGGTACCGCCGCCCGCGCACGCGCGTCCGGCCGGCCGCCGTCCTCTGTGGGCCCGACTGCTCGGTCGCCTGGTCGAGCCGTGGCTGTCGCTGAAGATCGAACCGGAAGACCCGGGCCAGTACAACGATGGCCGCCCGGTCATGTACGTGCTGGAAGACTACGGCCTGTCCAACGCGCTGATCCTGGACAAGGCCTGCCGCCAGGCCGGCCTGCCGTCGCCGCTGGTGCCGCTGGCCGGTGATCCGACCGGCCGCAAGCGCGCCTATCTGGCGCTGTCGCGGCGCAGCTCCAGCAACTCGCTGATTCCCGAGCAGCGCGGCGCCAAGACCCACTCCGATTCGCTGGCCAAGGTCCTGCAGGCGCACCGCGTGCGCGATGACCTGGATGTGCACCTGGTGCCGGTGTCGATCTTCGTCGGCCGCGCGCCGGACAAGCAGAGCGGCTGGTTCGCGGTGCTGTTCTCGGAAAACTGGGCGCTGGTGGGCCGCTTCCGCCGCCTGCTGGGGTTGCTGCTGAACGGGCGCAATACCATCGTGCGCTTCGCCCCGCCGATCTCGCTGCGCAGCACCGTCGACGAAGGCCTGGAGCCGGAGCGCACGGTCCGCAAGCTGCAGCGCGTGCTGCGCACCCATTTCCGCCGCATCCGTGAATCGGTGATCGGCCCGGACCTGTCGACCCGGCGCCTGCTGGTGGACCAGGTGCTGGCCGCCGAGCCGGTCCGCGAAGCGATAGCCGCACAGGCCAAGCGCGACAACTCGAAGCCGGCCGATGCCTGGAAGAAGGCACACGCCTACGCCTGGGAAATCGCTGCGGACTATTCCAGCCCGGTGGTGCGCTCGGCCAGCTTCATGCTCAGCCATGTGTGGAACCGCATCTATGCGGGCGTGCTGGTGCACCACCTGGACAAGTTCAAGGCCGCCGCGCCGGGCCACGAAGTGGTCTACGTGCCCAGCCACCGCAGCCACATGGACTACCTGCTGCTGTCCTACCTGCTGTACGACCGTGGCATCGTGCCTCCGCACATCGTCGCCGGCATCAACCTGAACCTGCCGGTGGTCGGCACCCTGCTGCGCAAGGGCGGTGCGTTCTTCATCCGCCGTTCGATCCGTGGCAATGCGCTGTACTCTGCAGTGCTCAGTGAGTACGTCGCGCAGCTGGTGGCCGGTGGCTACTCGCTGGAGTACTTCGTCGAAGGCGGCCGCTCGCGTACCGGGCGCCTGCTGCAGCCCAAGGGCGGCATGATTTCGATGACGCTGCGTGCATTCCTGCGCCAGCCGCGCAAGCCGGTCCTGTTCCAGCCCATCTACATCGGCTACGAGAAGCTGATGGAGGGCGGCAGCTACCTGGACGAACTGTCCGGCCGGCCGAAGGAAAAGGAGTCGATCTGGTCGCTGCTGTGGGGCATCCCCAAGGTGCTCAAGCAGAACTACGGCCAGGTGGTGGTGAACTTCGGCGAGCCGATCGCGCTGAACGACGTGCTGGCCGAGAAGGCCCCGGAGTGGAAGGGCGAGGCGGTGTCCGAGGACGAGAAGCCAGCCTGGCTGTCGACCACGGTGGATACGCTGGCCGAACGCATCCAGGTGCGCATCAACGGCGCTGCCGACGTCAACCCCATCAATCTGCTGGCGCTGGCCCTGCTGTCCACGCCGAAGCACGCGATGGGCGAGGCCGACCTGATCGCGCAGATCGAGCTGTGCAAGACGCTGCTGGTCGAGATGCCGTACTCGGACCGGGTGACGGTGACCCCGCACTCGCCGGAGCGGATCATCGCCCATGCCGAGGAGATCAACGTCCTCACCCGCATCAAGCACCCGCTCGGCGATGTGCTCAGCGTCAGCGGGGACACCGCGGTGCTGCTCAGCTACTTCCGCAACAACGTGGTGCACCTGTTCACCGCCTCGTCGTGGGTGGCCTGCTGCTTCCAGAACAACCGCCGCATGAGCCGTACCGGGCTGGTCCAGCTGGGCCGCACGGTATATCCGTTCCTGCAGGCCGAGCTGTTCCTGCCGTGGAGCGAGGACGAGTTCGCGCAGCGCATTGACCGCACCATCGACGTGTTCGTGCGCGAAGGCCTGCTGCAGAACGTCAACGATGACGACGGCGGCATCCTGGCACGCAACACCGGGCAGACCGACGAGGTGTTCCGCCTGCGGGCGATCGGCCATTCGCTGCAGCAGGCGTTCGAGCGCTACTACATCGCCATCTCGGTGCTGGTGAAGAACGGCCCGGGCGTGCTCGGTGCGGCCGAGCTGGAAAGCCTGTGCCAGCAGGCCGCGCAGCGCCTGAGCCTGCTCTATGCGCCGGCCGCTCCCGAGTTCTTCGACAAGGCCCTGTTCCGCGGCTTCATCCAGAAGCTGCGCGAACTGCGCCTGGTGTGGCCGGACGAGAACAGCAAGCTGCTGTTCGATGAACGCCTGGATGCCTGGGCCAAGGACGCCAAGTTCATCCTGGGGCGCGAGCTGCGCCACACCATCGAGCGGGTCAGCCCGGAAGCAGCGCGCCCGGACGAGCCTGCGCCGCAGGATTGAAGGCAGCGCCGGCTCCTGCGGTGGGTGTGGACCTTGGTCCACACCTTCCAGCCGTGCCAACCAAGGTTGGCACCCACCAGGACGGTCTTTAGGCCGGCTCGTCGGGAATCTGCAGGCTTTCCAGCCTGGCGATGCAGTCCTTCAACTGCAGCTTGCGCCGCTTCAGGCGCTTGGCTTCCAGTTCGTCCTCGCCGTTGGCCGCCATGCGGGTGATCTGTTCATCCAGCAGGCGGTGCTCGGCGCGCAGGGCGGCGAGGTGCTCGACGATCTCGGCGGGGCTGTAGGTATCCACAGCCTCCGAGCATACACAGCGTTGATGACTGCCGGGAGAGGGGAAACCCGACCCCCGGCCGGGGCGGCTCCGAGCCGTTAGAATGGAACCCATGAGTGCCGTGATTTCCCTTCCCGATCCCCAGCCGCGCGCCGCCCGCGATCCACGCGTGGCCGAGCGCGAGCAGCACAAGCTGGCCAAGCGCCTGCGCCGCCAGGTCGGCGAGGCGATTGCCGACTTCGGCATGATCGAGGCCGGCGACAAGGTCATGGTCTGCCTGTCCGGCGGCAAGGACAGTTACACCCTGCTGGACGTGCTGCTGCAGCTGCAGAAGAAGGCGCCGGTGCCGTTCGAGCTGGTGGCGGTGAACCTGGACCAGAAGCAGCCGGGCTTCCCCGAGCACATCCTGCCAGAGTACCTGGCCGAGCTGGGCGTGCCGTACCACATCATCGAGCAGGACACCTATTCGGTGGTCAGCCGGGTCATCCCGGAGGGCAAGACGATGTGTTCGCTGTGCTCGCGCCTGCGTCGTGGCGCGCTGTACAACTACGCCGAGACCCATGGTTTCACCAAGATCGCGCTGGGCCACCACCGCGACGACATGGTGGCCACGTTCTTCATGAACCTGTTCCACCACGCCAAGCTGGCGGGCATGCCGCCGAAGCTGCGCAGCGACGACGGCAGGCACGTGGTGATCCGGCCACTGGCCTACGTGCGCGAGCGCGACATCGTCGACTACGCGCAGGCACGCCAGTTCCCGATCATTCCCTGCAACCTGTGCGGCAGCCAGGAGAACCTGCAGCGCCGCCAGGTCGGCCTGATGCTCAAGCAGTGGGAAAAGGACCATCCGGGCCGCATCGAGCAGATCGCGCGCGCCATGGGTGAAGTCCGGCCCTCGCAGCTGGCCGACACCACCCTGTTCGACTTCATGGCGCTGGGCCGTCGCGACGACACGCCGCTGCCCGACGCCCATGCCTGGCTGGCCGGCTCCCCGGCCGACGCCGACGCAGATCCCGAGACGCCCACCGTTTAAGGTCGGTCGCCCTTCCTCTTCGCCATCCGGAATTCCATGTTCTTTCGCAACCTGACGTTCTTCCGTTTCCCGACCACCACCGATTTTTCCGAAGTCGATACCCTGCTGCCGCACGCCGTGCTCAAGCCTGTCGGCGCGCTGGAAATGAATTCGCGCGGCTTCATTTCGCCGTTCGGCCGCGAGGAGAAGGAACTGCTGTCCCACCGCATCGCCGAACACCTGTGGCTAACCGTGGGTGGCGAGGACAAGATCCTGCCGGCGGCGGTGGTCAACGACCTGCTCGAGCGCAAGCTGGAGGAGATCGAGGAGAAGGAAGGGCGCCGCCCGGGTGGCCGCGAGCGCAAGCGCATGAAGGACGACCTGCTGCATGAACTGCTGCCGCGCGCCTTCGTGAAGTCTTCGCGCAACGATGCCTTCATCAACCTGCAGCACGGCTACGTGGCGGTGGATACCTCCAGCCGCAAGACCGGCGAATACTTCATGTCCGACATCCGCGGGCTGCTCGGCAGCTTCCCGGCGATGCCGCTGAACGCCGAAGTCGCGCCGCGCTCGATCCTGACCGGCTGGATCGCCGGCGAGCCGCTGCCGACCGGGCTGAGCCTGGGCGAAGAGTGCGAGATGAAGGATCCGGTCGAAGGCGGCGCGGTGGTCAAGTGCCAGCACCAGGAACTGCGCTGCGACGAGATCGACAAGCACCTGGACGCCGGCAAGCAGGTGACCAAGCTGGCGCTGATCTTCGAGGACAACCTGTCCTTCGTGATCGGCGACGACCTGATCGTGCGCAAGCTGAAGTTCCTCGACGGCGCCCTGGACCAGCTGGAGCATGCTGACGAAGACGGCCGCCGTGCCGAGTTCGATGCCCGCTTCGCCCTGCAGAGCGCCGAGATCCGCCGCCTGTTCCTGTTGCTGGAAGAAGCGTTCAAGCTCAGCAAGGCTGACTGAACAGGCAGCCCGACGGTCGCCGGTCATCCGGCGGCCCGAAGCAGCGCTATGCTGGGCGCATGAGCCGTCTGCTGCGCCGCCTGATCACTCCGACCCCGCCCGCCACCGTACAGCGCGATACCGTTCGCCTGCGCCTGGAGGATGCCGAGATCGAGGTGCTGCGCGTGCGCGATCCGCGCGCGCGGCGCATCAAGCTGAGCGTGGACGAGCGTGGCGCGCGGTTGACGTTACCACCGCGCGCAAGCCTGGTAATGGGCGAGCGCTTCCTGGAACAGCACCGCGACTGGCTGGCGCTGCAACTGCGGCAGTACCAGGGCCAGGGCCTGCCGGCACCGCTGCAGCCCGGCGAAGACGGCGTGCTGCCATTGCGCGGTGAACTGTTGCCGCTGCGCTGGCAGGAAGGCCGCTACGCGCGGCTGGAGATCGACGCGCACGGTGCCTGCGTGCAGTGGCCGACCCGTGGTGGTGACGCCACCCTGCGCCGCCTGCTGCGCGAGTTCTATGAAGCGCAGACCCGCGCCGACGTCGGCCGCTGGCTGCCGAAGTACCTGCCCACCCTGCCGCGCGCGCCCAGCCGCCTGCGCCTGAAGGTGATGTCCTCGCAGTGGGGCTCGCTGGCCCCCGATGGCAGCATGGCCCTGGACCTGGCCCTGGTGCTCGGTCGTCCGGAAGCGTTCGAGTACGTGCTGGTGCACGAACTCTGCCACCTGATCCAGCCGAATCATTCGCCCGCGTTCTGGCATGAAGTCGAACAACGTTTCCCTGCCTGGCGCGAACAGCGCGATTACTTCCAGCTGGAAGGTCGGCGCCTGAAAGCCATGCTACGCCAGCTGCTGTAGAGCCGAGCCCACGCTCGGCTGCCGTTGAATGCAGCCGAGCATGGGCTCGGCTCTACAAAAGCGCGCGCAGCGCGCGACCCGCTCCTGCTCTTCCTTCTTTCTTCCGTGATGGGCACACAGGAAACTGTCCGTGGCCGGGCGGGGTGGGTTGCGCAGGGGCGTGAGCCGCATGGATGCGGCGACCGAGCTTACAAGGACGTACTTGCAGCGACCCCTGCGCAATCCACCCCGCCCGGCCGAGCACGGCTTCTGATTTGAACGGCCCACCACGAGGGGCGCAGCCGTTGGCCGAAACCCTCACCCCGCCCGCAATGCCGCCGCGGTCGCCCACCGCGCCGCCACCCGCGGCGCGGTGATGCACACCGCCTGGTCGGTCACCGTTGTCACCGCGCGCTCCAGCAGCTGGATATCGGCCTCGTGCTGGCGTGCCACATGCGGGTCCTCGAAGAAGATCGCGCGCTGGCAGCGCCCCTCCAGCACACGGTCAGCAATCTGCGCATCGCCGCCCATCGGGCCACTCTGGTAGCGCGTCACCCACGGCGTATCGCTGGGCCAGCCGCGGCTCCAGGCCAGTTCGTTCAAGCGCTGGCCGGTGGTGCCGGTCGCCACGCGCTCGCCGAACCGTGCCAGCACATCGAAGTGCTCGTCAGCGAAGGCCAGCATCGCCGGCTTCATCGCGTCGTGCGCGATCAGCGCCAGCGTCTGGTGCTGGAAGGCATGCAGATCGTCGGCACCGGTATCGGCAGCCAGCCCGGCGTGGATGCGTTCCACCTCGATCCAGTCACGCGCGGTGGCCACGGTTGAAATGAACGGCTTGCCGTGGATCACGCACTGCCGCTTGAGCGCGGTTGCCTCCGGAAACACCGAGGAAGGATCGACCGGGTCGATCAGGTAGATCGCGCCGTCCAGGGTGCGCTCCGGCCCCATGCCAACCACTTCGGCCACCAGTTTCATCAGGCCACCCTCGCGTCCGTAGGGATACCGGTGCAGGCCGCCGTAGCCGGCCAGGAAGCCCTGCCGTTCGATCGCATCGTGGGTGCGCCCGACCGCGTGCAGCGATACCCCCAGTTCACGCAGCCCGGCCTCGCTGGCACGCAGCCAGCGGAACAGCGCGGCGCGCGCATCGTGGTGATGGAGACGGTTGGCGGCCAGGCCGATACGCATCGAGCGCTCCGTAGGGACGGGTAGAAGCGGCAGTGTATGTCGGCATTCGCCGATAGGGATGTTTTTCCAATTTTTCTCATTGTCGCGGAAGCGCGCCTCGCTAGCGTGGCTGGCAGCGGTACCGCTGCGCGGCCGTGGTTCCTGCCCGCGAAATGAGGATGTCTACCGTGAATGTCGCCGGCCGCCGCGCCGTCGCCGCTGTCATGGCATCGCTGTTGCTGCCCGGCATCGCTGCTGCGTCCGGCTGTGCGAGTCCACTGCAGGTGGCATGGCGTTCCGATCGGCCGCCGCTGTCATACAACGCGCAGGGCGACCTTGCGGGGTTGGCTGCGGATTACCTGCCGCTGCTGGGCCCGCAGGCGGTGCAGCATGCGCAGCCATTGCCCGCAGCGGTGCTCACCGATGACCCGCTGCCGGCTGGCACCCAGGTGCTGCTGGGCTGGCCGCGCGCACAGCTGCCGACCGGCTGGGTGACCAGCAGCCCCTACCTGGAAGTGCCACAGGTGATCGTGCGGCGCGAGGGTGCAGCGCCAGTGCTGGGGTTGGAGGGACTGCGTGGCCGCAGCGTGGCCAGCCCGGACCGGCTGCCGCTGGACGCACTGCTGGCCGAACAGGCCCCGGGTGCGCAGCTGCTGGCACCGGCGCCGCTGGACCACGCGCTGTCACTGCTGCGCGCCGGGCTGGTCGATGCCGTGGTGGCCAATCTCGCTGAAGTCGAAGCCGCGCTTCGCGCCGTGCCGGGTGACCCTCTGGTGATCGCAGCACCCGCGGGCTTCGGCGATGCACTGGTGCTGGCCGCCGTACCGGCCTGTGCCGCGGTGGTCGCTGCCTTCGACCGGGAGCTGCAGCGGGAGGGCGATGCACGTCGGGCGTCGGTTCGCAGTGCCTGGCTGCCGGAACTGCCACGTGCGCGGCCCGCAGGTTCGGCACTGCGCTGGCTGGTGCCGGTGTCGCTGATCCTGCTCGCGCTCATACTGCTGCATGCCTTCGGCTACTGGCGCGTGCATCGCGAGAGCGTGCGTCGCAGGGTGCTGGAGCAGCGCTTGCATGAAGTCACCGCGAACCTGCCGGCGGTGGTCTACCAGGCGCGCCGTTCGGCAACCGGCCACTACAGCCTGGCGCAGATCGCCGGCGACGTGCAGGCACTGTTCGGCGTAGCCGTGGAGACTGAGCGGATCGACCATCTGCAGCTGCTGGCGGCCGTGCATGCCGGTGACCGCAGCCGGGTGATGGCGAGCATCGAAGCGGCCGCGCTCGTACGCGGTCCGATCGACGTTACCTTCCGCACCCGGTCGGCGCAGGGCTGGCGCTGGGTCCGATCACAGGGACGACCGTTGCCGTGCGATGACAGCAGCGTGGAGTGGAGCGGCTACTGGATGGACGTCAGCGAAGCCCAGGCGCGCGCAACGGCGTTGGCCGAGGCGCGCCGCGCGGCCGAGCAGGCGGCGCTGGCCAAGGGCCATTTCCTGGCGACCATGAGCCACGAGATCCGCACGCCGATGAGCACCTTGCTGGGCATGCTGGAGCGGCTGGCTGGCACGGACCTGGATGCGGGCCAGCGGCAGGTGCTGACCACCGTCGGTGACGCAGCGCAGATGCTGCGGCAGATCCTCGACGATGTGCTGCACAGCCAGCGCCTGCAGCCGGCGCCCCTGCAGCTGCGTCCGACCGATCTGGCGGCGCTGGTGCACGCGGTGCAGCAGCTGTTGATGCCCGTCGCGGCCAGCCGCGGGCTGCACCTGTGCAGCGAGATCGACCCGGCGTTGCAGCCCTGGTCGCTGGCTGACGGGCTGCGCCTGCGGCAGGTCATGTTCAACCTGGCCAGCAATGCGCTCAAGTTCACCCTGCAGGGAAGCGTGGTGTTGCAGGTCCGCGTGCTGCAGCAGCGCGACGGCGGCCAGCGACTGCGCCTGCAGGTGACCGACACGGGCGTGGGCATCAGCGTGGAGCGCCAGCAGGCGGTGTTCGCCGCCTATGAACAAGCCGAGACCTCGACCAAGCGCCGTTTCGGCGGCAGTGGCCTGGGGCTGTCGATCTGCCGGGAGCTGGCGGCATCGATGGGCGGGCAGCTGCACCTGCGCAGCGTGCAGGGCAAGGGCACCACGGTAGGGCTGGATCTGGATCTGGCGGCCTCTGTGGCAGCCAGGGACGCACCAGTGCCCGCGAGGGCTGCGCCGCGGGCGCTGCCGCCGGCGCGGCTGCTGGTTGTCGAAGACCATCCGACCAACCTGCAGCTGCTGGAGCAGCGCCTGTGCGAGCTGGGGCTGCAGGTCTACACCTGTAGCGACGGGCTGCAGGCATGGGAGGCCTGGCAGGCGCAACCGTTCGACCTGGTGATCACCGATTGCCATATGCCGCACATGGATGGCTTCGCGCTGGCGCGCGCGATCCGTCGCGATACCCGCGCTGCCCGTGCTCCGGTGCCGATCATTGCGTTGACCGCCAGCGTGCTGGAACGCACGCGCGAGGCCTGCCGTGAAGCGGGCATCGACCACTTCCTGGCCAAGCCAGTGGAGGCGCACGAACTGCGCGCGCTGCTGGAAGTGCTGCTGTTGCCGGACTCAGTGCGCCAGTAGGCGGACGATGCTGGCAGCGGCGTCGCGGCCTTCGGCCACCGCGGTTACCACGAGATCGGCACCACGCACCGCGTCGCCACCGGCGAACAGGCGTGGATGCGCGGTCTGGAACGGCAGGCGGTCCTTGCCACCGGCGAGGATGCGGCCATTGGGCTGGCCTTCCACCCCCAGTTCCGCCAGCCACGCCGGCACGCTCGGCGAGAAGCCGAAGGCGATGATCACCACGTCTGCCTCCAGCAGCGACTCACTGCCTTCGATCGGCACCGCGTTCTGGCGGCCATTGGCATCGGGCTCGCCCAGCCGGGTCTCGACCACGGTCACGCCGATCACCTCGTCGTCGGCGCCGGCTTCGATCGACAGCGGCTGCCGGTTGAACAGGAAGCGCACTCCTTCCTCGCGTGCATTGGCGACTTCGCGCGCGCTGCCGGGCATGTTGGCTTCGTCGCGGCGATAGGCGCAGGTGACCTTGGCCGCGCCCAGCCGCACCGCGCTGCGCACGCAGTCCATGCCGGTATCGCCACCGCCCAGAACCACCACACGCTTGCCGTTGAGGTCGGGCAGGGCGATGGTGTCTTCCCAGCCGGCGATCGGCCGGCCCTTCGGATCATCGCCGCCGACGATGCGGCTGTTCTGCACCAGAAACGGCAGCGCCGGCAGCACGCCCTTCAGGTCCTGGCCGACCAGGCCACCGTCGGTGTAGCGGTAGGCGCCGGTGCCGACGAACACCGCATCGTGGGTCTCCAGCAACTGCTGCACGCTGAGGTCACGGCCGATCTCCACGCCGAGGCGGAACTGCACGCCCATGCCCTCCAGCACTTCGCGGCGGCGATGGATCACGTCCTTGTCCAGCTTGAAGCTGGGAATGCCGAACTGCAGCAGGCCACCGATCTGCTCGTAGCGGTCGTAGACCACGGCGGCAATGCCGGCGCGCGCCAGGCGGTCGGCACAGGCCAGCCCGGCCGGGCCGGCACCAATCACCGCCACACTGTGGCCGGTCGGCTGCACCGCGCCCAGGTCCGGGCGCCAGCCACTGGCCAGTGCGGTATCGACGATGTACTTCTCCACCGCGCCGATGGTGACCGCGCCGAATTCCTCCAGCGTGCAGCTGCCTTCGCACAGCCGATCCTGCGGGCAGACCCGGCCGCACACTTCCGGCAGCGGATTGGTGCTGTGGCACAGCGTGGCGGCCTCGTGGATGCGGTTTTCCTGCACCAGCTGCAGCCACTGCGGAATGGCATTGTGCACCGGGCACTTCCAGCTGCAGTACGGATTGCCGCAGTCCAGGCAGCGGCCCGCCTGGTACTGGGCGTCTTCCTTGCCGAACTTGCCGTACAGCTCGCCCCAGTCGCCGGACGTGCGCAGTTCCACCGGGATGCGCTGCGGCATGGTGCGGGGCAGGTCAAGGAACTGGAAGGCGTGCTTGCGGCTCATGGCGGACTCTGTGGTGTTTTCCGGATGCCGGCCAGCGGCCGGCACTACGTGATCCTGGGTTGCCGGCCAGCGGCCGGCACTACCATCAGGCGGCGCGTCGCAGGGTTTCGGTCAGCGACTCGATGCTGGCGGCCTTGGGTTTGACCAGCCAGAACTTGCCGATGTAATCGCGGAACTCGTCCAGGATCTGCTGCGCCCAGATGCTGCCGGTCAGCTCGCGGTGGCGGCCGATCAGGCGGTGCAGGTGCTGGCGGTAGTTCTCGAAGCCTTCGGCGGAGACGCGATGGATGTCGATCAGCTCGTGGTTGTAGCGGTCGACGAAATCGCGGTCCACGTCCAGCACGTAAGCCAGGCCACCGGTGAAGCCGGCGCCGAAGTTCAGCCCGACCTTGCCCAGCACCAGCACCACGCCGTCGGTCATGTACTCGCAGCAGTGGTCACCGGCACCTTCCACCACCGCCAGCGCGCCCGAATTGCGCACCGCGAAGCGTTCGCCGGCACGACCGGCGGCGAACAGCTCGCCACCGGTAGCGCCATACAGGCAGGTGTTGCCGATGATCGCGGTGCTGCGTGCCTCGAAGCGGGCGCCACGCGGCGGACGCACCACCAGCCGGCCGCCGGCCATGCCCTTGCCGACGTAGTCGTTGGCTTCGCCTTCCACTTCCAGGTGCAGGCCACCGACGTTGAAGGCACCGAAGCTCTGCCCGGCGCTGCCGCGGAAGCGCAGTTCAAGCGGTGCTTCGGCCATGCCCTGGTTGCCGTGCGCGCGCGCCACCGCGCCGGCCAGGCGGGTGCCGATGCTGCGGTCGGTGTTGTGGATCAGGAAGCGGTGCTCGCCACCGCGCTTGTGCTCGATGGCCGGGGCCAGCAGCCCATCCATCTGCGTGGCCAGGCTGTCCGGCGATTCGTACAGGCGCTGCGCGGCGCAGTGGCTGCCTTCGTAGCGGCTGTCGGCCAGCAGCCGCGACAGGTCCACGCGCACGCCGTCACGCGGCGCGGCCTCGATCTGCCGCAGCAGGTCGGTGCGGCCGACGATCTCTTCCAGCGAACGCACGCCCAGGTACGACAGCCAGCCGCGCACTTCCTCGGCCAGCAGCCGGAAGAAGTTCTCCACGCGTTCGGGCTGGCCGGTGAAGTGGTTCTCGCGCAGGCGCTCGTCCTGGGTGGCCACGCCGGTGGCGCAGTTGTTGAGGTGGCAGATGCGCAGGTACTTGCAGCCCAGCACGATCATCGGCGCGGTGCCGAAGCCGAAGCTGTCCGCTCCCAGCAGCGCGGCCTTGACCACATCCAGGCCGGTCTTCAGGCCGCCATCGGTCTGCAGCAGGGTGCGCCCGCGCAGGTCGTTGGCCAGCAGCGCCTGATGCGCTTCGGCCACGCCCAGTTCCCACGGCACGCCGGCATAGCGGATCGAGCTGACCGGCGACGCACCGGTGCCGCCGTCATGGCCGGAGATGGTGATCAGGTCCGCACCGGCCTTGACCACGCCTGCGGCAATCGTGCCGACGCCGGCATGGCTGACCAGCTTCACCGACACCAGCGCGGTCGGGTTGACCTGCTTGAGGTCGTAGATCAGCTGCGCCAGGTCTTCGATCGAATAGATGTCGTGGTGCGGTGGCGGCGAGATCAGGCCGATGCCCGGACGCGCATAGCGCAGGCGTGCGATCAGCTCGTTGACCTTGTGCCCCGGAAGCTGGCCGCCCTCGCCGGGCTTGGCGCCCTGCGCGACCTTGATCTGCAGCACTTCGGCATTGACCAGGTATTCGGCGGTGACGCCGAAGCGGCCCGAGGCCACCTGCTTGATCTTGCTGCGCTTCGCGGTGCCATAGCGTGCGGGATCTTCGCCGCCTTCGCCGGAATTGCTGCGGCCGCCGAGGCGGTTCATGGCGATGGCCAGTGCCTCGTGCGCTTCCGGCGACAGGGCGCCGAGGCTGATCGCTGCGGTATCGAAGCGCGGGAACAGGGCGCTGGCCGGGGCGACCTCGTCCAGCGGCACCGGCATTGCGGCCGGCACCAGTTCCAGCAGGTCGCGCAGCGCCGAGGGCGGGCGCGCGTGCACCGCATCGCAGTACTGCTGCCACGCACGCGGGTCACCGCTGCGCGCGGCGCGCTGCAGGGTCGTGACCACGTCGGGGTTGTACATGTGGTACTCGCCGCCGTGCACGTACTTCAGCAGGCCGCCCACGTCCACGCCCTGCTGCGCATCCCAGGCCTGCGCGCACAGCTCGCGCGCGTCGGCATCCAGGCGTGCGAAGCCGGCGCCGCCGATGCGCGAGGCGGTGTCCGGGAAGCACATGTCCACAACCTCGGGTTCCAGGCCGATGATCTCGAACAGCTGCGCGCCGCGATAGCTGGCCACCGTACAGATGCCCATCTTCGAGATGATCTTCGACAGGCCCTTGTAGATGCCCTTGCGGTAGCGGCGGCCGATCTGCGACTGCTCGCCGCCCTTGCTGAGCTTGAGGATGCCGCGTCGGCCCAGGTCGAACAGGGTCTGGTAGGCCAGGTACGGATACACCGCGGTGGCACCGAAGCCGAGCAGGCAGGCCATGTGGTGCGGGTCGCGCGCGGTGCCGGTTTCGACGATCAGATTGACGTCGCAGCGCAGCCCCAGCCGCGAGAGGTGGTGGTGGATGGCGCTGGTGGCCAGCAGCGCATGCACCATCGGCCGACCGGCCACGGGGTAGCGGTCGGACAGCAGCAGCATCACCATGCCCTCGCGCGCGGCCTGCTCGGCCTCGGCACAGATGCGCTCGATGCCGGCACGCAGGCCCTCGTCTTCGCTGTAGGACAGGTCGAGCAGGCGGTTGGCCTGCACGTACTGGTCCATCTTCAGCAGTTGGCGCAGCTTGCGCTGGCTCAGCACCGGCGAGTTGAGGATGACGTGGTTCACCGTCTCCGGGCCGGCATGGAAGATGTTGGTCTCCTTGCCGAGCTGGGTGGACAGGGACATCGCGCAGTCTTCGCGCAGCGGATCGATCGGCGGGTTGGTGACCTGCGCGAAGGCCTGGCGGAAATAGTCGTACAGCGGACGGCTGCGCTGGCTCAGCACGGCCATCGGTGTGTCGTCGCCCATCGAGCCGGTGGCTTCCTGCTCGGTCTCGGCCAGTGGCCGCAGCACCTGTTCCACTTCCTCGCTGCTGAGCTGGTAGAGCTTGTGGTAGCTGCGCAGGGTGGCTTCGTCGAACGGCTCTTCCACCAGCGACGGGTCGATCAGTTCGGTCTGCAGGTAGGTCACGCCCTGCTGCAGCCACTGCTTGTACGGCGCGCGGCCGCGGTTGATGCGGTCCACCGCATCCGAATCGAGCAGGTCGCCGCGCTTGAGGTCGATGGCCACCATTTCGCCGGGGCCGAGCTTGCCCTTGCGCACCACGCGCTCGGTCGGCACTTCCCACACGCCGGCTTCGGAGGCGACCAGGAAGTGGCGGTCGGCGGTCAGCATCCAGCGCGCCGGGCGCAGGCCGTTGCGGTCCAGCGTGCACACCGCGTAGCGGCTGTCGCAGGCGACGATGCCGGCCGGGCCGTCCCACGGCTCGCTGTTCAGGCCGTGGAACTCGTAGAAGGCCGCCAGGTCCGGATCCTTGAACTCCAGCGACTGGGTGGCCGGCGGCACCAGGATGCGCAGCGCCTGGATCAGTTCCATGCCACCGGCGACCATCAGCTCCAGCATGTTGTCCAGGCTCTGCGAGTCCGAACCATGCATGGAGATCACCGGATCGAACTCGGCGATGTCGAAGCGCGGCGTCTTCCACACCTTGCTGCGCGCCTGCGCCCAGCGACGGTTGCCTTCGATGGTGTTGATCTCGCCGTTGTGGGCGAGCATCCGGAACGGGTGCGCCAGCGGCCAGCGCGGCAGCGTGTTGGTGGAGAAGCGCTGGTGGAACACGATCGCGCTGGAGGCCAGTTCGCGGCGCTGCAGGTCGGGGAAGAAGCGGCTGAGCTTGTCCGGCAGCACCATGCCCTTGTAGCTGATCGCATCCGGGGTGAGGGTGGTGACGTAGAAGTCGGCATGGTCGCGCAGCTGCTGTTCGCTGCGGCGACGGGCCAGGAACAGCGCCAGCGCGAAGCCGGCATCATCCTGGCCGACGCCGGCATCGACGAACACCTGCTCGATGCGTGGCAGGGTGTCGCGCGCCAGCTGGCCGCAGACGCTGTCGTCGGTGGGTACCTCGCGCCAGCCGGCGACCTTGCAGCCGACCGCTTCGACCTGCGCCTGCAGCTGCGTGCGGCAGGCGCGTGCAGCCTCGGCATCGTGCGGCAGGAACACCAGGCCGGCAGCGAAGCGTGCGGCGACGGCGATGCCGGCTTCACTGGCCAGCAGTTTCAGGAACGCATCGGGGCGGCGCAGCAGCAGGCCGCAGCCATCGCCGGTCAGGCCATCGGCGGCGACGCCGCCGCGGTGGGTCATGCGCGAAAGCGCGGCGATGGCGGTATCAACCAACAGGCGCGAAGGTTGATCGTCGAGCTGGGCGACCATGCCAAATCCACAGGCATCGCGCTCGGAGCGCGGGTCGTAAAGCCCTTGGCGGTTGCGGGGGGCCATCTCTACCTCGATGCGTATAGGGTTGGCGGCGACACTCGTCCCCGCTCATTCCCTGGAGCGCATCGTGAGGCCACCGGATGCCTCGACTAGATCACAGGTTGCTGCAGCGCCGCAATACACGGTTGCAGGTGCAACAGAACGCGCCGGCAACCCCGTGCCGGCGCGCGGTCGAACTCAGCCGCAGCGCACGCCGCTGACCAGGCCCTTGTCGTCCACTTCGATGTTCAGGCGGTCGCCGAGGAACTCCATGGTGGCGACGTCATTGGGCTTCATGACGCGCAGCTGGTGGGCACCGGCATCTTCCTGCGCCTGCTTGCCCAGCGCGTCGGCGTAGGCCTGGCCGACCAGGCTCTGCACCTGGCTGGCATCGCAGGTGCCGACCGGCGGTGCCTCGGTGGCCTTGCCGGTTTCGTCGGCCGGCGCCTTGGCGGCTTCGGCCGCCTGCTGGGCATGGGCAGTGGCCGAATCCTGTTCATCCAGCGCCGGAGCCTGGCAGGCGGTCAGGGCCAGCACGGCAGGCAGCAGCAGGGCGGAGAGCGAACGGGCGCGAATCGGGAACGACATCATGACTCCGGAAGGGATTGTGAAAGCCCGAGCATAGCGGCGAACCGACCCTCACGTGTTTGTCTTCTGTTATCGACAGGTTCGCGGCATCGCGACGGCGACACTGCGGTCATGCCAACCTCCTCTACCCCCGAACGACAGGCCGCGCGCGCGGCCGGCCTGCGCTATGTCGATGACACCCAGCCAGGCATCAGCCGGCGCCGCGCCGGCAAGGGCTTCAGTTACCGCGATGCCGATGGCCACGCGGTTCGCGATGCCGCCACCCTGCAGCGCATCCGTGCGCTGGCGATTCCACCTGCGTATACCGCTGTGTGGATCTGTGCCCACGCCAATGGCCACCTGCAGGCCACCGGCCGCGACGCGCGTGGACGCAAGCAGTATCGCTACCATGCCGATTGGGCGAAGGAGCGCGATGCCGGCAAGTTCGACCGCATCATCGCCTTTGGCGAGGCGTTGCCCACGCTGCGGCGGCGGCTGTCGCGCGATCTGAAGCAGCCCGGCTTCCCGCGCGACAAGGTGCTTGCGGTGGTGGTGGCCCTGCTGGCCGACACCCTGGTGCGGGTGGGCAACGAAAGCTATGCACAGGAAAACAAATCCTACGGGCTGACAACGCTGCGCAACCGCCACCTGGACCTGCTGCGCGGCGGCCGCGTGCGAATGCGCTTCCGGGGCAAATCCGGGCAGTTGCACGAGGTGGTGGTGGGCGATCGGCGGCTGGGCACGCTGGTACGCGGCATCCAGCAGCTGCCCGGGCAGGCGCTGTTCCAGTACCGCGACGACGAAGGCGCGCTGCAGCCGGTGGATTCCGGCGCGGTGAACGACTACCTGCGCGAGGTGATGGGCGAGGACTTCACCGCCAAGGACTTCCGCACCTGGGGCGGCACGCTGGCGGCGGTACAGGCATTGGCCGCCACCGAACTGCCGGAACCGGCCAGCCAGCGCGCGCTGGTCAGGGCGCAGCGCGAAGTGGTCTGCCAAGTGGCAGCACGGCTGGGCAACACGCCGGCCGTGTGCCGCAAGGCCTACATCGACCCGTGCGTGTTTGCCGGCTGGGAGCGCGGTGAGCTGGCCTCGCTGGCCGGCCTGCGCGGCCCGCGGCAGTGGGAGCAGGCCACGCTGAAAGTGCTGCGCCGGGCGCGGCGGCTCAGTCGCAGTCGTCAGCCGCAGTAGATCGCAACGATGTTGTTGGTCCGGCCCTTCTCGATGGTCAGGCGGTCGCCGCCTTCGCTGGCCGGCGGCACCCGCGGACCGTCATGGCGCAGTACCCGTACGTGCAGGCTGTCGCTGTCCACGCGTGCGCGGGCCACGGTGGCGTCCGAGGCGGCCAGGCCCACCGCGCCGCGCACCCTGTCGCTGTGGCACTGGCCGGAAATCACGCCGTCGATCGGCTGCACCTGGGCCATCGGCGTGCTGCTGCAGGCGGCAAGGGCAAAGCAGGCGGCGGCGGTGGCGATGGCATGTTTCATGGAGGCACTCCTTGTTTGATTGCGTGCAGGGTGCGACGTCAGACGTGGTGGCGGAATGAATGCCGTGCACATCGTGGACACGGCGCGCTCACCGCCGCCAACAGCGTGGGTGGAGACACTGCAGAAGCGGCATGGGCCGCCCCCCGGTAGTGCCGGCCGCTGGCCGGCAGCCCCTTTCCCTCCCGAGGAGACCTGCATGGCCACCACCAGGAAGACCCCCGCCCGCCGTAAGGCATCGCCGAAAGTGCGTAAAGGCAGCACCCCGACCAAGGCGGTCGCCGACCCTGATCGCCCGCGCGTGGTGAAGACCGCAACCCGCAAGGCAGCCGCCAGTGATCCACGGGCGGCACGCGTCGCTGCACGGCAGCGGCGCCTGCAGGACCTGGAGAAGGCCAAGGACGCCCGCGCGGCCAAGAAGGCAACAAAGAAGACCGCGACCCAGGCCGGCGCACGCCGGCAGCCGGAGGCGATGCCGGCGCAGCAGCTGGCCAAGCCCGGGCACGAGCACGAACTGGAGCTGGCGCCCCGTTTCCTTGCGCCCGACTACGCGGGCAGCGGCAAGCTGCAGGGCATGCGTGCGATCGTCACCGGTGGCGACTCCGGCATTGGCCGTGCGGTGGCAGTGTTGTTCGCGCGCGAAGGTGCGGATGTGGCGGTACTGCACCTGGACGAGGCCGAAGACGCGGACATCACCCGCCAGCACGTGGAACGCGAAGGCGGCCGCTGCGTGGTGATCGCTGGCGATGTGCGCGATCCGCGTTTCTGCAACAAGGCCGTCAAGCAGGTGGCCAAGGCGTTCGGCGGCATCGACATCCTGGTCAACAACGCCGCGTTCCAGCTGCACTGCGAGCGCCTGGAAGACCTGGAAGACGCGCACCTGCAGGAAACCCTGCAGACCAACATCGGCGGTTACATCCAGATGGCGCGTGCGGTACTGCCGCATCTGGGCGGAGGCGCCAGCATCATCAACACCGGCTCGGAAACGGGGATCTTCGGCAGCAAGGCGCTGATCGACTATTCCGCCACCAAGGGCGCGATCCATGCGTTCACCAAGGCGCTGGCCAGCCAGCTGCTGCCGCGCGGCATCCGCGTGAACTGCGTGGCGCCGGGGCCGGTATGGACGCCGCTGAACCCCGCCGACAAGAAGGCAGAAGACGTGGCGGAGTTTGGCAAGGACAGCGACATGGGCCGGCCGGCACAGCCTGAAGAGCTGTCACCGGCGTATGTGTTCCTGGCTTCGCCGGTCTGTGCAAGCTACATCAGCGGGGCGATCCTGCCGGTGATGGGTGGGCCACGCGGGTAGGGGGAACCTGTTCGGGTCCACCCAAGACGGGATCGCCAACCCAATATTCTCACGTGAGGCTAGTGTCATTGCCTGCCTACTAAGTGCCAGGCGATTTGCAACTTTCCTCATGGATGTGAATGCAAATTCAAGCACATCGTTGACCTGCGGCGTGAATGCGGAGTCCTGAACTGCCGCCGTGTTGGTTGTATTCGTTAAAGAAGATGGTCCCTTCATCAAGGATAAGGAGCATTCCATGAAAGAGATTTCTGCAGATCAGATCGATAGCATCTCAGGAGGATGGCTGCCTTGGGCCGCTGTGGCCGCGTTTGTCTACTACGAACGAAATGAAATCGCGGACTTTGTAGGCGGCGTCTTGGACGGGTTCAATGGAACCAGCTATATGGAGCCAAAGTAAATGAGGGAATTTCGAGAGCTACATTGCGATGAAATCGGAGAAATTTCAGGTGGAGATTGGCAGACTTGGAACTGGGGAAGGATGGTGGGTTCAGCTCTAGGTAGTGCTTGGGGCGCGATGAAGGAGTACGCGGCCTCTCCCGATTCTTCCACTGACGTCATAGTCTAGTTGCTTCCTATTACCTTGGATGCCGGGTGCTTCTACCCGGCATCTTCCATTTTTCGTCGTGGAGCCATTTGTGCAATCAGATGATTCAAAAGGTGGAGGTGAGCGGGGCAAGTTCTATGTTTTCAGAGTCAAAAGGCGGGACGCTCATGTTCTTGGTGCGATTGCATTGCTGTGGTTCCTTTGGAGTCAAGGTGGCGAAATTTACATCCTATTCTCAAAGTTCTTTGAAAGCATTTTGCAGCGGGCGTCCGCTTAGTCTGGAGATCCACCGCAATTGAGAACGCAATCGATGAAGTATTTTCACGACTAGGAGGGCGACGCATGGACGCCCCTATACAGTCTGAGGTGGCTGAGTGTGGTCTTGCATGCTTGGCCATGGTCGCGGCGCACCATGGCAACAAGGCCGGGCTTCGGGAACTTCGTCGCCGGTATCCGCTCTCGCTCAAAGGCGCTACGCTGGCTCACATCATTGACGTTGGGGCAAAGCTTGGCTTTCGTTGTCGCCCGTTGAGCTTGGACATGGAGCATCTGAGCCAGCTGCAACTGCCCTGCATCGCGCATTGGGACCTTAATCACTTCGTGGTGATTGAGAAGCTCCATCGAAGCAGCGTCACTGTCCTGGACCCGGCATTTGGCAAGCGCAAGCTATCCTTCGAAGAGGTCTCGCGGCACTTTACGGGCATCGCTCTTGAGCTCCATCCAACCGCAGAGTTCCAGGTCACGCCGCCTCCAGCCGCAGTCTCGCTGAAGCAATTGACCGGAAAGATCGAAGGGCTATGGCGATCCCTCGGCTTGCTGCTGATGTTGTCAGTTGCTCTTCAAATATTCGTGCTGATAGCGCCATTCTTCATGCAATGGACAGTTGATCAGGCACTAGTCGCTTCCGATAGAGACCTTCTGACTGTACTTGGCCTCGGCTTTGGTCTGGCACTTGTACTGCAGGTATGCATCGGACAGATTCGCGGCAGAGCGGTGATTTATCTGTCGAATCGGTTGAGCCTGCAGTGGACCGGCAACGTCTTTCGACATCTCATGCACTTGCCCTTGGATTACTTTGAGAAGCGCCATCTGGGTGACGTCACCTCGCGCATGGGGAGTGTTCAGGCCATTCAGCGAACGCTGACGACAAGTTTTGTTGAAGCGCTGATCGACGGTCTCATGATGACAGTGACGCTTGGCATGATGTTGCTGTACAGCTGGAAGCTCGCTCTCGTCACCCTAATCACCGTCGCCCTGTATGCCGTCGCGCGCGCGTTAGCATTTAATCCTCTTCGGCGCGGAACCGAGGCGCAGTTGATCGCGGGGGCAAAACAGCAGAGTCATCTGCTTGAGTCAATCCGCGGAGTTCAGTCAGTGAAGGTCGCGGGCCGCGAGTCGATTCGCCAAGCTGGCTACTTCAACCTTTTGAACGATGCCATCAACCGAGACATTTGGCTTTCGAAGTTTGGCCTGGGTTTCAGTGGCGCAAGCCAATTTGTGTTTGGTCTGGAACGCATCGCGGTCATCTGGATTGGAGCGCTTCTCGCAATGGAGAGCGTGTTCTCAGTGGGTATGCTGATCGCTTACCTTGCCTACAAGGATCAGTTCTCACAGCGCGTGGGCGCCTTGATCGACAAGTGGGTGGAACTCCGCATGCTTCGCTTACATGGTGAGCGGCTTTCTGACATTGTTCTCACGGAGCCGGAGAGCCCTTCTTTAAGGTCAGGTGGTCTGCCCCCTGATGATCTGCGTATCGAGGCCGATGGACTTGGCTTTCGCTATGCTCCTGGTGAGCCGTGGGTACTCAGGAACTGTAGCCTGGTGATTGAGCCCGGCGAATCGGTGGCCATCATCGGTCCCTCGGGTTGCGGAAAGACAACATTACTGAAGATTCTGCTTGGCCTTCTGCAACCCTCCGAAGGCGAGGTTCGAGTCGGGGGCGTGCCGCTTTCCAAGCTCGACATGGATGCCTATCGCCGAGTGATCGGAGCTGTAATGCAGGATGATCAGCTCTTCGCGGGAAGTGTGAGTGAAAATATTGCCTTCGAGGATCAGGACTGGGACGAAGATCGAGTGCGTGAGGCAGCTCGCCTAGCTGCAGTCCACGACGATATCTCTGCGATGCCAATGGGGTATAACAGCCTGATCGGAGACATGGGAACCTCCTTGTCGGGAGGCCAAAGGCAGAGGGTAATCCTTGCTAGAGCCTTGTATCGGAAGCCTCGTTTTCTCTTTCTTGACGAGGCAACCAGCCATCTGGACGTGGATCGAGAGAGGCTTGTCAGCAACGCGGTGCGGAAGCTTGACCTCACCCGAGTGATCATTGCTCATCGTCCCGAGACGATCGCTAGTGCCGACCGAGTCCTCGTTATGCATGCGGGGACGATTGCTCCGGAACTGAAGCGAAGCCCTTCGGGTCCTTTGGCGAACGGAGAACAGCGTGAAAAGGTCACTGTTTCATGAGCGATTTGTTCCGAAAGGAGGCAGTGGACGCACAGCGGCGCAGCTGGCTCGGGGCGATATCTCTCGCGCAACCTGTTCGATTCTGGATTCTGGGGCTCTTCGCAGCGATAGCTGCCTCGACAATTGTCAGCTTCCTGTACCTGGGCGAGTACTCGCGCAGATCGCGGGTACTGGGTGAACTTGTGCCAGATCTCGGGCTGTCCACAGTCGTCGCTCCCTCTGCAGGTGTCGTGTCAAGGTTGAATGTGGAAGAGGGCGACCATGTTCGTGTTCAAGATGGACTGCTGACAGTGAATGTTCCAAGAGTCACGTCCTCCGGTCGCGATTCTGTGTCTACCTTGCTCGATGCCCAGAGGAGCCGAATTGCAAGCGTAAGCGCGATCAGCGAGTTTCAGGACAGACAGTTTGCAGCCCAGCAGGACGGCGCCAAAGCGCAGCGCAGCGCGATGTTGCAAGAGCTAGCCCAGATTGAGTCTGAGATCCAGACACGCGGCGAGCAGGTAAGGATCGGGCGCGAAACCGTAGCTCGCTATAGAAGCGTGGAGGATCAGCGTTATGTGAGTCTCGTTCAGATCAACCAGCAAGAGCAATCGACACTTGAGATGGTGAACGCACAGCAGGCGCTCCAACGCCAAGCGACGTCAATTCGTAGGAGTCTGGCTGAACTGGAGCAGCGCCTTGCGGAGATTCCTCAGCAGAGGCTGTCGACTAAGGCCGCGTCTGAGCGGGACTTGGCGGCACTGAGCCAGGAAACTATTCGGATGGAGGCCGATGGCGAACTCCTTCTTCGGGCTCCCGTAGCCGGACTTGTCGCGAACCGGTTGGTCGAGGCCGGACAGGCCGTACAGCCAGGTCAGGCGATTCTTAGCTTGCTACCCGAAGGGTCCGAGCTAAGAGCGCAGTTGCTTGTCCCGAGTTCCGCGATAGGCTTCGTGAAAGTGGGTGATCGAGTTTTGCTGAGGTACCAAGCATATCCCTACCAAAAGTTCGGTACTCATGAGGGCACCGTAATTCGCATCTCCAGAAGCGCAATGATGAAAAGTAAGGAGAGCAACGATCCAAATCAGTCCCTGTATCGTGTCTTCGTTTCGCTGGACCACCAGGATGTTCTGGCATATGGGAACCGCGAGCCACTGCGTCCAGGTATGCAGCTTGAAGCAGATATTATGGGAGAGCGCCGAAAGCTCTATGAGTGGTTACTCGAGCCGCTCTACTCTGTCACGGGAAAATTTACGAGATAGTTGATGATGCGCACATCGCGGACACGGTGCGCTCATTGCCGCCAACATGGATGGAGATACTCCAGGAGCGGCATGCGCTACCCCTCGCAGTGTTGCCGCTGCCTGCCGCGTCTGAGCGCTGTTTCAGCAGTCGCATAGAAATCGGCAATGCGTGGAATGAACTGCTGTGGATCGGCACCGACAAGATTGGTCAGTACCACCACCGCCACGCCGCGCTCGGGATAGACCACGAAGGCCGAGCGCGCACCGCCGATACCGGCCACCTGAAGGTCGGGCGATGCGTGCAACACCGGCCAGCCACCCGCCCACGGGCCGGCACGGCCATCCGCCAGGCGCTCTACGCTCCACATCCGCCGCAGGGCCGTCTCCGGCAGCAGGCGGCCTTCGGTCAGCGCGACCAGCCAGCGCGCAGTGTCGTCGGCGGTGGTGAGGATGCCGCCGCCAGCCCACAGGCTCGGCGGCATGTCGTAGAACCAGTGCGACAGGCGCGGCGGCATGTCGGCCGCATCGGTGGCGCGCGGCGCCAGGCTGTACATCGTTGCCACATCCGGAATCAGGTCATAGCTGTCGCCAAAGGTGGTGCGGGCCATGCGTGCACCACTGAACTGGCCGGTGGCGAGGAAACGTTCGTAGGGCATGCCGGATTGCTGCGCGATGATCCGCGACAGCAGCACGTAGTTGGTCTGGTTGTAGGCAAAGCGCTGACCGGGTGCCGCTTCGAGCGGTCGCGCGCTGACCGCCGTCCATGCCTGTGCTTCGGAACCTCCGCCCAGCAGCCCGTTCGCATCAAGGATGTCCGGAAGGCCGGAGGTATGCGCCAGCAGCTGGTGTACGCGTACGTCTCTCCACGCTGGCGGAAGATCACCCAGATATCGCGAGGCCGGCGCGTCCAGATCCAGCTGCCCCTGCTGAGCCAGCTGCGCGGCAGCCACGCCGGTAAACGCCTTGGTGGCCGAATTGAGCGGGAAGCGGGTGTCGCGCGAGGCAAGCACGCCGTTCTCGACGTTGGCCAGGCCGTAGGCTTCGGAGAGCACGATCTGCCCGTCCTTGACCACCGCGACCTGCAGCCCGGGGATGCGCTGCTCCAGCATGATCTGGCGGATCAGGCGGCGGGTCTGGTCGTTGGCCTGGTCCTGGCTGGCAGAGACGGCGGCGAAGGGCAGGGCACTGATGAGCATGAGCACGACTCGGAGCGTTGGGCGGAACATGCGGAATTCCAGCGGGCGTTGCGAATCGGATGCAGACAGCGCGTCGAAGGTTTAAGCGCTCGGTGCCCTACCGTTCGTCGGCCCATGACTTCCGGGGGGTTGACTACAGCTGTCGTCAAGCTGACATTGACGACACGTGTAGTCAAGGGAGTGGTGTCATGCGTGGCAAGACGATCGGGGACCAGGAACTGGCCCTGCTGCAGTACATCGATGAACATGCGCCGGCCAGTGTCGGCGAGGTCGCCAGTGGCTACGCCGAGCCCCGTGGCCTGGCCCGTTCCACCGTGCTGACGATGATGGAGCGCCTGCGGGCGAAGGGGTATCTTCAGCGCCAGCAGCAGGACGGCGTCTACCGCTACCAGGCCACCCGTGGCCCGGAGAGCGTGCTGCAGGGCGCGGTGGCGCAGTTCGTCGACAACACCCTGCAGGGCTCGGTGTCGCCGTTCGTGGCCTATCTGTCGCAGCGGCAGAAGGTCAGCGACAACGAGCTGGCCGAACTGGAAGCGCTGGTCGCCCAACTCCAATCGCGTCGCCACGAGGGCTGAGTCATGGACACCACGATGCTGATCCCGATGCTGGAACGCCTGGGCTGGACCAGCCTGCAGACCGTGCTGCTGGTGGCGCTGGTGTACGGCCTGTGCCGCGCGCTGCCGTCGCTGTCGGCGGCGACCCGCTGCCGCCTGTGGTGGCTGGTCTCGCTGCAGGCCGTGCTCGGCCTGTTCTGGAGCCAGCCGTTGCAGTTGGCCTGGCTGCCTGCCCCGCAGGCGGTGGCGACGACCGCGACCGACGTGGCCGCTGACATCGTCTACCCGCTGGCCCCGGAGGCCTCGGCACAGTTGCTGGCCGCGATGCCGATGCCTGCAGCGGACGCACCGGCAGTGGCGTGGTGGGCCGTCGCATTGGCCGCGCTGTGGGCATCTGGCGTGCTGCTGATGGCGCTGCGTACCTTTGGTGAGTGGCGTCGCTGCCGCGCGCTGCTGGCAGCGGCCTATCCCTGCGAGGACCAGGCGTTGGTGCAGGCCCTGCAGCTGGCTTCCGATGCACACGGCGTGCGGCCTGCGCCGCGGTTGTGGATGAGCACGCAGGTGGACGCACCGCAGCTGGTCGGTCCGTTCCGCCCGGTGCTGCTGTTGCCGGCTGGCGACAACGCCCTGCAGGGCGACGCACTGGACCTG
Source organism: Stenotrophomonas sp. X (assembly GCF_055721025.1). Lineage (NCBI taxonomy): Bacteria > Pseudomonadati > Pseudomonadota > Gammaproteobacteria > Lysobacterales > Lysobacteraceae > Stenotrophomonas > Stenotrophomonas sp. X. The sequence goes on from NZ_CM146756.1 coordinate 81,228, forward strand.
GCCCTGACCCATGAACTGCAGCACCTGCAGCGGCGGGACCTGCAGTGGGGCCTGCTGCCTGCGCTGGCCCAGCACCTGTTCTTCTTCCATCCGCTGCTGCGCCTGTCGGTGCGTGAATATGCACAAGCGCGCGAAGAAGCGGTGGACGCAGCGGTGGTGGGCCAGCACGCTGCCAGCCGCCAGGCCTATGGCCGTCTGCTGCTGCAGCTGGGGGTGGCACCGCAGCCGCACCTGGGCGTGGCCAGTGCCGCACCCGATGCCACCAGCCTCAAGCGTCGCCTGCTCTCGCTGCAGCCGCGCCGGGCCTGCCCCCGCATCCTGGCGATGGCGCTGACTGCTGTGGTGGTGGTGGTGGGCGTGGCGCCGATGCGACTGGTCGCAGCGCCGGTGCCGCCGGCACCGCCCGCGCCACCGGCGGCACCCAAGGTCGTGGCGCCAGCACCGCCGAAGGCTCCCAAGGCTCCGGCCGCACCGCCATCCGCCGCGGGCGTGCCGGCGGCACCGGCTGCGCCTGCAGCACCGGCCGCGCCGGCCGAACCCGCTGACGCGACCGGGCCCGACGATGCCGATGTGGCCGATGTCGACGATGCCACGGGCATGGCCGAAGACGATGAAGGCACGACGTCGGCCGCCACCTCCATCACCACCTACGGTCGCCTCGACCTGGGCAGGTCGCCCCGGGAGGCCTTCGTTCTGGTTGATGGTGATTCGACCTTCGCCAACGGCGGCATGGACGACGTGACGGTGGCCCGCAGGCAGCTCGGCAAGGGCCCGGCGTTGTGGTTCCGCCAGGGTGACAAGCGCTACGTGGTGCGTGACCCGATGCTGATCCAGACCCTGCAGCGTGCCTACAGCGGTGCCGTAGAGCTGGGCCGCCAGCAGAGCGAACTGGGCCGGCAGCAAAGCGTGCTGGGTCGCCAGCAGGGTGAACTCGGCAGGCAGATGGGTGAAATGGGCCGCCTGCAGGGCGAGGAATCGCGCCGCATCGCACTGGTCGCCGCCGAGGTAGCGCGTAGCGCGATGGCCGCCCACGACATCAACCGTGAGGCGGCTGCGGAAGCGGCGAAGGCAGCGCGCGGTGCAACCAGCGACGTGGCCGTTGCGCGTGAGGCTGCACGCGAGGCCGCCGCCGAGGCACGCCGTGCGATGCAGGAAGCCCGCAGCGAGGCCGCGCAGTCCGGCCGCACTCGTGACATGCAGCGCCTGGCCAGCCAGCAGTCTGAACTGGCCAGCCGCCAGGCAGCGCTGGGCAGCCAGCAGTCAGCGTTGGGCGAGCTCCAGGCCCGCGTGCATGCCCAGGCGTCGCAGCAGGCGCAGCAGGTGATCGCGCGCGCACTGGCCAGCGGCAAGGCCGAGCGACTCTGATCGGTAGTGCCGGCCGCTGGCCGGCAATGTGGGGTGCCGGCCAGCGGCCGGCACTACCCTGGGGCAATCAGTGCTGCAGCCAGCGTATCGGGAACGCGTCCGCCATCGCTGCATAGCCGGCATCACTGGGATGCAGATGATCCCCGCTGTCATAGCTGGGACGCAGATGGGTCGGGCGCTGTGGATCGCGCATGATGCGATCGAAGTCGATGACACCATCGACGCCCTGTGCTGCCCTGATCCAATCGTTCACGGCTTGCCGCTTGGTTTCTCCGGCGGCGTCGAAGTAGCCTGATCCTCCGTAGGGCAGCAACGTTCCAAGCATCACCCTGATCCCACGTTGCCGGGCTCGCTGCACCGACGTGCGCAGGGCGTCGATCAACTGCGCTGCAGACACCGCCTGCGGCGGATGCAGCTGGCCGATGCCGATATCGTTGATGCCCAGCAGCAGCACGGCATGGCTGGCACCGGACACCGCCAGCACATCGTGCCCGAAGCGCGACACGCCTGCTGGCCCGACTCCATCATGCAGCCAGCGATTGCCGGCAATGCCGCCATTGACCACGCTGACCTTGCGCAGGCCCGCACTGCGGACACGGTCATCGAGCAGGTTGGGCCAGCGGAAATTGCGATCCACTGTAGAGCCGGCACCATCGGTGATCGAGTCACCGAAGGCGACCATGACCACCGGCTTGCCGCCAGCTGCTGGTACCGCCGATGGCTGGTTTCCGGCAACGTCAATGGCGTCCAGCCAATAATAGGCCCGCATGGGGTCGGCGGAGCGCAGCAGGGCCGCGCCGACCTGGTTGCCGGGCGCGCGGTAGTTGGTCTGCAGGCCGACCGAATGCGTGGTGACCACCGGCGTCGGTGCCATGACGTACAGGCTGACGGACAGCTCCGTCTGGTCAGCCACATGCAGGTTGATCCGATCACTCCAGCGCTCTTCGCCGGGGGCGAGCGTCAAGCGTGCTGCACCACTGAAACGCAATGAGCGCTGCTTGTGGAGGACGACACCATCGGCGCCCATGCTTGGCGCAATACGGAGGTCCTCCAATGTGACCGGGGCCTTGCCGAACCGGTTGGAGAAGCGAACGCGCAGTGTTTCTCCGCCGCGCGAAAGACGTACGGTCATGCGTACGGTCTGGTCGGCCAGGGTGACGGGTGGGGGCGGGGGAACGATGTTGTCCGGAAAGGTAACGCCGTAGTCCTGCTGGGCGGCGAACCAGGTGGCGGACCATGGGGGCCGGCCCTCATGTGCCGCCAGCGGGGGGGCGGGGGCCACGCACAGCAGAGTGGCGAACAGACAGCCCAACCACCGTCGATACGGTTTCCTGTTGCGGGACCTCGGCATACAGCACTCCTTGCAGTGTGGCTGGAACCTTATCCCGCTGGCGCGGGTGGATACCCGGTGCCAGCGGGATCGGTAAGGAACATCAACCGCAGCTGGCGCGCTCGATGCGGTTCTGCGCATCCACCTGCACGGTCACGCGGTCCTGGCGGAAGTCCATGGTCACCGCCATGCCGGGTTTGACTACCCGTGCACCGCGCGCGCCGCTGTCAGCCACCAGTTTCTTGATCGTGGCTTCGTCGGCGGTTTTGCCGGTGAACGCTTTCAGCGCCTCGGGGCGGCATTCGTGCGGGCCATCGGAGACTTTGGCCGGCAGGCTGCCGGTATCGGCGGTGCCGTTGGCATCGGCATGGCTGCAGGCCGCGAGCGGCAGGATGCTGGCCAGCAGCAACAGGGTGGTAGGGCGCATGGGCACGGCTCCGGTGAAGGGACAGCGGGCAGTGTCGCCGCTGCGCGTCTCTGTGGTGTCAACGCGGCCTGAATCCGTGCCTGGCAAGCGCCACAGTGTGTGAAGTCGTCGAAGAGCAGCGGATTGATGCCTGTGCGGGCAGCGGTTAGTGTCTTGCACCCAGTCAACTCAAGGCGCATGTCCGATGGTTGAGCGCGTTCAACGCCTGATCAATGCGGTTTCGTCCATTCCAGGCGTGCGCACCGCTTCTGTGACCAAGCAGGATTTGTCGGAGCTGGCCGTAGACGAATTGTCGCTGTTGCCCTACGCGGATCTACCGCTGGCCGTATTGCGGCGTAGCGAAGGTGCTCTGTCGCATGAGGTGCTGATTGGGATCGAGTTTGAACTGGACGGCGGCCCGGCAGGCGTGCTGGCGCTGGAGTTTCTGTCGTGGTGGGTGCGTGACGCTGCGCGCAGTGGAGCGCTGATGCAGTTGCGCAGCCTGGCGTTGCCCCCCCTGGAGCAGCAGTTTGGCCAGACCCTGAAGTTCACCGTCGACTGGTTCCATGCTGACCCACAGCAGGACCTGGAACGGCTGCTGATCGCCGTAGACGAACGGGCCGCAAACCTGGAAGCGACCTTGGATCACTTCGCCATTGCCGAGCGCATCAAGGCCGCCGCTGTCGATTCGTCCAGCAGCGACGTGCCCGCGCCCAGTGGGTTTGCTGGACGACTGCGGAAGTTCTTGACTGCGTGAATCGCGGGGAAAAGCGGGGCGCTGCGGTCAACGCGAGTCGTCCTGCCTGGCGACCAGAGCCAGCGTTTCGCGCTCACGCTGTTCTTCGCGGATCAGCCGCTGCAGCAGCAGGGCCAGGGTCACCACGTCCTGGTGATTGTGGTCGGCCACCCGGCGCAGGTTCACCGCGTCGCCGCCGCGCAGGAAGCGCAACCACGCACCGGGTGCCTCCGAGCCCGGCAGATCGTCCTCGCGCACCACGCGCAGCAGCTGGCGTTCGATGGTGGACAGCTTGCAGTTCTCCCACGTGCCGCGATAGCGGCGGCGGGTGGGGTAGAGCAGGTCGACATGGTCCAGCGCGCTGATCGGGTCGCGTTGCCGGGCAAGCCGGTAACGCGCTTTCAGCAGCGGTGCGTCATAGCTGCGGCCGTTGTAGCTGCAGAACACGGTGGACGGTTGCAGCCAGCCGGCGAAGGTGGCCAGCATCGCGTCCTCGGCGGCCATGGTGGCCATCAGCAACTGGCGGATGCGCAGGCCTTCGCCACGCTGCGGGCACACATGCCAATCGGCCGCGCCGATCATGAAGGCACGGGTGCCGGTGCCGCCGGCCAGGCCGGTGGTCTCGGTATCGAAGAACAGCAGGTCACGCGCAGCCACGTGCTCGCCGTCGCGACGGGCGAAATCAAGCGACAGCGGTTGTGCCGGGATCGCCTGCGGCTGCAGCGATTCGATCAGGAACAGGCCCGGTGCGATCTCCTCACCTGGCAACTGACGGTCCTGTGCGCTGGCGCGAGCAGGAGCGGGGCCGCCGCGCGTGCGCAGGCCGAGCAGGCGATGCAGGCTGCCCACTTCGGGCCGACGCAGCGCGGGCGGCGCCGTGGCAGATGCCGCCGCGCCGGTCGGCTTGTGGCGGATCTCCTGCTCGACCCAGGCGAACACCGAACGCTCGGCCGGTGGTTGTCGCGCATCGTTGGCGGCCACGGGTGCCGGTGGCGCAGGGGGCACGTCCGGCACGGCCGGTGTGCTCGCCTTCGGGTCGCCGGCCTGCCTGCGCAGCAGGCGCAGCTTGTCCAGGCTCAGGCTCACGGGGCCAGCAGCTCCATCGGATCGCGCGTGGTCACCACCACGTCGGGTACGTGCCGGCAGGCCTCGGCGTCGAACAGGTCGAGCACGCGCAATGCCAGCGCACGTGGCGAGGTTTCATCCTCTTCCTGTGCAGCCAGCACCGGGCCGACGCAGGCCGGGCAGCCGGCCTTGCAGTCGCAGCGTTGCACCAGTTCACGCGCGCGCTGCACCAGTTCGGCCTGACGCTGCCACAACGGCTCGCTGAGGCCGACGCCACCGGGGAAGTTGTCATACAGATACACCGTGGGCACGAATTCCTGCAGCAGTTCGACAACCCCAGGATCACCCTCGCTGCCGCGCAACTGGCCACGGCCGCTCTGGTCGGCGATCGCAAACCAGGAACCATCGCCGTTGCCGACCGACTTCTGCAGGTCGCGCGCATCGGCCATCACCGCCACGGTGGCGACGATGTGCAGCGCATACGCCGCACCGAGGAAGCCATCGAGCGCATCCTGCCTGCTGGCGAACGCGCGCAGCAGCAGTGCCTGCGGCAGCTGCCACCACACTGCGGTGGTGTGCAGTTCCTGGTCGGGCAGGTTCACCGGCCCGTAGCCGATGTTTTCGTGGGTGTAGTAGCGGATCTTCTTGTAGCCGGCCACGCGCCGCACCACGTGCACTTCGCCATGGTGCGAATCACCGCGCCCGGCCACGCCACCATCGAAGCGGTCCAGCACCTTGAGCTTGGTGAAATCGATGCTGTCGGTGTAGTAATCCACATGCGTGCGGGTGACGTAGGCCTTGCGGCCGTCCCAGTCCAGCGTCTCCACCTGGTACGGAGTGGACTGCACCATGTGGATGGCGCCTTCGTACAGGGTGAGTGCGGCGGCGGAGTAATCCACTTCGGCGATGATCTGCTGGCGGCCATCGCTGCGGTCGACCACCACGAAATTGCCGTCGGCCACCGCGCGCAGGCTGACCGCGTTGGCGGGATAACTGTCGGCGATCCACTCCCAGCGCTCGCCTTCGCGGTGGATGACTTCGGTTTCGGCCAGCGCTTCCAGGAACACTTCCGGGTCGATCGGGCCGAAGCCATCGCCGACCCGGAACGGCAGTTCAAAGGCCGCGCAGCGAATGTGGTCGAACAGGATCAGCGGCTGGTCCGGCGCAATGCGCGCATGTTCGGGCGAGGCTTCGGCGAAGAAGTCCGGATGCCGCACCACGTACTGGTCCAGCGGCTGCGAACTGGCCACCATCACGCCGAGTGCGGGTTGCTGGCGGCGACCGGCACGGCCGAAACGCTGCCAGGTGGCGGCCACGCTGCCGGGGTAGCCATTGAGGATGACCACGTCCAGGCTGCCGATATCCACGCCCAGTTCCAGCGCCGAGGTGCTGACGATGCCGTCGATGTTGCCGGCACGCATCGCACGCTCGGTCTCGCGGCGTTCGGTGGGCAGATAACCGCCGCGGTAGGCGCGGATGCGCGGCGGCTTGCGCGGGTCGTGGTCGAAGATGTCCTTCAGGTACTTGGTCAGCACCTCGACCATCAACCGGGTCTGCGCGAACACCAGGGTCTTCAGCCCGGACTTGATCGCGATGCGCGCGATGCGGTTGCTCTGCGAGCGCGCCGAGGCACGCAGGCCCAGGTCGGGGTTGATCACCGGCGGGTTCCACAGCAGCACCTGCTTCGGCCCGGTGGGCGCGCCGGATTCGGTGACGGCGGTGACCGGTGCCTCGATCAACGCCTCGGCATGCGCCTGCGGGTTGCCGATGGTGGCCGAGCACAGGATGAACTGCGGTTGCACGCCATAGAACGCGCAGATGCGCTTGAGCCGGCGCAGCACGTTGGTGACGTGGCTGCCGAACACGCCGCGATAGGTGTGCACCTCGTCGATGACGATGTAGCGCAGGTTCTCGAAGAACTGTGCCCACTTGGTGTGATGCGGCAGGATGGCCTGGTGCAGCATGTCCGGGTTGGACACCACGATGTCGCCATGCAGGCGGATCGCCTGGCGCGCATCGCCGGGGGTGTCGCCGTCGAAGGTGAAGGCCTTGACGCCGAGATCGCCGGCACGATTGAGTTCCAGCAGCTCGGCCACCTGGTCCTGGGCCAGTGCCTTGGTCGGGAACAGGTACAGCGCCTTGGCCTTGTCCTGCATGGCCGCGCTGACCACCGGCAGGGTGTAGCACAGCGACTTGCCGCTGGCGGTGGGGGTGACGATGGCCACGTGCTCGCCGCGCTGGCTGGCCTCCCAGGCTTCGGCCTGGTGGCTGTAGAGCTGCTCGATGCCACGTGCCTTCAGTGCTGCGGCCAGCGCCGGTGGTACCGAGTCGGGAACGGGCGCGTAGCGGCCTTCGCGGCCGGGAATGGCGAAGCTGCCGGTGATGCGGTCCTGGTAGCGGCGCTGCAGGCGCGCGCTGAGCAGGGCGCCGTCGCGGGCGGGCAGGCCATCGCGGGTGGCGAGCTTCTGCTCGGCATCGACGGTGCGCTTGGCGAGTTCGTAGGCCATGGAAGAGGAAGCGGGGACGGATTGCGAGGGGTCACATGGCACCACATCCATGTCTCAGGATGTGAGACACCGCACACGGCGGGCGTGAACCGTTCAGTGCTCGCGTCCCGTGGCGTCGCCGCATCTCCCTTGGCTGAACAGCTGCCGGTGCAGCAACGAAATCTGAAGCCGGCATCCGTATCCTTGGGCGCTGGACGCAACCAACAGGGTGGATGGCTGTGGCACGACGTGGAACGCAGGGAGCACTCCTGGCCGGCATGCTGCTGGCCGGCATCGCACAGGCGCAGCAGGCCGCGCCGGTGGCGGTGCCCGATCCTGCACCCGTTGCCCCTGAAGATGCGCCGCCTGCCCCCACCGCACCGATCTCCACCACCTTGCCGCAGGACAACGTCACCACCCTCGGCGAAGTGCGTGCGCTCAAGCCCGATGACGAGCCGCTGGACCTGTACCGCTTCAAGAACCCGGTGAAGTTCGGCGATAACCGCTTCAGCCGCGACTGGAGCGAACCGCCATCGCCGGAGCAGGTCAGCATGGGCGGTGGCTACATCATGATGGGCGTGGTCAAGGGTGTGCTGGCGGCAGCCAAAGGCATCAACAAACTCACCGGCGGTCCCGACCAGATCCAGGCGGCCGTGGCGCGGCCACCCCCAGAGCTCAGTGCCGAACAGCAGCAGCGCGCGCTGCGGTTCTCACAGGAGCAGGATGCCGGCGACACAGCGCCAGTGAAGTAGGCCGGTATATCCTGCGGGCTCCCCCACCGGTAATGCTGTCATGTCCCTGCGTTCGATCTACCTGCTGGCCGCGTTGCTGCCGGCCTCCGCCTTCGCGTCCGATATCGCCGATGGCGGCGCCTGCCGCAATGGCGCGTTCCCCTCCCAACAGAGCCGGTTCGCGCTGGCGCGGGTGGTCGATGCACCGCGCCTGTACCTGCTCGGCGACATGGAGGGCTGCCCCGCCAAGGGCGAACCGGCCTGCCGCCAGCGCAGCTATGTGGTCAACGGCGATACGGTGGTGACCGGTCGCGACCTGGGCCGTTACCGCTGCGCGTTCTTCCCCAACAAGGTGGGCGGCAGCGCCGGCTGGGTCGACCGCAGCAAGCTGCAGCCGTTGCCGGTGGCCGTGCCCACGCTGCAGGACTGGACGGGCCACTGGAAAGATGGCGACAACGGCCTGCGCATCACCGTGCAGGGTGGACAACTGCATGTGGATGGCGACGCCTACTGGCCCTCGGCCAACCCCACGCCGGAACAGCGCCCGTACGGGCCGAACCTGGGCCAGGTGGAAGCGCGTGCCATACCGCAGGGTGCCGATGTCGAGTTCGCCGAGGATACGTGCCGGGTGCGTGTGCACTCGCTGGGTGAGGTGCTGATCGTGGCCGACAACAGCGAATGCGGTGGCATGAACGTGCGCTTCAATGGCGTGTATCGGCGCGCGGGAACGCGTTGAAGGGCGGATGAGCGGCCAGTAGGTCCACGCCACGTGTGGATGCCGCTTGCGATCCAATCGGTGGGGTCAGAGCTCTTTCGCGGGCGAAAGGGATCGGACGCCAAAGTCAGCGCCGCCGCTCCAACCACCAAAGCAGCGATGCGCACAGCACGAACGCCAGCCACCACGGCCAGCGCGATCCCGGCACGGGTGGCATCACCGACGCGGTTGCCGGGGAGCTGCCCGCCAGCGCTCGCGTGGTTGCATCGATCATTGCCTGCCGATGCAGCGCGGGCGCGTCCTTCGGGTCGAATGCATAGCGCCAGACGGTAGCGTCACCGTGCTGTAGGCGCTGCCAGCCCGCCTCGCGCGGCCACCAGCCCGCGCAACGCAGGTCTGACGTCGCGCCATCGACGATCAGCGGCGTGCCTTCGCCGCGTGCGTTGAAGGCTTGCAGCGGCGCCTGCACGCCGCACAGCGCCTGCCGTTCGCCCGCCCAGCTGATCGGCTGTGGCGACCACAGCGCCTCAGCGCTGCCCTGCGCCCGCGCCAGCGTGGCAACCACGCCGCTCCACAGTTCGCCGTGGCGGTCATCGCGGCCGGCCAGCACCCAGCGCCAACTGTCGGTGATGGGCAGCAGGCCGATGCGGCCTTTGCCGGTAGCGCGCCAGCCGCCGACAGCCTTGCCGGTGCGATCGTGCAGCAGCGCGTTGCTGCCAGGTACCTGCAGCGCCAGTGCTTCCAGTGTGGGCAGCGCGGCGTCGTGCGAACTGCGGTCTGCCTCTTCGCCGTAGCCGGTCGGCAGCGTACCCGCGGCGAGCGGGCCACGTCGTGCGGCGAGGACCGCGCTCTCGCCGTCGCCGGGAAGTTCGAGGACCTGGCTGCTGCCATCACCCCGCAGCGGCAGGCCCAGATCGTGCAGGCGTTGGCGCGCGCTGGCCGAAGGGGCGCCCGCACTGCGTACCAGCACGCCCAGTCCTTCGCGCAGCGCCTGCCGCACAGCGGCCAGCTGCGCGGCATTCAATGCCGCCAGGCTGCGCTCGTCCAGCAGCAGCAGATCGCTGCGCGCCAGCGACGTCGCGTCCAGCGGCAAGGCGCCGTCGCCAACGCTCAGGCCGGCACCGGTATCGGCCTGCACCTGCACGCGGATGCCGGCATCGGCTGCCCAGCGGCGCAGGTACTTCAGTTCGGGGCCCGGCGCACTGGCACGCACCTGCAGGCGCAACGGCGCCGCCGGCAGGGTCTGCTGCGGCACCGGTGCGCTGTCCACCACATGGCCGTCGGCATCGAGCAGGCGCAGCTGGAACACGCTGCGGCCTTCGGCGCGGGTGATGCCACTCAACTGAACGTGGCCGTCTTCGGCAACATCCGCGCGATCGACCACGCTGCCGGCCGGGTCGAGCAGTTCCGCCTTTGCCCTGGCAACGCCACGCGCCTGTGCCTGTACCTCGAAGCGTGCGCCGGGCGCGGCGTCGGCCGGTGGCTGCAAGGCGACCCAGCCGCGCGGCGGTGCTGTCGGCTGCCAACGTACGTCGCGTGGCAGTACTGCGTCGCGGTCACGCGCGACCAGGCCGGCACCAACCAGCGTCAGCGTGGAGGCCGGATGCTGCCGCAGCGCGGTGGCCAGGTCGGGTACGCGCTTTGCGCCGGCCACATCGGCAGCTTCCGGCAACAGCCACAGCGGACCTTCGCTGGCCGGGAACGCGCCGGCCCTGCTGGCATCGATGCCGAGCACAACCAGCCCGCCTGCGTGTTGCTGGCGGGTGGGCGGCACCAGGCAGAAATACAGCAGCGTGGCGACGATGACCTGCAGCCCGATCACCCCCCAGCGGCGGCCACGGTGCGTGGTGTTGTTGCGCGACTGGCGAACGCTGGCGATCGCCACGATCACAGCGAGTGCCAGGACGATCCACAGGTTCAGGCCGGAGGGGTTCATGGCTGCGCCTCCAGCGCGTCCAGGTAGCGCTGGCCCATCGCATCGGCGGCACCGCGCCGCATCGCCTGCGGCAGTGGACGCTGCAGCGCCCGCCACAACTGAGCGCGCAGGCGCTGGCGGCAGTCGCGGCAACCGGGCTCGATGCGCAGCTGCTCGATGGCGGCAGCCAGATCCAGCGCATCGGGCAGGTAGGCGGCATTGCGCTGCTGCCAGGCAGCGAGTGCGTCGAGGTCAGGCACACTGGTGTCATCACCGAGGCGCTGCCAGGCTTCAACGATGGCCCGGTCGGGCGGGGTTCGGGCGGCCAACGGCAGTTCACGACTGGCCAGTCCGGTGCGATCGCCGCCGAGGCGACGGCCTTCATCGATCGGCGGCAGCTCCGGTCCCACCCGCGCCAGATAGATGCGTTCGGCCTGCTGCACCTGCTTGATGAACCCCAGTGCCTTGTAGGCGAACGGCAGTGCCTGCTCCGGACGGCCCTGGCGCAGCTCGCCTTCGGCCGACCACATCTGGTCCAGCGCGGCCTTCAGCGTGGCCCGGGTCTGCGGGTCGAGCAGGGTCGCGGCTTCGGCATGGTCATGGGTGTGGCCGTATTCGGAGAGCACATCGGTGGTGCTGCCGAACACCGGTGGCGAATCGGCATTGGACGCCTTGCCGCCGTGATCGTGGCCATGCTCATCGTGTGCCCCGGCCTCGGCGCCATGGTCGTGCTCGTGCTCGTGCTCATGCTCGTCGTCGTGGCTGCCTGCAGCTGGCGCATCGCTGGTGGGCAGGTCGCTGGTCGGCGGCGGCTTCGGTGCGCCTTCGCTTTCCTCACCCAGGAACTGGCCGTAGCGCAGACGCAGGATGCGCTGGTCGACACCGATCGCATCGCTGCGCTTCACGAAGTCCTCGGCGGCGAGGCTGCGTCGCTGCCGGATCAGCGCTTCGGCATCGATGATGATCTGCCGCTGGCTGCGGAAGTAGGCCGGCAGCGTCTTCTTGATGCGGCCTTCCAGTTCGGCACCGAGTGCAACCTCGGCGCTGGGCAGGCGCAGGATCACGCTGCTGCTGCGCCCGGCCTGCGGTGTTGGCGCGTGGTTGTCGCGTACTTCCAGCTGGGCGATGACATCGCTGCCGGGCTGCGCGCCCAGCGCAGCCAGGTCGAGGCTGTGCGCGAAACGCCGTGCAGTCGCTTCGCCGCTGCCGGTGAGGCCGACACTGCGGCGAACGAAGGTGATGTTCTCGCCGCTGCCCTGGGTAATGGTGATCGACAGCGTTGCCTGCGTGGCCACGGCGTAGTCATCGCTGGCTTCGAATCGTAACGACCACTGGCGTTGCCCGGGCGTGCCCAGCACCAGGGTCGCGGCGGGCTCCAGCACGCGCACGCTGGGCGCACGATCAGCGACCACATCCAGGCGATGCAGGCGGGTCTGGGCCAGTGCAGGTTCGCTCACCACGCGGTACAGCACAGGCACGCGCGCCACATCCTGCGCCAGCCACTGCCCATCCTGCTCGCTCAGCGGCAGCCGGCGGCCGTCGTGGAACTGCAGCCATGCCTTGTCCGGCGCGCGATCGAAGCGCAACGACCACGACAGCCGGCTGTCCGCGGCGACCTTGGCATCCAGCGCGTTCTGGGTGCGCGTGGCCTGGCCGGTATAGGCCGGTGCGTCGATCCGCAGGCGGGTGGACTGAAGGTGCAGCGGGCCGGCGGCAGCCGTGCTGACAGGCGCCGATGTGCGGGCCGGCGCGGAGCCGGGGCCGGAACGTGGCCAGCCGAATGCCAGCGCAGTGATCGCCAGGCCTGCGACCCAGCTCAGGGCCAACGCCCTGCGCGGCCAGCGCTGACGCAGGTCCGGTGTCGCGCGCTCCAGCGTGGCCAGCACATGCGCGCGCTGGCGCTGCTGCAGCGGATTGAGCATGGCGGCATCGGCAAACAGCAGGTCGGCACTGTCCTCGCTGGCACCGCTGGCATCGAGCTGGCGCTGCACCCACTGTGGGTCCAGCTGGCGGGCATGTGCCGTGGCGAGCGCTGCGCAGGCGAGCGCGCTGACCGTGCCGACCACGCAGGCGATATCGAAGCCCGCCAGGCGCAGCGCCAGCGTCGTCGCGGCCAGCGCCCACGGCAGGCCCAGCAGCAGGGTAACGAGTGCACGGCGACGCCGTGCGCGTTGCCAGGCGTGCTGCAGGGTGTTCATGCGGCCACCCTGCGCCGGCGACTGCTGGCCATCCAGCGCTCCAGCGCGAACAGCAGCACGATGGCCAGCAGCAACCATGTGGTTGGCTCACGCGCTGGGGGCGCTATGGCGGGCAGCGCGGCCCGGCGTGGTGCCTGGTCCTGTGCATCGCCGAGGCGCGGTGACGCTGGCGGTTGCAGCGCCAGCAGCAGGGCACGCGGCAACTGCGGGTCGCGCAGCGCAGCGTTGCCTGAGGCATCCCAGTCGCCGGGTAGTGACAGCAGGACGCCGTGGCCGATGCGCTGTTGCCACAGCACTGGTGAGCCGTCGGCGTTGCGCAGCAGGATGCCGGCGTCGCCAGCAGGCTTGCCGGCGCTCACTGCACGACCGCCGTGGCGCAGCCATGCCTGCCAGCTCGCCGGCAGTGCATCGCTGCGGCTCCATACGCCGATCTCGCCGCGTTCGGGCAGGGCATCGGCCGACAGAGGAGCGAGCGGCGCCTGCATGCCCCACGCGCGCTGCAGTGCGTTCACCCAGTGCTGGGCGGCTGCCGGCGCATCGCTGTGCACGCGCAGACGCGGCACCGTCGCGGCACTCGGTTGCGGAGTGGCCGGTATCGGTTGCGGCCGCCACGTTACTTCGCGCGACAGCTGCAGGCGGACGCCATCCAGACCGGGCAGGGGATCGGGAACGTGCGCGGTCAACGCGGTGCCCGCAGGCAGCTGTGCGTCCAGCTCGCGCAGCAGGCTGGGCAGCGATGCGCTGGACGCAGGTGGTGGGTGGTCGATAGCGGGGAAGCCGGGTGCCAGCCAGTGCCAGTTGCCCGCTTCGGCGGTGCCGCGCAGTGCGGTCGCGTCCAGTCCGGGAGCCACTACCGTCCAGGCAGTGGGGACCGGGGCAGGGCCGACCAACGCAGGGCGCGCCAGCAGCATGGCCAATGCAGCCAGCAGCAACAGGCGCACCAGCAGCAACGGCCTGTCATCGAAACGGATGCGCTGGCGCGGGCGGATCTGTGCGCGCAGCCAGCGCAGCGCGGCGAAATCCAGCGGCGTGTACGGATGGCGCCGGGCCAAGTGAATCAGCAGCGGCAGCAACCCTGCAGCGAGCGCGGCCAGGCCCAACGGGAACAGCAGGGTCATGCACCGCCCCCACGGCCGAACAGCGCCTGCAGTGCCTGGTCCAGCGGCTGGTCGAGCCAGCCGGTGGCACTGGCGACGCCACTGGCCTGCAGGCGCGACTGCAATGCGTTGCGTGCGTCAGCGAAGCGCTGCAGGTAGTCGGCGCGGATCGCCGCGCCATCGCCCAGTAGTTCCTCGCCGGTCTCCGGATCGCGGAAGCGATGGCCGGCGTCGAACGGGAAATCGCGCTCGTCGGCGGTCAGGATCTGCAGCAGTGCCACTTCACGGCGTGCGCTGGCCAGTTGCTCCAGCAGCACGATGCAGGCCGCGTCGAAGCCATCACCCATCGCCAGCAGCAGGTCGCCCGGGCGCACGCGCTCCCACAGCGGGCGCAGGCGTTCGGCCGCGGGCCAGGTGCCGCGCGCCTGCAGGGCATGCAGCTGCAGATGCACGCGGTCACGCTGGCGTGCGCCGTCCGCTGCGGCCACCAACTGCAGTCCATCGCCATTGATCGCCAACAGGCCGAAACGGTCGCCCTGCTGCAGCGCCAGTTCCACCACGCAGGCGGCCACGCCGCGCATGTGATCCAGGCGCGTGCGCTGCGGTGCCGCGCGATCGGCCTGGCCGGCCGAGGCGGTGGCATCGAGCAACAGCCAGACCGTGATCGGGCTTTCCCGTTCGGATTCGCGCACGAAGAAGCGGTCCGAACGCGCGTACAGCTTCCAGTCGATCTGGCGCAGCTCGTCGCCCGGTTCGTAGGCCCGGTACTGGGCGAACTCGAGGCCGGCACCGCGGCTGCGGCTGGCGTGCTGGCCGATGCCACTGGCACCGCTGGCCAGGCGCGGCCGCAGCCGCAGCAGGCGCAGGCGCGCACGCAGTTCCGGTGGCAAGGTCAGCGGGATACCGGCGTTCACGCGTGGATCAACCCGGGAACGGCACGGCCTGCAGCAGGGCGGCGACCACGTCGTCGGCACGCTTCTGCTCGGCCTCGGCGGCGAACGACAGCAGCAGGCGATGGCGCATCACGGGCGCGGCCAGGGCCTGCACGTCCTCGCGGGTGGCGGCGAAGCGGCCCTGCAGCAAGGCGCGTGCTTTTGCCGCGAGCACCAGCGACTGGCCGGCGCGCGGGCCGGCGCCCCACTTCACCCATTGGTTGATCGCCGCCGGCGCGCCTTCGCCTGGCCGGCTGGCGCGCACCAGGCGGGTGATCCAGGCCAGCACGTCGGGGCTGACATGCACCTGCCGCACGGCCGCCTGCAGGGCGATCACCGCCTCGGCATCCATCACCTTCGGCACCGCGTCGGTGGCACCGCCGGTGGTCTGTTCCAGGATCCGCCGTTCCTCGTCTTCGCTGGGGTAATCCACCAGCACATGCAGCAGGAAGCGGTCCAGCTGCGCTTCGGGTAGCGGGTAGGTGCCGGCCTGCTCGATCGGGTTCTGCGTGGCCAGCACGAAGAACGGCGCGGGCAACGCGTAGGTGGTGCCGGCGTAGCTGACGGTGCGTTCCTGCATTGCCTCCAGCAGTGCGGCCTGGGTCTTGGGCGGGGTGCGGTTGAGTTCGTCGGCCAGCAGCAGGTGGGTGAAGATCGGGCCCTGCTGGAAGCGGAAATGGCGATGGCCGGTGCCATGGTCTTCCTCCAGCAGCTCGGTGCCGAGAATGTCGCTGGGCATCAGGTCGGGGGTGAACTGCACGCGCCGGAACTGCAGTTCCAATGCCTGGCCGAGTGAGCGCACCAGCAGGGTCTTGCCGAGCCCGGGCGCACCTTCCAGCAGGCAGTGGCCACCGGCCAGCAGGCCGATCAACAGCTGCTCGACCACCGTGTGCTGGCCCACCACCGCGCGTGCGAGCGCGGCGCGCAGTTCATCCAGGCGCGGCAGCAGGGATTCGAGGTCGGAGGAGTTCATGGGCGTGCAGGTCCTGTCAATTGTTCAACGCGTACATCACGATGTTGACGCCAAAGCGGGTGTTGTCTTCGGCCAGGAAGCGCTTGTTGCGCCAGTCGTAGTCCCACTCGCAGCCGTAGTCCTTGTTGCTGTAGAGCAGGCCCAGCCGACCCTCGACCTCGATGCCTTTCAGATAGTCGTGCACCAGGTCGTCGCCCCAGCCGTTGAGTTCGAAGCTGGTGGCGGGCGGACCGTCCGGGAAGCGGAAGAAACTGCGGTACAGCGCGTGGCTGTTGGGCAGTTTCTGCAATGCCTTCGGGCCGAACAGCCGGCCCATCTGTGCCTCGAACGAGGTGGCGAACAGGCCGTCAATGTCATGGTTGCAGTCGTCGACGAAGACGAAGCCGCCATTGCGCACGTAGCGCACGAAGTTCTGCCGTTCGGCGGCGTTGAACTCCACCAGCGTGTGCCCAGCCAGGTAGCAGAACGGCGCTTCCAGCATGCGCGGGTCGGCCAGGGCCACCACGTGTTCCTGCGGGTCCACGCGCAGCGATGTGTAGTCGATCAGCGAGGTGATCAGGTTGGATGGCATGCGCGCGTCCACGTCCCAGTCACCGGAGTCGTACTGCAGGCGGGTGAACCAGAAGTCGTAGCGCGAACTGCGCGGGCCTGCCTGTGCCCAGGCCGGCAGCGCCGCCGCCGAAGCGGCAGCGGCCAACCAGCGCAGGCAGGCCCGGCGATCCATCAGACCGCGTCGGACAGCGAGGTGAAGGTGAAATCGCGCAGTTTCATCGGCGGGATCATCATCACGTAGCTGGATTCATCACCGGCCACACGCACCGGCTTGCCCAGCTCTTCGATGTTGTTGAGCATGATCACCGGCGACTCGTTGAAGCGGAAGTTCTTCACCGGGTACTTGATCTGGCCGTTCTCGATGTAGAAGGTGCCGTCGCGGGTCAGGCCAGTCAGCAGCACGGTCTGCGGATCGACCATGCGGATGTACCAGGTACGCGTGACCAGGATGCCCTTCTGGGTGCCGCGCACCAGCTCGGCGGTGCTCTTGTCGCCACCGCTCATCAGCAGGTTGCCCGGCGAGGCCTTGGCGGTCCTGCCCTGCTTCTGCGCCCAGAAGCGCGAGTAGTCCAGATTGGCGATCCTGCCGTTCTCGATGATGGCCATGCGTTCGCGCGGCAGCCCTTCGTTGTCCCACGGCAGCACCGGTGCATCCGGATGCCACGGGTCGGCGATCATGGTCACGCGCGGGTCGTAGACCTGCTCGCCCAGCTTGTTGCCGCCGCCCTTCTTCGACAGGAAGCTGCGGCCTTCATCGGCCGAGCGTGCACTGAAGAAGTTCATCATGAAGCTGATCAGGCCCGCCGCTGCGGCCGGCTCCAGGATGACCGTGTACTTGCCCGGTTCCAGTGCCTTGGCTTCGGCCGATTCGGTGGCCTTGCGCATGGCGATGCGGATGTCCTGGTCAGCCTTGAAGTCCGCCGCGTCCTTCAGGTTGCGGCCGACCCAGCCCGAACCGCGGCCATCTTCGGTTCGCACAGTGCAGGTGTAATCGAAGTTGGTGGTGCGCTGGTAAGCGAAGTTGCCGTTGCTGTTGGCGGTGGCCTGGAAGCCCTGGCCGTCCTCCAGGAAGCCGGCGGCGACCAGGCCGTGGCCGCGGCACGGGGCGATCGAATCGGCAGCGACCTTGGCACGGAAGGCCGGATCGATCGCGGCGGTGGATTCGCTGAAGGTCGGGCTGGCGCGGTAGCTCTGCTTGCCGATGGCCGGCATGAACTCCGGGTTCTCCGGGGCCAGGCGGGCCAGGTCTTCGGCACGGCGTACCACGCGTTCCAGCGCGGCGTCGTCGAACTCGTTGATCGAGGCGGTGCCGACGCGCTTGCCGAAGGCGACGGTGACCGCCAGCTCGGTGTTGTCGACGATGCCGCTGGTGGAGACATTGTTCAGCGCGAAACGGATGTTGCCGCTGATCGCACCGGCCAGCACGGCGGTGCACTCGTCGGCCTTGGACAGGGCGATGACCTTGTCGAGGATGGCCTTGGCCTGGGCTTCGGTGAAGATACTCATGTGTAAGGGCTCCTGACCGGTCAGCCGAGGCTGCGTGCGGTGTTGATGACGTTGATGCCGTTGAAGCGCGCGGTGGACGAGCCGTGCGAGACCGCCGAGACCTGGCCCGGCTGGCCCTTGCCGTCGAAGAACGAACCGCCCAGGCGGTAGTCACGCTCGTCGGCCACGGCGGTACAGGCGTTCCAGAATTCCGGCGTGCGGATCTGGTAGGCCACGTCCTCCAGCATGCGGGTGATCTGGCCGTTCTTGATCTCGTAGAACAGCTGGCCGCCGAACTGCGCGTTGTAGCGCTGCTGGTCGATCGAGAACGAACCGTCACCGATGATGTAGATACCGTTCTCCACGTCCTTGATCAGGTCCGGCACGCTCAGCGGCTTCTTGCCCGGTGCCATCGACACGTTGGCCATGCGCTGGAACTGCACGCTGGACCACGAGTCGGCATAGCAGCAGCCGTCGGACTCGGTCTTGCCGAGGATGTGCGCTTGGTCGCGGATGGTCTGGTAGTCCACCAGCTTGCCGTTGCTGATCAGGTCCCAGCGCTTGCACTTCACGCCTTCATCGTCGTATGCCACGGCGCCGAGGCTGCCCGGCTGGGTCTTGTCGGCGAAGATGTTGACCAGCTCGCTGCCGTACTGGAAACGCTGTTCGCGCTTGTCCAGGGTGGCGAAGCTGGTGCCGGCGTAGTTGGCTTCGTAGCCGAGCACGCGGTCCAGTTCCAGCGGGTGGCCGATCGACTCGTGGATGGTCAGCCAGGTGTGCGACGGGTCGAGCACCAGGTCGTACTTGCCCGGCTTCACCGACGGTGCCTTCAGCTTTTCCTGCGCCTGCCGGGCGGCGGCGATGGCGTCTTCCTTCATGTCGTAGGAAGAACTGTAGTTGACCACGCCATTGGGGCTGACCACCTTGCCCGCGGCGGCGCCGTCCAGGTACTCGTAGCCCAGGCCCATCGGCGAGGACAGGCCCGAACGGGTGCGGAACTTGCCGCTGGCCTTGTCGATGGCGGTGACCGTCATCGGCGCCCAGATGCGATGCACGTCCTGGTCGATGTAGGAACCGTCGGTGGAGGCGAAGTACTTCTGCTCGTTGACCAGGAACAGCATCGAGTTGACGAAGCTGGCACCGGCGCCCATTGCGGCGGCGTTGACGTCCAGCAGCAGGCCGACCTTGTCCTTGATCGGCACCTCCATCGCATTCTTGCGGATCGGCGTGCGCCAGCTCACCTCACCCACGCCCGGCGCCTTGGCCAGCTGCACCGGCGCGGTCTGCACGCCGGCATTGGCCTTGGCGATCGCGGCCGCCTGCTGCGCTGCCTTGGCCACGTCGGCGGTGCCCAGCGCGTTGGTGGCGGCAAAGCCCCACGCACCATTGACGATCACGCGGATGCCGACGCCGGTGGACTCGGTGTTCACCACGTTCTGCACCTTGTCCTCGCGGGTGATCACGAACTGCCGCAGGTAGCGGCCGATGCGCACGTCGCAGTAGGTGGCACCGGCCTGGCGGGCGGCAGCCAGCGCCGCATCGGCCAGGCGCTTCTTCAGCCCCAGGTCCAGCGTGCTCTGCAGCTGCTCGGCGGCGATCACCTTGCCGAAGAAGGAGGGCACGATCAGCCCGCCCGCGGTAAGCCCGGTCAGGGCCAGGAAGTCACGTCTTTGCAAGGCTGCTCTCCATGTCGAAGGATGGGTGGCTCAAGCGCCGAGACTGCGCGCGGTGTTGATGATGTTGATGCCGTTGAAGCGGGTGGTGGATGAACCGTGCGAGACCGCCGACACCTGGCCCGGCTGGCCCTTGCCATCGAAGAACGAACCGCCCAGGCGGAAGTCGCGTTCATCGCAGATGGCGGTGCAGGCATTCCAGAATTCCGGGGTGCGGATCTGGTAGGCCGCATCCTCGACCATGCCGGCGATCTTTCCGTCCTTGATCTGGTAGTACAGCTGGCCGCCGAACTGCGCGTTGTAACGCTGCTGATCGATCGAATACGAACCGCGGCCGTGGATGTAGATGCCGTTCTCCACGTCCTTGATCATGTCCTCGACGCTGAGCGGTTGCTTGCCCGGCGCCAGCGAGACATTGGCCATGCGCTGGAACTGCACGCTGGACCAGGAATCGGCATAGCTGCAGCCATGCGATGCATCGCGGCCGAGGATGTGGGCTTCATCGCGGGTGGCCTGGTAGTCGACCAGGATGCCGTCGCGCACCAGGTCCCAGCGCTGGGTCTTCACGCCCTCGTCGTCGTAGCCGACCGCACCGAGGCTGCCGGGCTGGGTCTTGTCGGCGAAGAAGGTGACGATGTCGCTGCCCCAGCGGAAGCCGGCATCGCGCTTGTCCAGCGTGGCGAAGCTGGTACCAGCGTAGTTGGCCTCGTAGCCGAGCACGCGGTCCAGCTCCAGCGGGTGGCCGACGTTCTCGTGGATGGTCAGGAACAGATTGGACGGGTCCAGCACCAGGTCGTACTTGCCGGGCTTCACCGATGGCGCCTTCAGTTTCTCGCGCGCGTGGCGGGCGGCCGCAATGGCGTCCTCGACCGGGTCGTAGGAATCGCGGTAGGCAGTGATGCCGCCGGGCAGCTGCACCTTGCCGCGCGCATCGCCATCGAGGAACTCATAGCCCATGCCCATCGGCGAGGACAGGCCGGCGCGGGTGCGGAATTTGCCGCTGGCCTTGTCGATGGCGGTGGCGGTGAACGGCAACCAGATGCGGTGGATGTCCTGGTCGATGAACGAGCCGTCGCTGGAGGCGAAGTACTTCTGTTCGTTGACCAGGAACAGGGTGGAATTGATGTAGTCGGCGCCCGCATCCAGCGCAGCGGCATTGAGGGCCAGCAGCAGCTCGACCTTGTCCTGGATCGGCACCGCCATCGCGTTCCTGCGGATGGGCGTCTGCCAGCGCACTTCACCGACGGACGGCGTGGGTGCCAGTTGCACCGGGCGGGTCTGGATGCTGGCGTTGGCGCGGGCGATTGCTGCGGCCTGCTCGACCGCTGCGCGCACGGCGGCCTCGGTCTGCTGATGGGTGGCAGCAAAGCCCCAGGCACCGTTGACGATCACCCGCACACCCACGCCGGACGATTCTCGGTTGGTCACATTGCCGACCTGGTGCTCGCGGGTGATCACCGACTGGTTGAGGTAGCGGCCGATGCGCACATCGCAGTAGCTGGCCTTGGCCGAGCGTGCGGTGGCCAGCGCGACCTCGGCCAAGCGCCGGCGCTGGGCGGTATCGACCGGCGCCAGCAGCTGCTCGGCGGCGATGGCACGGGAATGCGGCAGCAGCAGGCCGGCCAGGCCCAGGCCGGAAAAAGCCAGGAACTCACGTCGTTGCACAGCGTTTCTCTCTCTCGCTTGTGTGCGGTCGGCAACGCGCCACACCGATCACGTCAACTCCTCGACTTTCGCCAGCGCGGCGCAACCGGGCAAGTGACTGCAGTCATGGTTGGGGAGGGTTTCGGCAGGGCTTGCAGCCCTGCACCTGCTCAATGCAACGGCAACGGCCAAAGCCAGAGCCAGAGCGGCATTCCGTGGGTGGGCGGGGCGGTGTCGGATTGCGGGGACGCCGTGAATCCGTCCATGGAGGCTTGGCAGCCGCATCCATGCGGCTGACACCCCGCAATCCGACACCGCCCCACCTCTGACAGATTCCTGCGGCTGTTGGTAGGTGTCGACCTTGGTCGACACATCTGTCAGGTATCGAAATGAATCCGGGGTCAGATCCGTTTTCCACAGGAAAACGGATCTGACCCCAAGAGCACTTCCGACAGATCGCGGAATCTGTCGAAGGCGGGGTGGGTCCGGTTGCGGGGGCGTGAGCCGCATGGATGCGGCGACCGAGCCTACAGGGACGTATTTACGGCGCCCCCGCAACCGGGCCCACCCCGCCAACCCACGGAATGCCAGCTTTTGACGTTGCTCTGGCTCCGGCTCCTGCGGGTGCAGGGCTGCAAGCCCTGCAGACACCCCCTCGTGCACAATGGGGCCGACCCCCGCCTGGACACCGTCCTGATGTCGAGCAAGCCGTATTCAGAAGCCTGCGAGCGCAACCGCGAACCCATCGCCACCGCACTCGACCCGTGGATGGGCGACCGCCATCGGGTGCTGGAGATCGGCAGTGGTACCGGCCAGCACGCAGCCTTCTTCGCCGAGCGCTGGCCGTGGCTGCGCTGGCAGCCCAGCGACCATCCGGACCATCTGCCCGGCATCGAAGCCTGGCGTGCGGAGGCCGCGCTGCTGAACCTGCTGCCGCCGGTGGCGCTGCAGGTGGAGCTGCCACCGGCAACGGGCCTGGACCTTCCAGAAAGCAGCACGTTCGACGCCGCATTCAGCGCCAACACGCTGCACATCATGGGCTGGGAGTACGTGCAGGTGCTGTTCGGCGCGCTGCCGCCGCTGTTGCGTCACGGTGCGTTGCTGGCGGTGTATGGCCCCTTCAACTACGGCGGTCGCTATACCAGCGACAGCAACGCGCAGTTCGATGCCTGGCTGAAGGCGCGCGACCCGCGCAGCGGTATCCGCGATAGCGAAGCGGTGCAGGCGCTGGCGGCGGACAACGGGTTTACCCGGTTGGGTGACGTGGCGATGCCGGCCAATAACCGGCTATTGCTGTGGCGGTTGGGGTGAACCACCGGCAGTGCCGGCCGTTGGCCGGCAACCGATTGCCAGGAAGATGCCGGCCAGCGGCCGGCACCACCTTCAAGCCACCTGCACGATATGCAGCGCCTTCGGATTGCGCCACTGCGCCAGCAGGGCCGCTTCGCGCGCCTTGGCCTGCGCGAAATGCGCTTCCTTGACATGGCCGAAGCCGCGGATGTGCTCGGGAACGCTGGCGATCTCCACCGCCAGCGACAGACGGTCGTCCTCCAGCCCGTCCAGCAGCACCTGCACCGTCGCCTCGTAATCAGCAATCAGCTTGCGCTCCATGCGGCGCTCCTCGGTGCGTCCGAACACGTCGAAGTGGCCGCCACGCAGGAACTTCAACTTCGCCAGCAGGCCGAAGGCCTTGAACATCCACGGGCCGTATTCCTTCTTCAGCAGGCGGCCGTGCTCGTCCTTCTTCGCGAACAGCGGCGGTGCCAGATGGAAGCGCAGCTGGTAGTCGCCCTCGAACTGCTGCTGCAGGCGACGCTGGAAGTCGCCGCTGGTGTACAGGCGCGCCACTTCGTACTCGTCCTTGTAGGCCATCAGCTTGAACAGGTAGCGCGCCACGGTCTCGGTCAGCGCAGTGGAACCGCCGATGCGGTCGGCTTCGGTGGCGCGTACGCGCGCTACCAGGTCACGGTAGCGCTTGGCGTAGGCGGCATCCTGGTACTCGACCAGGAACGCGGCGCGGCGCTCGATCATTTCATCCAGCGAGCGCGACAGGCGTGCGTCGTCCAGCGGCAGGAACGCCACGTCGCCACCGTGCGAGGGCAGGCCACGCAGTTCGCGTTCGTCGCCGGTGTTGCGCGGTGCCGCAGTGGCACCCCATTCATTGCCCTCCCACTCGCCTGGCGGCAGCGGATGCAGCGGGCCCGGGGTGGATTCGGTATCGGTATGGCGGTTGCGCACCAGGCCGGCCGCCTGCTGCACGGCCTGCGGATCGACCACGGCCAGGCGGCCCCAGGCGAACGCCTGCTGGTTCATCGCCACGGCGGCGCCGTTGAGTTCGATGGCGCGCATCAGTGACTCGAACGACAGCGGCACCAGGCCCTGCTGCCAGGCGTAGCCGAGGATGAACAGG
Source organism: Stenotrophomonas sp. X (assembly GCF_055721025.1). Classification (NCBI taxonomy): domain Bacteria; kingdom Pseudomonadati; phylum Pseudomonadota; class Gammaproteobacteria; order Lysobacterales; family Lysobacteraceae; genus Stenotrophomonas; species Stenotrophomonas sp. X. Next base: position 104,941 of record NZ_CM146756.1, read on the forward strand.
TTGGCGGCAATGGCATCGCCCAGCAGCGCGGTGGCCAGCTGGGTGGCATCGAGCAGCAACGGCTCCTGGCCGCCCAGTGCCACGCGCACGCCGGCGATGATGTCGGCGGCGGGGAACTGCATGTCCGGGCGGGTGGTGAAGGTGCCTGGCATCGCTTCGTAGGTGTTCAGCACCACCTGCGAACGGCCGGCACGGACCTTCGACAGCGCCCAGTAATCGTTGACCACCACCATGTCGCAGCCCAGCACCAGGTCGGCCTCGCCAGCGGCGATACGCACGGCATGGATGTCTTCAGGGCGACGGGCAATGCGGATATGCGTGGTCACCGCGCCGCCCTTCTGCGCCAGGCCGGTCTGGTCGAGCACGGTCGCGCCCTTGCCCTCCAGGTGGCCGGCCATGCCCAGCAGCGCACCGATGGTCACCACGCCGGTACCGCCGACGCCGGTGATCAGGATGTTCCAGGGTTGTTCCAGGCTGTCGCGGAGGGTCGGCGCCGGCAGGTTGTCCAGCAGCGTGGACGCATCGCGCTTGCTGCCCTTGCGCGGCTGGCCACCGTGCACGGTGACGAAGCTGGGGCAGAAGCCGTTCACGCAGGAATAGTCCTTGTTGCAGTTGGACTGGTCGATCTCGCGCTTGCGTCCGAACTCGGTTTCCTTCGGCAGCACCGACACGCAGAAGCTCTTCTTGCCGCAGTCGCCGCAGCCTTCGCAGACCAGCGAGTTGATCATCACCCGCTTCTGCGGGTCTTCCAGCTTGCCGCGCTTGCGGCGGCGACGCTTCTCGGTCGCGCAGGTCTGTTCGTAGATCAGGATCGAAACACCCTTCACTTCGCGCAGGCGCTTCTGCACTTCGTCCAGTTCGCTGCGGTCATGGAACTCGACGTCGCTGGGGAAGTGCTCGCGCTGGCCGGTCCACTTGCCGATGTTGTCCGACAGCACCACGATGGTGTGGATGCCTTCGGCGCGCATCTGCTTTGCAATGTCCGGCACGCTCAGTGGGCCGTCCACCGGCTGGCCGCCGGTCATCGCCACCGCATCGTTGTAGAGGATCTTGTAGGTGATGTTGACGCCGGCGGCGACCGCCTGGCGGATCGCCAGCGAGCCGCTGTGGAAGTAGGTGCCGTCGCCGAGGTTCTGGAACACGTGCGGGGTATCGGTGAACGGCGCCTGCCCGGCCCAGGTCACGCCTTCGCCGCCCATGTGGGTGAAGGTGTCGGTGCTGCGGTCCATCCAGGTCACCATGTAATGGCAACCGATGCCGGCCAGCGCACGCGAGCCTTCCGGCACGTTGGTGGAGGTGTTGTGCGGGCAGCCCGAGCAGTAATGCGGTACGCGCGGGAAGCTGGCGCGCGGCAACGCAAGCTCGGCTTCCTTCTCCTGCATCCACTGCAGCCGCTGCTCGATCGATGCGTTGTTGAAGAACTTCTGGATGCGGCGGCCGATCACGCCGGCGATGGTGGCCGGGGTCAGCTCGCCGGTGGACGGCAGGATCCATTCGCCAGTCTCGTCATACTTGCCGACGATGGACGGGCGCTGGCCCCAGCTGGCCGGCCAGTTGAAGAACTGTTCCTTCATCTGGCGCTCGATGAAGGCACGCTTTTCCTCCACCACGATGATGTCTTCCAGGCCCTGCGCGAAACGCGCGATGCCCTGCGGCTCCAGCGGCCAGGTCATGCCGACCTTGTACACGCGGATGCCGATGTCGGCGCAGGCGGCTTCGTCCAGGCCCAGGTATTCCAGCGCCTGCAGCACGTCCAGGTAGCTCTTGCCGGTGGTGACGATGCCCAGCCGCGCGCGCGGCGCGTCCATCACCACCTTGTCGATGCCGTTGGCGCGGGCGAACGCCTGTGCGGCCTTCACCGCATAGCGGTGCAGGCGCATTTCCTGGTCCAGCGGCGGGTCCGGCCAGCGGATGTTGAGCCCGCCGGTCGGCATCTCGAAGTCTTCCGGCAGCACGATGCGGCGCGCCATCGGGTCGACCTCGACCGAGGCCGACGATTCGACCGTCTCGGCGATCGTCTTGAAGCCGACCCAGCGCCCGGTATAGCGGCTCATCGCCCACCCCAGCAGGCCCATGTCGAGGATGTCCTGCACACCGGCCGGATTCAGTACCGGCATCATCGCGCTGACGAACTCGTCCTCGCTGCCATGTGGCAGGGTTGAACTGCGGCAGGCATGGTCATCGGCGGCCAGTGCCAGCACCCCACCGTAGCGCGAGGTGCCGGCGGCATTGGCGTGCTTGAACACGTCGCCGCAGCGGTCCACGCCCGGGCCCTTGCCGTACCACATGCCGAACACGCCCTGCACGTTGGCGCCGGGGAACAGGTTGGTCTGCTGGGTGCCCCACACCATGGTGGCGCCCAGGTCCTCGTTCAGGCCGGGGGTGAACTTCACTTTGGCCGCGTCGAGGTGTTTGCGTGCGCGCCACAGCTCCAGGTCGAAGCCGCCCAGCGGGCTGCCGCGGTAGCCGCTGACGAAGCCGGCGCTGTCGATGCCTTCGTGCGCGTCGCGCAGCCGCTGCATCAGCGGCAGCTTCACCAGCGCCTGCACGCCACTCAGATAGATCCGCCCCTCGTTGCGGGTGTACTTGTGGTCGAGCGTGTAGTCACGGTCGATCAGGTCGGTGGAGGAGGGCGACGTGAGTTGCGCGGTACTGGTCATGGCTGGCCCGGTCAGGATCGGCTGGCACCGGCCGCATGCAGGCACGCGGCGGGAAAGGCGCGAATTGTAGCAGCGAGGCCCGGCCGCCCCGGCACTCGCGCCGGCGGCCATGCTGGGGTTAGGATCGGGGAGAGAGAGGGGGCTGCGGTTGCGGCCTGGGGAGAAGGGATGTCAGTTGCAGGAAAGATCCTGGGCAGCATGCTGCTGGTCTCGGGAACGGCCCCGGTGTGGGCCGCGCCGGCGGTGCCGGCACCACAGGAGTTCTATTTCGACAGCGATGCGGCCGCCGTGCCCATGATCGTGGTCCAGTCCGACGGGGATGAGCTGGTGGCGCAGCTGCTCAAGCAGCGCGAGCGCGGCCGGCGGACCGTGGAGGCCACCGTGCAGCTGGCGTCGGTGGCCATTGCCCAGGGCCGTACCGAACTGGGTGAACAGCTGTATCGCGAAGCGCTGAAGGATGCGCCGGTGCAGGGCAGCCTGGGCCGTGGCGTGCGCTGGAACTACGGCTGGGACCTGCTGCGTCAGGGCCAGCCCGAAGCCGCCCTGGAGCAATGGCAGGCCGCTGCCGGTGGTTCGCTGAGCAAGCCGGGCTGGTTGCCACCGACCTATGCGCTGGCGCTGTGGCGGGCCGGGCGGAAGCAGGAGGCAGTGCAGTGGTATGCCGCCGCAGTGCGTACCGAGCCGACGCAATGGAGCGACAGCAGCCGCTATGCGCAGTTGTTGCCGTTGTGGCGAGACGACGAGCGTGCCTCGCTGGCGGAAGTGCAGCAGGCGTGGGCGGCCGCGCCGCCGGCCTGGCCCTGAGGGTAGGGGGCGGCCGGGTTGCACCCGGCACCCGCAGAGGCAACAGCGGGCTTCCTTGGGATGGCGGGGCACTGTGGATTTGCGGGGCCGCCGTAAACCCCCAGTCCGGCCAAGCGCGGCTTTTGATGTTCACAGCCAACCAGCCGCCACGAGGGGCTGCGCCGTTCGCTGGAAACCCCTCAGTCGTCTGCAGAAACCGTCCGCCCCGACGCCCATGCCCGCAGTGCCTCTACCTGCTCGGCCATCAGCACCGACAGCGGCCGCGTCGCACGGATCTCGTTCATCAGCAGCTCGGTATCCAACGGCCGGCCTTCGGCGTGCGCTGCATACAGTCCGGCCACGATCGCCTGCTCGATCTCCGCGCCGGAGAAACCATTCGCCGCGGCCGCCAACGCCGGCAGCGCGAAGTCGTCACCATTGAGCTGGCGCCGGCCCAGGTGCAGCCGCAGCAGTTCCACGCGCACTTCGGGGGTGGGCAGGTCGACGAAGAAGATCTCGTCGAAACGCCCCTTGCGCAGCAGCTCGGCCGGCAGTTCGTGCACCTGGTTGGCGGTGGCGACGATGAAGACCGGCGCCTTGCGTTCGGCCATCCAGGTCAGCAGGTAGCCGAGCACGCGGCGCGATACGCCACCGTCCTCGCCACCACTGGCCAGGCCCTTCTCGATCTCGTCCATCCACAGCACGCAGGGCGCCAGCTGCTCGGCCGAGGCCAGCGCCTGGCGCAGGTTGGCCTCGGTCTCGCCGTGGTACTTGTTGTACAGCGCACCCACGTCCAGGCGCAGCAGCGGTACACCGAAGCCGGCGGCGGTGGCCTTGGCCAGCATTGATTTGCCGCAGCCCTGCACGCCCAGCAGCAACATGCCGCGCGGCGGGTCCAGGCCGGCCGGTGCCGAGCCGGCGATGAAGGCCACCCGGCGCTGGCTGATCCAGCGCTTGAGCCGGTTGGCGCCGGCCACGTCGCCGAAGCGTGCGCTGTCGTGCTCGAAGAACAGGTGGCCGCTGCGGTTGAGCAGCTCGAACTTCAGCCGTGCCAGCTGCGGCAGGTCGTCGTCGCGCAGCGCGCCATCGGCGTAGATCAGCTGGCGGGCGATGCGGCGGGCATCGACCAGGCTCAGGCCCTGCAGGTTCTTCAGGATCTTCTTCACCGCCTCGCTGTCGACCTCGACACGGCGGCCGCCGTGTTCGCGCGCATAGGCGTCGGCCTCCTCGCGCAGCATCTTCAGCAGGGCGTTGGCATCGGGCAGGCGCGGGTTGAAGCGCACCGCCAGCGCTTCCAGCTCGGCCGGCAGCTCGACCTTGGCGCCGATCAGCACCAGCACGTGCGGTTCGCTGTGGCGGCGCTGGATCAGGTCGCGCAGTGCGCGCTGGTGGCTGGCATAGCCCAGGTAGGGGTGGAAATCGAGCAGCAGGTAGACACCGCGCTGATCAGCCTGGCGGATCATCTGCAGCGCGGCGCTGGCATCGGGCGGGCCGACCGGCGGATCCTCGCGGTCCAGGTCGATGCGGCGCAGGCCCTCGGTGATGGACCAGCGGTGCAGGGCCCGCCACACGTGCATCAGCGTCTGCCGGAACAGTTCGACGATGCGCCCCTCATCCTGGGTTTCGATCACGATCAGGGGGGTATTGGCGCGGATCAGTGCGCTCAGGTCCTGCAGTTCGCTCATGCCGGTTCGATCCTTCGGGGGCGCCACGATAGCAAAGGCGATGGCCACGGGTTCAGCACGGCGCTACCTCCCGTCACCACCGCCGGTGTACGCTCGGGGCACGTACCCGGAAGCGAGGCTGGCATGAAGACGATCCTGGTGGCCGGTTCCAAGGGCGGGGTGGGCAAGACCACCGTCGCCACCCACCTGGCCGCGTACGCGGCATTGCAGGGCAAGGCCACGGTGATCGCCGATGCCGACCCGCAGGGCTCCAGCACCCGCTGGGCACAACGGCGTGCCGGGCTGGAAAGCGCGGTGCTCCCCATCGATGTGTATCGGAAGAAGCAGTGGGCGCAGAAGCTGCCCGACGGTACCGATACCGTCATCATCGATGCACCCGCCGGTGCGCTGGCCGACGATATCCCCCATTTCCTGGACGCGGCCGACGCCGTGGTGGTGCCGGTGCTGCCCTCGGCGCTGGATATCGAAGCCATCGTCGGCTTCCTCAACAGCCTGGCCCAGAACCCGCGCGTGCACAGCCGCAAGCTGCCGGTAGGGCTGGTCCTCAACCGCACCAAACCCTGGACCCAGACCTCGCAGCAGGCATTGCAGATGCTGGCCGAATGGCCGTACCCGGTGGTCGCGCAGCTGCGTGACAGCCAGAGCTACGTGGTCATGACCGGCCTGGGCCGCAGCCTGTTCGACTATCGCTCCGCCCAGGTGCGCGAACACCAGGCCGACTGGGAACCGCTGCTGTCCTGGCTCAAGCTTTGATGCCTGCCTCACTTCTCCTGCTGCATCCTCTTCTCCATGGAAACCCGCGATGCGTGAACTGATCCTGCTGCGCCATGCCCATGCCGAACCCGCCGTTTCCGGCCAGGCCGACCTCGACCGGCCGCTGTCGCCGGTAGGGCTGGCCGAAGCTGAAGCCGCCGGCAAGTGGTTGAAGGAAAACAAGCTGCTGCCGGACTGCGTGCTGTGCTCGCCGTCGCGACGTACCCGTGAGACCCTGGAAGCGGTGATGACGGCCATCGGCTATGTCGAGAAGCGCCTGGAAGACCGGATCTACGAAGCCACCCCGGGCACCCTGGCGGCGCTGGTGGACGAGCGTCGCGACCTGGACCGGGTGCTGATCGTGGGCCACAACCCGGGCCTGGAGCAGCTGGTGGCCCTGATGACCGACGGCACCAGCAGCGACTACCGCGGCATGCCGCCGGGCGGCGTGGCCGTCCTCGGCTTCCCGCGCGAGGTCTCGATCGAGCCGGGCGTGGCCAGCCTGAACGCGTTCTGGTGGCCGTGATCCGATGAGCCAGGCGCGGCGCAGCCGCTTCCTGCTGCCCGCGTTGCTGGCGCTTGGCCCGGCCTGGGCCGCTGTACCCCCACCAACCCCGTTGCCGCCGGTGTCCGTCGAAGCACCGCGGGTACTGCGCCTGGATACCCAGCGCTCGCGGATCGGTTTCGAGGTGCGGACCCGTTTCGGCCAGCGCATCGAAGGCGTATTCCCGCACTTCGAGGGGCGCATCGAGATCCTGTCCGACGGGCGCCACCAGGTGCACCTGAAGATGTTCACCCGTTCGGTGGAGATCCCTGGCAAGGCGCGCTACACCGGCTGGATGCGCGGCGAAGAGTTCTTCGATGCAGGGCGCCATCCGGTAGTCGAGTTCGACTCGCTGCCGTACTGGCCGGAGACGGTGGAACAGGGCGGCGACATCAACGGCCGGCTGACCCTGCGCGGCGTCAGCCACCCCGAGTCGCTGCGGGTCGAGAAGGCGGAGTGCGCCCGACCCGGCTATGATTGCGATGTCGTCAGCCGCGGTACCGTGCAGCGAGGCCGGTATGGAATGGACAGCTGGCAGCTAGCCCTGAGTGACCGAGTGACCTTCGTATTACGTGCGCGCCTGAGCGAGGCGCCGAAACCGTGAACCTCCTGCTGCGTTTACTGGCGCTGGCAACGGTGTTGCTGGGCAGCGGCTGCGCGTCGCTGTCGCATGCCGAGCGCGACCGTGCCGAGGCGATCGCCGTGCAGGCGCGCTCGACCGAGGTCGATTGCCGGCGCGACGACCGCTGCGCGCAGGACTCACCGCTGCGTGCGCTGGCCGGCCGGGCGTTCACCGAATCCACCCCCGGACAGCCGCGCCACTACGCCACCCTGCTCGACGAGGGCGAAGGTGCGCTGGTGGCGCGCCTGAACCTGCTGCGCAGCGCTACCCGCAGCATCGACCTGCAGACCTACATCTTCGACAAGGACGACAGCGCCCGGCTGGTCATCGACGAGCTGCTGGCTGCATCGCGGCGCGGGGTGAAGGTGCGCGTGCTGATCGACCAGCTCTCGGCGATCTCCGACCTGCAGATCCTCGGCGCGCTGTCCGGCGCGCACCAGAACTTCCAGCTGCGGGTCTACAACCCGACCTTCGGCAAGGCCCGGCTGAACTACTTCGACTATGCCGGCAGCGTGCTGTGCTGCTTCCGCCGCTTCAACCAGCGCATGCACAACAAGCTGCTGGTGATCGACGATGCGATCGGCGTGGTCGGTGGCCGCAACTACCAGGACGACTATTACGACTGGGACCGCGAGTACAACTTCCGCGACCGCGACGTGCTGATCGCCGGCCCGGAGGCGCGGGCGATGGCCGCCAACTTCGATGCCTTCTGGCATGCCAGGCGCAGCGTGCCGGCCGAGCGCCTGAACGATGTCGGCCGCACCCTGCTGCGCGAGGGCGTGCCGACCCTGCCGCCGGCCAGCTTCCGCCGCCCCGAGCGGGTGCAGCGGGTCAGTGCCGAAGCCAATGACATGGACTTCGTCAGCCGTTCCTTCGTCGATACCGCCTTGCCGGTGGCCTCGGTGCGCTATGTCGCCGACCTGCCACGCAAGCACCGGCGCGAGAAGGCCGATGCGCCGCTGGCGGGCCAGCACGTGACCGAGCCGCAGCTGGATGCGCTGATCGCCGGCGCGCAGGAGGAAGTGATCCTGCAGACGCCGTACCTGGTGTTGTCCAAGCCGGCGCAGAAGCTGTTCCGCGAGCTGCGCAAGCGCCCGCAGCCGCCGCGGGTGGTGGTGTCCAGCAACAGCCTGGCGGCCACCGACAACCCGATCGTGTATGCGCTGTCGTACAAGTACAAGCGGCGCAACATGCGCGAACTGGGCTTCAACATCTTCGAGTACAAGCCGTTCCCGCTGGATGCACCGGTCGACTACCGCAACCTGCTGCCTGATCCGATCGCCGCGCCCGGGGGTGACGACGACGGCGGGCGCAATCCGCTGATCGGCGGCAGCGCCGCGGGCAGCAATGCCGGCGACAGCCGCGATCGCGATGAGCACCCGGCACCCACCGGCAAGCAGCTGGCGGTGAACCCGCGCACCGGCAGTGCCTACCAGAACGCGCGCGAGCGCCGCCGCGCGGCCGGCAGCGAGGTCGAGACCCGCCTGCTGCGCACCGAGACCCGGCCCTCCTTCCTGGGCAGCAAGGCGGTCAACAAGCCGTTGCCGGTCACCCGCAAGGGCGCGCGCATGGGCCTGCATGCCAAGTCGCTGGTGGTCGATCGCCGCATCGGCGTGGTCGGCACCCACAACTTCGATCCGCGCAGCGAGAACTACAACACCGAAGGTGCGGTGATCATCGATGACCCGGCCTTCGCCGAGCAGCTGGCCGAGAGCATCCTGCGCGATATCCACCCGCAGAACTCGTGGACGGTGGCGCCGCGGGCCAAGCCGCCGGTGCTGTCCGGGCTCAACTACAGCGTCGGCAAGGCCTCCGAGGCACTGCCGATCCTCGACTTCTGGCCGTGGCGCTATGCCACCGACTACGAGTTCAAGCCCGGCCCGGACTGCCCGCGGCCGCTGCCCCGGCAGGACCCGGACTTCCACCGCTGCTATGTCGCCGTGGGCGATTTCCCCGAGGTCAATGTCGGCCCGAAATGGCTGCTGGTCCGTATGCTCACTGCATTCGGCGCCGGCCTCGTTCCCATCCTCTGAAGGTGCCCGCATGACCCTGGTGTTCCGCGAAGCCGTTTCCCTCGAGCAGCTCAACACGCTCAGCCGCAACACCGCGATCGAGTCGCTGGGCATCGTCTTCACCGCGGCCGGCGACGATTGGCTGCAGGCCACCATGCCGGTGGACGAGCGTACCCGCCAGCCCTACGGCATCCTGCATGGCGGCGCGTCGGTGGTGCTGGCCGAGACCCTGGGCAGCAGCGCCGGCAACCTGTGCGTGGATACGGCCAAACAGATCTGCGTAGGGCTGGAGATCAACGCCAACCATGTACGCGCCGTTCGCTCGGGCACCGTGACCGGCACCGCACGTGCACTGCACGTCGGCCGCAGCACCCAGCTGTGGGAGATCCGCATCGAGGACGAGCAGGGCCGCCTGGTGTGCATCTCGCGGCTGACCCTGGCGGTGGTGGCGGCCGGCCACGGCTGAGCCCCGGACGGCCGGTGACGGCAGCGGAACCCAGCGTTCCCCGCCGATTGCCCCGGTCGATGGGTGTTATGGCCTAAATCGGCTGGCAGCGATGACGGCCCTCCGGTATCGTGCGCGGATGACTTCCCCCACTCCGGCCCCCCGCGGCGGCGTGGCGCGTGTGTGCCGTTACCTGTACCGCGTACCGCTGCTGTTGGTCCACATCGTTGTGTTCCTGCCGCTCATCCTGATCGGCATGCTTCGGCCGTGGGGCGAACTGCGCGTGGGCGAGGCGACCCTGGGGGCCAAAGTGGTCAACTGGTGGCAGGGCGGGCTGATGTGGATCTTCGGCTTCCGCCTGGTGCAGATCGGTACGCCGTTGCCCGGCGCCGTGCTGTTCGTCGCCAACCACGTCAGCTGGGTCGACATCTGCATCCTGCACAGCCAGCGCATGATGGGCTTCGTCGCCAAGCGCGAGATCGCCAGCTGGCCGTTGGTCGGTTGGCTGGCCGCGCGTGGCCAGACCATCTTCCACCAGCGCGGCAACACCGAATCGCTCGGTGGCGTGATGCAGGTGATGGCCGATCGCCTGCGCGAAGGCAAGGCGGTGGGCGTGTTCCCGGAAGGGCGCACCCGCGGCGGCCACGAAGTAGGCCCGTTCCATGCCCGCATCTTCCAGGCCGCGGTTGAAACCGGCGTGCCGGTGCAGCCGGTGGCACTGGTGTACGGGCTCAAGGGCGATGCGCAGACCATTGTCGCGTTCGGCCCCGGTGAGAGTTTCTTCGCCAATTTCCTGCGCCTGCTCGGTGAGCCGGCGCGGCGTGCAGAAGTGCACTTCCTGGCACCGATCGGTGCGCAGGACCTGGAAGGCCGTCGGCGCATCGCGGAGACGTCGCGCGCGCGCATCGTGGCGGCCATGAGCTCCGAGTGAGGGTGCGGTGGCCCTGATCCCGCCACCCGTCCTGGACGCCGGCACGCCGACGCTGCACGCGGCTGACTACCAGCCGCCGCGCTGGCTGCGCAATCCGCATCTGCAGTCGATGCTCAGCTCCAGCCGCATGCGCCTGCAGCGCGGCCTGCTGCTGCTGGCCGCGACCGGTGCGATCAGCGAAGAACTGATCCTCGACGGCGGTGATGGCGTGCGCCTGCAGGGCTGGCACAGCCACATCGAAGGCCGCGAACCCAAGGGCATGGCCCTGCTGCTGCACGGCTGGGAAGGCAGCGCCGAATCCAGTTATATGCGCATGGCGGCCGCGCGCATGCTCGAACAGGGCTTCGACGTGGTACGGCTGAATTTCCGCGACCACGGCAATACCCATCATCTCAACCCCGGCATCTTCCACTCCAACCTGATCGACGAAGTGGTGCATGCCGCGGGCGATATCGCCCAGCGCTGGCCGCAGTTGCCGCTGGTGGCCGCCGGTTACTCGCTGGGCGGCAATTTCGTGCTGCGCCTGGCCCAGCGCGCGCCAGCGGCCGGCGTGCCGCTGCTGCGCGTGGCCTCGGTATGCCCGGTGCTGGATCCGGCGCTGACCATGGAGAGCATCGAGAACGGCCCGGCAATGTACGACTGGTACTTCCGCCGCAAGTGGGCCGGTTCGCTGCGGCGCAAGCGCGACCTGTTCCCCGAACTGAGCGACTGCGACGACCGCGTACTGAAACTGGACATCCGCGCGCTGACTGCCTGGCTGGTCGAGCGCCACACCAGTTTCGGTTCGTTGCAGGCCTATTTCGATGGCTACTCGATTGCCGGCGATCGGCTGTCCACGTTGCAGGTGCCGGCCGACATCCTGATGGCGCAGGACGACCCGGTGATCCCCTACGCGACCTTCAGCGACTGGCAGCTGCCGCACCAGGCGCATCTGGAAACCGCCAGCTGGGGCGGACACTGTGGCTTCCTGGAAAACTGGCGCGGTGACGGCTTCTCCGAGCGCTGGGTGGCGCAGCGCCTGCAGCGCGTGCTGCAAGGCTGAACCGGCACGGGCGCGCAGGCCGCTACAATGCGGGTTTGCCCTTGAACCGGACCGCCATGCAAGACCAGATCATCCAAGCGTTGCGCCAGAACGAGGCCGACCAGGCCGTGCAGCTGGCCCAGGCGTGGACCCGTGATGAACCCGGCCAGGCCGAGGCCCACCGCTGGCTGGCGCTTGCGCTGCAGCAGCAGGGCAAGGCCGAGGACGCGATGGAGGCCCTGCAGCAGGCGCTGCAGCTGGCCCCGGACAACGCCCAGCTGCACCTGCAGCACGCTGGCCTGCTGCTGGCCCTGCGCCAGTTCGACGGCGCCGGCGAAGCACTGACGCGCACCACCGGGCTGGACCCGAACGCATTCGCCGCGTACCTGATGCAGGCCCACCTGGCGATCGGTCGCAACGATTTCGATGAAGCGCAGCGCCTGTCCACGCTGGCCTCGCGTGTCGAACCGGACCACCCGGAGCTGCTGACCATCGATGGCATGATCGCGCTGCGCCGCGATGATGCCGATCGCGCGCTGACGCTGCTGTCGGCCGCCAACCAGGCCCTGCCCAACGACATCCGCGTGCTTTACGCACTGGGCTTCGCCTACCTGGGCAAGAACATGCTGGCCTTCGCCGAGCAGGCGTTCCGCCGCGTGCTGGAACTGAACCCGACCATCGCCTCGTTGCATGGCCTGGTGGTGCAGCTGGCCATGCGCCAGGGCAACCTGGAAGCTGCGGCAGAAGCGATGCAGATCGCGCTGCAGCAGGAAGGCCTGGATACGCCGTCGATGCGCCGCCTGGCTGGTGAACTGGCACTGCGCAGCGGCCAGCCGCTGCAGGCGCTGGAACACCTGCTGCCGTTGCTGGAATCGCTGCCTGATGACCGCGACGTGCTGCAGCTGCTGCTGATGTCCTGGCAGCGCCTGGGTCGCGAAGACGAGGCCCGCGCACGCCTGGATGCCGCCCTGGAGCAGCACCCGCAGCTGCACGACCTGTGGCTGGCACGCCTGGCGGTGGAGGAGGTCGGCAGTGCCACCGCCGCCGCCACGGTCGAGCGCTGGATGGACGCGATGCCGGGCCACCTGCCGGCGCTGGAAGCGCGCCTGCGGCTGCACGACATGGTGGGCGAACACGCGCAGGCCGAAGCGATCGCCGAGCGTATCGTCAGCCTCGAACCGGGCCGTGTCAGTGGCGAAACCCGCCTGGTCGAAGGCCTGCTGCAGCGCGATCCGGCCGCTGCCGTCGCCCGCGTGCAGGCGCTGATCGGCATGGCGCCGGAAGGCCACCGTGCCGACCTGCGCACCTGGCTGGGCGAGATCCAGGATCGCGCCGGGCAGCACGAAGACGCGCTGCAGACCTGGCTGGCCCTGCAGGCCGACCAGGCCCCGCAGCGCCTGCCGCTGCCGCCGCAGGCCAAGGCACCGCCGAGCTGGCCGGACAAGGGCGAGATCGACGGTGATGCCACTTCCGCGCCGATCTTCCTGTGGGGTGCGCCCGGGTCGGGCGTGGAGCGCGTGGCGACCGGCCTGGCTGCGGCCAGCCCGGTGCTGCGCAGCGACCGCTATACCTCCAACGCACCCGACGACGCGTTCCAGAACTACCACACGCTGCAGGATCTCGCTTCGGGCGTGCTGACGCCGGAGCGGCTGGTGCAGCGCTGGCGCGAACAGCTGCCGTCGCGCGGCGTGCAGGACGACGCGATCATCGACTGGCTGCTGTGGTGGGACAACGCGCTGCTGTGGGCGCTGCGCCCGCAGTTGCCGCAGGGCCGCCTGCTGGTGGTGCTGCGCGATCCGCGCGACATGCTGCTGGACTGGGTGGCCTACGGTGCCGCCGCACCGCTGGCGATGACCTCGCTGGCCGAAGCCAGCGAATGGCTGGCGCGCGCGTTGGCCCAGGTCGCCGCCCTGCACGAGGACGATCTGTACCCGCAGGTGCTGCTGCGCATCGACCAGATCGGCAACGATCCGCAGGCGATGGCCGAACTGCTGGGCCGACTGTTCGAGCGGCCGATGCCGCCGGCCGCGCAGCTGGGCGCGCCGCGCTTCCCGCCGGGCCACTGGCGCAACTACCGCGACGTGATGAGCGCCGCCTTCGCCAAGCTCACCCCGATCGCGGTGCGCCTGGGTTACCCGGAAGAGTGAGGACACGCCGATGCAACTGAGCAGCCACAGCCTGACCAACGGTGCACCGATCGACCGCGAATTCGCCGCAGGCGATGCCGCGGGCTTCGCACCGGACCGCAATCCGCACCTGGCCTGGAGCGATGTGCCGGAGGGCACCCGTTCGTTCCTGCTGGTATGCGTCGATCCGGACGTGCCGACCGTGCCGGAGACGGTCGGCCGCACCGACATGAGCGTGCCACGCGACCAGCCGCGCTGTGATTTCGTGCACTGGGTGATGGCCGATATTCCGGCTTCGGTGCGCGAGATTGCCGCAGGCAGCTGCAGCGACGGCTTCGTGGTGAAGGGTAAGGCCACGCCGGCCGGGCCGGCCGGCAGCCGCCAGGGCCTGAACGACTTCACCGGCTGGTTCGCCGGCAACCCGGACATGGCCGGTGACTACCTGGGCTACGACGGCCCCTATCCGCCGTTCAACGACGAGCGCGTGCACCGCTACTTCTTCCGTGTGTTCGCGCTGGACGTGGCATCGCTGCAGCTGCCGGCACGTTTCACCGCCGCCGACGCGTACCGGGCCATGCACGGCCACGTGCTGGCCGAAGCGGCACTGCACGGTACCTACACCTTGAACCCCGCATTGGCCTGAGCGGGCAATGTGCTTCTGTAGAGCCGAGCCCATGCTCGGCTGCTTTTCCCGATAGACAGCAGCCGAGCATGGGCTCGGCTCTACAACGCACAATGAAGAAGGGCGGCCTTTCGGCCGCCCTTCTGTCGTTTTACTTCTTCTCGATGGCCGACTCGACCACCATGTCCAGCACATACGCCTGCGACGGCGCATCGGCCGGCGGGTTCTTCACTTCGTAGCGCTTCACGCGCACCACGTTGCGCACGCCGTCTTCGTGGGTGTAGCCCTCGATGTTGCCGTAGAAGTTCTCGAACTTGCCCGGCTCACCCTGCTTCAGGCCCTTGTCGTCGAACTTCACTTCGCGCACCTGCAGGCACTGGTAGTCCGGAATCAGCGGGTGCGAGCACTTCTCGGTCTTCGCGGCCACTTCCAGGAACACGGTTTCGCCGGCGCCGCCGTAGCGGGTTTCAGCGGTCGGTTCCGGGTTGAACACCAGCACGTCGCCCTTGGCGGTGGTCAGGGTCAGCTTGCCATCGGCATCCTGCTCGGCCTTCAGCTCGCCCTGCAGGCGGCTCGACACGGCTTCGTCCAGCGCCATCAGCGCCTTGTCGGTGCAGGCCATCATGGTCGAGGCCATCGCACTGACCGTCAGCTTGCCGTCGGCCAGGGTGTAGCCGCCGCCCATGCGGTTGCAGGTGTTGCTGACCGACAGGCGGCTATCAGCGAAGTCCAGGGTGACCGGCTTGTCTTCGCGGGCGAACAGTGCGTCGATGCGCTTGCCGTCGGCGCCGGTGGCCTGCTGCAGCAGCCAGTGCTGGCTCTGCAGGCGCTGCGCATCCAGATGTGCCAGCGTCTGCTGGTCCGCTGCCTTGGTCGCGGCCGGGGCCACGTCGTCGCCGCCATTGCCGGCCGGGGCCGGGGTCTGGCTGCAGGCGGCCATCAGGGCCAGCGGGAGGAGCAGGGTGAGCTTGCGGTTCATGGTGATTCTCCTTGGGGAACCGTGGGGGAAACGGGGTGGGGCCGGCCATGGGGTTACCGTGCCCCAGTGCTGTTCAGCTGCCGGAGGGCAACCACAGCAGCAGCGCCGCGCCCAGCGCGATGCGGTAGAGGGCGAAGGCGGTGAACCGGTGCGACTTGATGTAGCCCATCAGCCACTTCACTACGACGAAGCCGGTGATGGCCGCGGCAAGGAAGGCCACGCCCACCTCGGTCCAGTTCTCGCTGCCCAGCTGCCCGTCCCTGGCCAGTTCCAGGAAGGTGTAGGCGCTGGCGGCGAACATGGTGGGAATGCCGACCAGGAACACGAACTCGGCGGCAGCGGCGCGGCGGCTCAGGCCCAGCAGCATGGCCAGGAAGATCGCCGAGGCCGAGCGCGAGGTACCGGGGAACACGCCCGCCACCACCTGCGCCAGGCCGACGCCGATCGCCACGGTCCAGGTCACCTGGTCGCGGTCGGGCAGGCGCGCGGTGTAGGCCTCCACCAGCAGCATCCAGACGCCACCGATGATCAGTGCCCAGGCCACCGGGCTGACCGTCTCCGGCAGCGACCAGCCGGCCTTGCGCACCACCAGGCCGACCACGGCGGTGACCAGGAAGGCGGCGCCCAGCTTGAACAGGTACTCACGGTTCTCGCGTTGGTTGAAGCCGGTGGCCAGCTGCAGCAGGCGCTGGCGGAACACCAGCACCACGGCCACGATCGCGCCAGCCTGGATGACGATGTTGAAGAAGTCCGAGCGGGCACCCAGCCAGTGCTGGGCGATGAGCAGGTGGCCGGTGCTGGAGATCGGCAGGAATTCGGTCAAGCCTTCGAGGATGCCCAGCAGCAGGGCGGAGAGCAGGTCGGACATGGACGGTGCGGGCACGCGCGGCGGAAGGAAGAAGGTCGAGAGGATAGACGATCCCTGCTGCACCAAACGGGTGCGTCTGATGGCGGGTGCACCGGTTTGGTGCGCAACGTTCTGCACCAGCGCGGGGCAGCCATATTGAAATCAACAACTTGCGGGTATCAAAAAGTTGGCACGGTCATTGCTGTACCTCAGCAGGCATTCATCCCCATCCGAGGTCGTACCGATGTCCGTGGAAAACGTTGAGAAGCTGATCAAGGACAACCAGATCGAGTTCGTCGATCTGCGTTTCGTGGACATGCGTGGCGTCGAGCAGCACGTCACCTTCCCGGTCAGCATCGTCGAACCGTCGCTGTTCGAAGAAGGCAAGATGTTCGACGGCAGCTCGATCGCCGGCTGGAAGGGCATCAACGAATCGGACATGGTGCTGCTGCCGGACCCGTCCAGCGCGTACGTCGATCCGTTCTACGCCGATCCGACCATCGTGATCAGCTGCGACATCCTCGATCCGGCCACCATGCAGGCCTATGGCCGCTGCCCGCGCGGCATCGCCAAGCGTGCCGAGGCCTACCTGAAGTCCTCCGGCATCGCCGAAACCGCGTTTTTCGGCCCGGAGCCGGAATTCTTCATCTTCGACTCGGTCCGTTTCGCCAACGAAATGGGCAACACCTTCTTCAAGGTCGACTCGGAAGAAGCGGCGTGGAACAGCGGCGCCAAGTATGACGGCGCCAACAGCGGCTACCGTCCGGGCGTGAAGGGCGGCTACTTCCCCGTCCCGCCGACCGACACCCTGCACGACCTGCGCGCGGAAATGTGCAAGACCCTGGAACAGGTCGGCATCGAAGTGGAAGTGCAGCACCACGAAGTGGCCACCGCCGGCCAGTGCGAGATCGGCACCAAGTTCAGCACTCTGGTGCAGAAGGCCGACGAGCTGCTGCGCATGAAGTACGTCATCAAGAACGTCGCGCACCGCAACGGCAAGACCGTCACCTTCATGCCCAAGCCGATCGTCGGCGACAACGGCAGCGGCATGCATGTGCACCAGTCGCTGTCCAAGGGCGGCACCAACCTGTTCTCCGGTGACGGCTACGGTGGCCTGAGCCAGCTGGCGCTGTGGTACATCGGCGGCATCTTCAAGCATGCCAAGGCCATCAATGCCTTCGCCAACTCGGGCACCAACAGCTACAAGCGCCTGGTGCCGGGCTTCGAGGCGCCGGTGATGCTGGCCTATTCGGCCCGCAACCGTTCGGCGTCGTGCCGCATTCCGTGGGTCTCCAACCCGAAGGCGCGCCGCATCGAAATGCGCTTCCCGGATCCGATCCAGTCCGGCTACCTGACCTTCACCGCGCTGATGATGGCCGGCCTGGACGGCATCAAGAACCAGATCGACCCGGGTGCACCGAGCGACAAGGACCTGTACGACCTGCCGCCGGAGGAAGAGAAGCTGATCCCGCAGGTCTGCTCCTCGCTGGACCAGGCGCTGGAAGCGCTGGACAAGGACCGCGAGTTCCTCAAGGCCGGCGGCGTGATGAGCGATGACTTCATCGACGGCTACATCGCGCTGAAGATGCAGGAAGTGACCAAGTTCCGCGCGGCCACCCACCCGCTGGAATACCAGCTGTACTACGCCAGCTGACCGGGCGCGATGGCGGTGGGTTCCCCCTCCCACCCGCCGCCATCGCCTCCGTTCTCGCGGCTGGGGAGCCGCGGTTGTAGGGGGTCAGATCCGTTTCGCGCCGCGAAAGGGCTCTGACTCCACCCAGGGGCAAGAGAGAGACCGGATACGCGACCAGGGCCGCCCTCCCTCCCGCGTCGGTCGTGCAAGGAGAGAGGCACGGCCGTCCCGGCCCTGTACGTGTCCGGTGCAACAGCCACGGTCATCACCCTGATGACCTGTGGTTGCCTGATGCCAACGCGCGCTGGCGCGCTGGCCCCATCCACCATCGGGACATGCGCATGAAACTGATCTCCGCCATCATCCGACCGTTCAAGCTCGACGAGGTCCGCGAGGCCCTGTCCGATGCAGGCGTGTCGGGCATCACCGTGACCGAAGTGAAAGGTTTCGGTCGCCAGAAGGGCCACACCGAGCTGTATCGCGGCGCCGAGTACGTCGTCGATTTCCTGCCCAAGATCAAGATCGAAACGGTGGTCACCGACGAGCGTGCCGACGCGGTGATCGAAGCGATCCAGTCGTCGGCAGGCACCGGCAAGATCGGTGACGGCAAGATCTTCGTCACCGCCGTTGAACAGGTCATCCGCATCCGCACCGGCGAAATCGGTGCCGACGCGCTGTAACCCCCTTCCGGAGATTCCCCCCATGAAGATGCGCCTTCTCACCGGGTGGCAAGCCCGGTTCCACCTGGTGTGCCTGCTGATGCTGCTCAGCGCGCTGGCCGCCGGTGCCTGGCCGGGCAGCGCCCACGCCCAGGCCCAGGTCTCGCCGTTGCCGAGCGAAAGCGTGGCGGTCGAGCCGCTGCACGATCCGGCCGCCAGCGCCGCTGCGCCGGCCGTGGCCGAAGCGGCCGCCGCCTATGATCGTGGCGACGTCGCCTGGATGCTTACCTCTACGTTGCTGGTGCTGCTGATGGTGGTGCCGGGTCTGGCCCTGTTCTACGGCGGACTGGTGCGTTCGAAGAATGTGCTGTCGGTGCTCAGCCAGATCCTGGTGGTGTTCTCGCTGGTGCTGCTGCTGTGGGTGGCCTACGGCTACAGCGCGGTGTTCAGCGCGGGCAATCCATTCTTCGGTTCGTTCACCGAGTTCGCCTTCCTCAAGGGCTTCACCCCGGATTCGGTGGGCAACACGCCGATCAAGGGCCTGCCGGATTACCTGTTCGTCGCCTTCCAGTCGACCTTCGCCGGCATCACCACCGCGCTGATCGTCGGTGCCTTCGCCGAGCGCATCAAGTTCCGTGCGGTACTGCTGTTCTCGGCACTGTGGTTCACCCTCAGCTACATCCCGATGGCACACATCGTCTGGGGCGGCGGCTACCTGGGTGAACTGGGCGCGATCGACTTCGCCGGTGGCACCGTGGTGCACATCAATGCGGGCGTGGCCGGCCTGGTCGGCGCGTGGTTCGTCGGCAAGCGCCTGGGCTACGGCCAGACCGCGCTGAAGCCGCACAACGTACCGTTTACCTACATCGGCGCCATGCTGCTGTGGGTGGGCTGGTTCGGCTTCAATGCCGGTTCCGCCGCCGCCGCCGATACGGTGGCCTCGCTGGCCTTCCTCAACACCGTGCTGGCCACCGCTGCTGCCGTGCTTGGCTGGACCCTGGTGGAGGCGATCGGCAAGGGCAAGCCATCGGCGCTGGGTGCGGCGTCGGGTGCGGTGGCCGGGCTGGTCGGCATCACCCCGGCCTGTGGCACCGTCGGGCCGCTTGGCGCGATCGTGATCGGCTTCGTCGCCGGCGTGGTCTGCGTGTGGGGCGTGACCGGTCTCAAGCGCCTGCTGAAGGTGGACGACACTGCCGACGTGTTCGGTGTGCATGGTGTCGGCGGCATCGTCGGCGCGATCCTCACCGGCGTGTTCAGTGCACAGTCGCTGGGCGGTACCAAGGCCGATCTGGATATCGCCCACCAGGTGTGGGTGCAGGTGGTCAGCGTCGGCCTGACCGTACTGTGGTCGGCGGTGGTGACCGCGGTCATCCTGCTGGTGGTCAAGGTCGTGGTCGGCCTGCGCGTGACCGAGGAAGCAGAGCGCACCGGCCTGGATGTGACTTCGCACGGCGAGTCTGCCTACGAGGCCTGAGGCAGCGGTGCACGGACGGGGTGGGTGCCGGCCATTGGTCGGCACTTCCCCGTCCTGGTTCTGATAGGTGCCAAGCTTGCTTGGCACAGGGTCTGGGTCTGCTCTGGTGAGTGCCGACCGTTGGTCGGCACAGCCCGAGTGGCGCATCCACGCCTGGCGCGGATCAACAGAATCTACCTTGTGGCATGCATCATCGCGCCTGATCACGCACAATCAGGCCATGCACCCGATCCGCACCACTGTGATGCTCTCGGCCTGCCTGCTGCTGGCCGCCTGCGCTTCCACGCCACGAGAGACGCGCAACCCGCTCGCCACCTGGGTGCCATCACCCAACCAGAACGCGCGCACGCCGGTCATCATCGTCATCCACCACACCGAGCAGAAATCGGTGCAGCAGAGCCTGCATACGTTGCGCACCGCCAACAGCGGCGGGCCGGTCAGTGCGCACTACCTGATCGGCGCCGATGGCCATCGTTACCAGCTGGTCGCCGATGAGCGCCGCGCCTGGCACGCCGGCGCCGGGCGCTGGGGCACCATCACCGATCTCAACTCGGCTTCGATCGGTATCGAGCTCGACAACGATGGCCGCAGCCCGTTCAGCGCGGCGCAGATCGAATCGCTGATCCTGCTGCTGCGTGATCTCACCACGCGCCTGAACATCCCGCCGCGCCAGGTGATCGGCCATGCCGACCTGGCGCCGACGCGCAAGCAGGATCCCAGCCGCTTCTTCCCGTGGCAACAGCTGGCCGAGGCCGGTTTCGGCGTCTGGCCGCGCGCGGCCGACGGCGCGGCACCGGAAGGCTTCGACGCGTGGAATGCGCTGGCCCGCTTCGGCTATCCGCTCGACAACCGCGAAGCCACCGTCGCCGCCTTCCACCGCCGCTTCCGTGGCCGCGACGACCTGCCGAAGACGCTGGATGCCGAGGACGCCCGTATCCTGCATTCGTTGCTGCTGCAGATGCCGTGACCCCGCGCATGAACGCTTGACCCCGCGCTGGGTTGCCGCCCAGCGGCCAGCACTCCACCATGGCGGCATGATCGATTCCGCTACCTTCTTCAAGCGCAAGCACTGGACCCTGTTGGCAGCGGCGGTGCTCGCCGGTTGCGCCACCACCGCTCCCCGCACGGGCTCCGAAGCGCCGACGCCGACCTCGTCGCCGGCGGCCACCTACGCCAAGGTCGACTGGAAAGCCCTGCCAGCGGTCTCGGACAGCGATCTGCAGGCCGGCTTCGTGGCTTGGCGCAGCAGCTGCGCCCGCCTGAAAAACGACGCTGCCTGGGCCAAACCCTGCGCCACTGCCGTCGCAGTATCAGACAAGGACCCGGCCGCGATCCGCCAGTTCCTGCAGCGCGACCTCGATGCCTACGCGCTGCGTGCCGGCGGCCACCAGGCCGACGGGTTGATTACTGGCTACTACGAGCCGATCTACCCCGGCAGCCTCACCCGCACCGACAAAGCGACGGTGCCGGTCTACGGCACGCCGGATGATCTGGTGGTGGTGCAACTGGACAGCCTCTACCCGGAACTGAAGGGCAAGCGCCTGCGCGGTCGCGTCGAAGGCAAGGTGCTCAAGCCCTATGACGACGCCGGCACCATCGCGGCCAAGGGCGCCAAGGCGCCGGTGCTGGCCTGGCTGACCGACCCGATGGACCTGCAGCTGCTGCAGATCCAGGGCTCCGGCCGGGTGCGCCTGGGTGACGGCACGCAGATTCGGCTGGCCTATGCAGAGCAGAACGGACACCCCTACCGCGCCATCGGTCGCTGGCTGGTGGACCAGGGTCAGCTGAAGAAGGAAGACGTCACCATGGACGCGATCCGCGCCTGGGCACGGGCCAACCCCGCGCGCGTACCGGAAATGCTGCGCAGCAACCCCAGCTACGTGTTCTTCGTGCGCAACCCGGACAGCCCGGAGGGGCCACGGGGTTCACTGAACGTGCCGCTCACCGCCGGCTACAGCGTGGCGGTGGATCGCACCGTGGTGCCACTGGGCAGCCTGCTGTGGCTGTCCACCACGCGCCCGGACGGCACCCCGGTGGTGCGCCCGGTGGCTGCGCAGGACACCGGCGGCGCCATCGCCGGCGAAGTGCGCGCCGACCTGTACTGGGGCAGCGGCGATGCCGCCGGCAAGCTGGCTGGCGACATGAAGCAGAAGGGCAACATCTGGATGCTGTGGCCGAAGGGCGTGCCCCTGCCGAACTGAACCGGCAAGGGTCGGATCCCTTCCAAAGGAAAGGGCTCTGACCCCGGATGCCTGATAATGGCGCCATTCCGTACTTTCCGGCCGCGCCTGCGGCCAGGGCTCCTGCAATGACCTACGCAAAGCACAACGCAAGATCCGGCGCGAAATCCGCCGCAAAGAAGTACTACAAGCACTGGGCCGAATCGGGCCTGGGCAAGGGCAACGTGCTGATGGAAGCCCGTGGCGAGAAGATCGTGCGGCAGGTGGAAATCTACGGCACCAAGATGGTCTGGGCCGACGAGCATGCCCACAGCGACGACCGCTTCCTGCTGGCCGACCAGCCGGTGTCGTTCCTGGATTTCGACGAGGACGACGAAATCTCCGCGCGTGAATTCGAAGCCGCCTGGAAGAAGGCACGGGAAGCCACTGGCTACCCGGTGTAGTCCCCCTCGCCACCCGTCTTTGTAGAGTCGAGCGTGGCTCGACTCTACAACGGCTACATGTGAAATGTTATATAATTACATTTTATAGTAGCCGCCCCTTCCCATGAAGACTCCCACCCTTGTGGCCGCCCTCGCCGCCGCACCGTTTGCTCCTGAAGCCTTCGCACAGTCGGCCGACGCCGCGCTCACTCTCGGCAAGGTGCAGGTGCACCAGCACGGCGAAGGCCAGCTCAGTGCGCATCAGGTACTGACCTCGGTGGACGTCCTGGGTGCAGACCAGATCGAAAACCGCAACGTCTCGCACAGCTGGGAACTGCTCGGGCAGATGCCCGGCATCCAGCTCACCGAAACCCGGCAGGGCGCCGAATCGGGCAAGGTCAGCTTCCGCGCCTTCAACGGTGAGGGCTACCTCAATGCCATCAAGACGCTGATCGATGGCATCCCCAGCAACGTCAACAGCGGCAACCAGCGCTTCATCGACATGCTGTTCCCGCTGGACATCAGCTACATCGAAGTGGTGCGCGGTACCAACGACCCGCGCTACGGCCTCCACAACATCGGCGGCAACGTGAACTTCGGTACGCGCCAGGGTGGCAGCTACACCGATGCGCGCCTGGCCTACGGCAGCTATAACACCCGCGATGCGCAGCTGGCAGTCGGCCGTGAAGCCAATGGCTTCGCGCAGAACTATTTCGTCGGCACCCAGGCCAGCGACGGCTACCGCGACCACGACACCTCGAAGAAATATTCGCTGGGCGGCAAGTGGTTCCATGGCTCGCTGGACGACGGCCTGCGCGTGGGCCTGACCGCCCGTGCGTACCACCACGAAGCCGACGAACCCGGCTTCATGACCGCCGACGAGCTGCGCACGCACCGCCGTGGCAGCGAGCTGCGCAACGGCAACGATGGTGATGACCGCGACATGCGCCAGCTTGCCGCGCACCTGGACATGAAACTGTCCGACGCACTCACCCTTGGCACGCGGCTGTACTACAACCGCTACGAAGACGACCGCCGCGTGACCTTCAGCGACCTGCCCACCGGCAACCTGCCGCGCCAGCGCCGCGTGTGGGACGAGCGGCAGCATGGCCTGCTCAGCACGCTCACCTGGCAGGCCAGCCCCACGCTCACCGTCGAAGGTGGCCTGAACTACGAGCAGCAGGACAACGGCTACCTCCGCGAGCGCTACGCCTACGCCGAACCCACTGATTTCAGCCAGCCGCCAGCGCGGGTGCAGAACAATGATCGCCACAGCTTCGACAACTGGGGCGCCTACGTGCAGGCCGTCTACCAGCCCGTCGAGGCCTGGAAGATCGTGCCGGCCTATCGTATCGATCGCTTCAGTGGCAGCACCCACCTGATGAACGGCGTCAACGGCCGCCTGCAGGACTACGGCAGCATCGGCCAGCCCAAGCTGAGCGTCATCCACAGCCTGGGCCAGACCACCCATGTCTACGCGAACTGGGGCCGCACCTTCCAGGTGCTGACCGGCTCCACCGCACCGGCCTACCTCACCCCAGGGCAGGCACCGATGCAGCCGTCCACCAACACCGGCATGGAGCTGGGCCTGAAATTCCAGCCGTTTGCCGGCAGCCAGGCACGCCTGGCGGTGTGGCAGCAGGACGCGGAAAACGAGGTGTCCAACATGCCGGCCACCGGCACCACGGTCACCCTGGGCAAGACCCGCCGGCGCGGGGTGGATGCGCAGCTGAGCCTGCAGCTGGGCGACGACTGGACGGTATGGGCGTCGCACGCCTACCAGGAGGCGAAGATCACCCGCGACGACCGCGATGCCAGCATTTCCCTGCAGGGCCGGGAAGTGGCCGCCACCCCGCGCCACATCAGCAACCTGGGCGTGGACTACCGCGCCACGGATGCGCTGCGGCTGGGCCTGCAGGCGCGTACACAGGGCGATTACTACCTGGAAGAGCGCAACGTGGCCGGCAAGTTCGGAGGCTTCGCCGTGCTCGACCTCAGCGCGGCCTACCAACTCACCCCGCGTTTCAGCGTGGACCTGCAGCTGAAGAACGTGACCGGCCGCGAGTACGCCTACGCCTGGTACGACAGCTTCTTCTGGGACAGCGCACGCCCGATGTTCTCGCCGGCCCCGGGCCGCAGCGTGTTCGTCGGCCTCAACATGAAGCTGTAACCGGCCACGCATGTGGTCGTGGTCGAGCCTGCTCGACCTGCGGCAGGGGTCAGAGCCCTTTCCAGGCGGAAAGGGATCCGACCCCGGACCCCGCAGCGCATGCGGTCAGATCCCTTTCCGCGAGGAAAGGCTCCGACCCCGAACCCCGCGTTTTGCACTACATTGGTGCAATGTCCGACCCCTCTCCCCCGCCGTCCCTCGATGCCCTGGGCACGCCGCTGGCCTGGGCCGGGGCCGATGGCCGCATCATCGGCTGCAATCCGGCCTTCGGGCGCTGGCTGGGCGTCAGCGGGCGCCGCCTGCTGGGCCAGCCATTGGCCGCACTGGAAGTGCAGGGTGAGGCACTGGCCCATTTCCTTGCCCGCGATGAGCGCGACAGCCTGCGCCTGAACCGGCTGGCGCTGGCGGTGCCCGGCGAAGCGCCGCGCTTCGCCGAGGGCTGGATGAGTCGCCGCGACGATGGTGGCTGGCTGCTGGAGGCGCATCCGGTCGATGAATTCCCCGGGCTGGACCCGACCCAGGCCCTGCCCAGCGCGCTCAGCGCGGCGCTGAAGGGCTTGGCCCACGAGCTGCGCAACCCGCTGGCCGGGTTGAAGGGTGCGGCCCAGCTGCTGGCCCGCCGCGCGGCCCAGCGCGAGGCCAGCGAACGCGAGCTGATCGAGCTGATCGGCTCGGAGATCGAGCGCCTCAACGGCCTGCTCGACCAGCTGCTGTCGCCGGCCCCGGCCGCACCGCATGCCGAACTGAACATCCATGCCGCGCTCGAGCGCGTGCTGCGCCTGGCCGAGAACGAGGCCGGCTGGGCGGTACGCCTGCAGCGTGACTACGACCCCAGCATTCCCGAATTCCATGGCGATGCCGACCGCCTCACCCAGGCGGTGTGGAACCTGGTGCGCAACGCGATCCAGGCCGGTGCCGGCGGCATCACCCTGCGCACCCGCGTGGAGCATGGCGTGCGCATCGCCGAGCAGCTGCACACGCTGGCGTTGCGCCTGGAGATCGCCGACGACGGCCGTGGCGTGCCGGAGGAACTGGCCGAACACCTGTTCCTGCCCTTGGTGAGTGGCCGCGCCGAAGGCACCGGGCTGGGCCTGGCGCTGGCCCAGCAGGTGGCGCGCGAGCATCGCGGCACGCTGACCTACCGCTCGCGCCCGGGCCATACCGTGTTCACCCTGCTGTTGCCGATCGGCAACGGCGCCGCCCCGGCCGAGGAGGCCCCGCGCGATGTCTGAGTTCCCCACCACCGCGCAGCGCATCTGGGTGGTCGATGACGATCGTGCCGTGCGCTTCGTGCTGTGCACCGCGCTGCGCGAGGCGGGCTACCAGGTTGTCGATTTCGACAGCGCTGCGGCTGCCCTGCAGGCCCTGGGCGAAGGCGCGCCGCCGGCGCTGCTGTTCACCGATGTGCGCATGCCCGGCGACGATGGCCTGGTGCTGCTGGACAAGCTCAAGGCCGCGTTGCCGCAGCTGCCGGTGGTCGTGATGTCGGCCTATACCGATGTGGCCAGCACGGCCGGTGCGTTCCGCGGCGGCGCGCATGAATTCCTGTCCAAGCCGTTCGACCTGGACGATGCGGTGGCATTGGCGCAGCGGGTCCTGCCGGCGGTGGCGCCCGCGCTGGCCGCTCCCAGCCCCGCCGCCGAAACGCCCAGCGACCAGCCGCCGCAACTGGTGGGTGATACGCCGCCGATGCGCGCGCTGTTCCGCGCCATTGGTCGCCTGGCGCAGGCACCGCTGGCGGTGCTGATTACCGGCGAGACCGGCACCGGCAAGGAGCTGGTGGCCAATGCGTTGCATCGCGAATCGCCGCGCGCGCAGGGTCCGTTCGTCGCGCTCAATACCGCTGCAATCCCATCCGAGCTGCTGGAAAGCGAGTTGTTCGGCCACGAGGCCGGTGCCTTCACCGGTGCGCAGCGCCGCCATATCGGCCGCTTCGAGCAGGCCAACGGTGGCACGCTGTTCCTTGACGAGATCGGCGACATGCCGCTGCCGTTGCAGACCCGGTTGCTGCGCGTGCTGGCGCAGGGCGAGTTCTTCCGCGTCGGTGGCCGCGAACTGATCCGCGTCGATGTGCGCGTGGTGGCCGCCACCCACCAGGACCTGGAAGGGCTGGTCGCGCAGGGGAAGTTCCGTGCCGACCTTCTGCATCGCCTGGACGTGGTGCGCCTGCAGCTGCCGCCGCTGCGCGAGCGCCGCGAGGACATCGCACAGCTGGCCAGCACCTTCCTGGCCGCCGCCGCACGCAGGCTGGACACGCCACCGAAGCGCCTCACCGCCGCGGCGCTGCAGGCGCTGCGCGAACACGACTGGCCCGGCAACGTGCGCGAACTGGAAAACGTGTGCTGGCGGATGGCCGCGCTGGCCGCCGCTGACACCATCGGCGTGGCCGACGTCGATACCGCGCTGAACCGTACGCGGGGCCGTCGCGGCAGCATCAGCGGTGCCGATCCAGGCCAGTGGGAAGTGCTGCTGGCCGAATGGGCGCGCCGCCAGCTGGCCGAAGGTGTGGAAGGGCTGCATGCGCAGGTGCGCGAGCGGGTCGACCATGCGCTGCTGGAAGCGGCGCTTCAGATTACCCATGGCCGCCGCGCCGAAGCCGCTGCCCGCCTGGGCCTGGGCCGCAATACCCTTACCCGCAAGCTGGGCGCCGGGCGCCGCCGCGCGGGCCATTGAACGGTCCCTGCACGCGATCCTCGCGCCCGCTTGCCGAACCGTTGATCGTTCATGGACGATGCAATGCTTAGTGTCACCTGCAAGGAGTCTTCGATGCGTCTGTCCTTTGCCATCCTGCCGTTGTCCGCCGCCGTGCTGCTGTCTGCCTGTGGCAGTGCGCCGAAAAAGACCGAACCTACTCCGCCGCCGCCGACCGTGGTCAGCGCAGCGAAGCAGGGCGAGGCCAATCTTGTGCCGGCCTCGGCCAGCATTGTCAGTGGCCGCATCGCACTGATGGTGGAGCCCGGCGGTATCCACATCACCGGCCTGATCGGTGGCCTGCAGCCGATGCAGCAGGCCGGCTTCCACATCCACGAGCGCGGCGACTGCAGTGCGGTGGATGCCAGCAGTGCCGGCAATCACTTCAATCCCGGTGGCGCTGCGCATGGCCGCGCCGGCACCGGCAAGCACCACCTGGGCGACATGGACAATCTGCGTGCCGACGCCCAGGGCCGCGCCAACGTCGATATCCACCTCAAGGGCGTTACCCTTGGCGGAGGCGCCGCCACCGATATCGCCGGACGCGCACTGGTCGTGCATGCCAACGCCGACGACTATCGCAGCCAGCCCGCCGGCAATGCCGGCGTCCGCATCGCCTGTGGCGTGATCCGGGTGGTCCGCTGATCACTGCAGGCATCATCGAGGGAGAGATTCCAATGCGTCTGATCCACACTTCGCTGTTTGCGGCCATCGCCGCGCTGGGCCTGGCGGCCTGCAACCAGCAGCCCGCCGCGCCGCAGACTGAAACCCCGCCGGCCGCGCCGGCTGACGGCGCCACCACCGAGCCGGCTGCAGCCCCGGCACCGGCGGCTGCACCGACGGGCGATGCTTCGGCAACGGCCGAACTGGCACCGACCCAGGGCAACGAGACCAAGGGCAGCGTCACCTTCAAGGTGGTTGATGGCAAGGTCCACGTGACCGGCCAGATCACCGGCCTGAAGCCGGGCAGCGAACATGGCTTCCACATCCACGAGAAGGGCGACTGCAGCGCACCGGACGGCATGAGCGCCGGCGGTCACTTCAACCCGGGCAAGCAGGATCATGGCAACGTCGCCACCGATCCGCACCACGGCGGCGACATGCCCAACATCAAGGCCGACGACAAGGGCGTGGCCACCATCGACGGCCCGGTGTCGAGCAACGTCAACATCGGCAAGGGTGATGATTTCGACATCATCGGCCGCGGCCTGATCGTTCACGCCGATGCGGACGACTACAAGACCCAGCCGACCGGCAACGCCGGCGCGCGCCTGGCCTGTGCGGTGATCCAGAAGGCCCCGTAAGAAACAAAGAACGCCGGCGCAAGCCGGCGTTTTTCTTTGCATCGCTTTCTGTAGAGCCGAGCCCGCGCTCGGCTGCTCTTCCGGCGGCCTGAGCCGAGCATGGGCTCGGCGCTACAGCAATACGCACGGCGGTCGCGCCCCGGCGAAACGCAATTGCACGGTAGCGCCGGGCCATGCCCGGCGGTGCGGATCCGCAGATCAGCGCGCCAGCAGCTCGCGTGCGTCCTGGCCGGCCTCGCAGTGCACGAACAGTACCGGCACGCCATGTGCTTCCAGCACGGCGGCCATCTGCCGCTGGCGCATCAGGAACTGCTCGTAGATGCCCTTCAGGCGATCGCAGTCGTTCTTGCTGTGGCTGTAGTGCGCGCACCAACCGGCTGGGTCGAACAGCGCCATGCGTGCTTCGCCATGCGTATAGCGCAGCAGCGGCTCCGGCGCGGCATTGAGCCACTCGTCCTCGCCCGGCGCCATGATCGCGGTCTCGATCAGCGGCCACAGTGCGGCCAGGCCCTGGTTGTCGTACTGCATCGACATCATCGCGGCCAGATCATTCACGGTGAAATAGCGTGCGTGCTCGATGCGGGCACCAAAGGTGTTCTGCGCCATCAACGCGGTGTCGGCATGGGCCATGCCGTTGGCCAGCAGCGTATCTTCCAGCGCCTCGGCCACCGCATGGGTGGTGGCCACGTCACTGCCGGTCAGCAGGAACGGCACCACACGCAGGCCACCACCCACCAGGCTGGCATCGGCCTGGAACGGCAGCGGCACGTCACCCTGGGCGTCGGTACCGAACGCCAGCAGGCGCGGGCCCTGGTTGCGGCCCGGCGCACGCATCTGCAGTTCTTCCAGCCGGCGATGGATCGGCCAGCCCGGGCGCAGCACTTCGGCCGGGTCGAAATGGGCGGCGGCGAACACCAGGTCCAGCTCGGCCACCTGCGGCACCAGCTTGGACAGGTCGCGGCCGACGCGATCGGCCAGTTCACCGGCCTGTTCGGCGCTGAGTACCGCCTGGCGGGGGATTTCGCCGCCGGCCAGTTCCAGGGCCAGCACGCCAAGGGCATTCATCGCGGGGTCGGGTTTGCTCATGGTTCCACGGTTGGCCCATCACAGGGCGGCAGCTACACTTGGCTCCATTATGCCTGCTCCGTCGTGCAGGCCATGTTGCAGACACCCTCATCCATGCCAGGTATCTCCATGCCCAACGCTCGTCCCGTCGCCATCCTCGGTGGCGTCCGCATTCCGTTCTGCCGCCAGAACACCGCGTATTCGGATGTTGGCAACCTCGGCATGTCGGTCCGTACGCTGGGCGCGCTGGTCGAACGGTTCGGCCTGCACGGCCAGCAGCTGGGTGAAGTGGCGATGGGTGCGGTGATCAAGCACTCCAGCGACTGGAACCTGGGCCGTGAAGCCACGCTGTCGTCCGGCCTGTCGCCGCTGACCCCGGGCATCACCCTGCAGCGCGCCTGTGGCACCTCGCTGGACAGCATCATCACCGTGGCCAACAAGATCGCGCTGGGCCAGATTGAATCGGGCATCGGCGGCGGTTCGGACACCACCTCCGACGTGCCGATCGTCTACGGCAAGAAGCTGCGCGCGCGCCTGCTGGCCGCCAACCGCGCCAAGAGCACTGGCGACAAGATCCGCGCGCTCACTTCCGGCTTCAAGTTCTCCGAGCTCAAGCCCGAGTTCCCGGGCGTGGCCGAGCCGCGCACCGGCAAGAGCATGGGCGACCACTGCGAGGACATGGCCAAGGAATGGAACATCTCGCGCGACTCGCAGGACGAGTGGGCGGTGTCCTCGCACAAGAAGCTGGCCGCTGCCTATGAGCGCGGTTTCTTCAACGATCTGATCGCACCGTTCCGTGGCGTCGAGCGCGACAACATCCTGCGTCCGGATACCTCGCTGGAAAAGCTGGCCACGCTGAAGCCGGCGTTCGACAAGGTTTCCGGGCGTGGCACGCTCACCGCCGCCAACTCCACCCCGCTGACCGACGGTGCCGCTGCGGTACTGCTGGCCAGCGAAGAGTGGGCGCGCGCGCATGGCCATGAGCCGCAGGCCTACCTGCGTGACGCACACGTGGCGGCAGTGGACTTCGTGCATGGCGAAGGCCTGCTGATGGCACCGACCATCGCGGTGCCGGAGATGCTCAAGCGCAACGGCCTGACCCTGCAGGACTTCGACATCTACGAGATCCACGAGGCCTTCGCTGCACAGGTGCTGTGCACCCTGCGTGCGTGGGAGAGCGAGGATTACTGCCGCAACCGCCTGGGCCTGGACGCGCCGCTGGGCCGCATCGACCCGGACAAGATCAACCTGCTGGGCTCGTCGCTGGCCACCGGCCACCCGTTCGCCGCTACCGGCGCACGCGTGATCGCCACGGCAGCCAAGCAGCTGGCCGAACGCGGCGGTGGCCGCGCACTGGTGTCGATCTGCACCGCCGGCGGCATGGGCGTGGTGGCGATCGTCGAACGCTGAGCATCACGGTAGTGCCGGCCGCTGGCCGGCAGCGCTGGTACGAAAACGCCGCCCAATGGGCGGCGTTCTTTTTTGCACCGGTGGGTGCCGACCGTTGGTCGGCACGCTTCACGGCAACCGCGGATTACCGAACTCGTCGCGCTCTTCGTTGGCGTCATACACCGGCGGCTGTGCAACGATGGGCTGCTCCTCCACCGTGGCGCGCAGCGGCGTCTCGGTGCCACGCACCAGTTCCACGCTGTCCTCGCCGCGCTGCAGGCGCAGCGCATTGGCCAGGCACTGCGCGGCCAGCGCGTGTTCGCCACGTTGCGCGAACACTTCACCCAGCGCTTCCCACGCCGGTGCACCGGCGCCCGCGGCAATGGCCTCGTGCAGGAACGCATCGGCGGCATCCCATTGCTGCTGGCCCAGGGCCACGCGGCCCTGGGCCAGGCGCAGGGCGGCCGAGCCGTCATGCACGTTGCGCCAGCGCGCCAGATTGGCCTGGCGGGTGGCCAGGCGCTCGGCGGGCAGGCGGCCATACAGCGCCACCAGATCGTCATTCCAACGCTGGTCCAGTGCCTGTTCCAGCGCCAGCAGCGCCGGCTCATCCCAGTCCAGCGCCACCGCACGGCTGGCATAGGCGCCCACTACGTCCGGGGTGGGGCGCAGTGCCTTCGGCGTGGCCTCCCACTGTGCGGCCAGCGCGTTGACGTCGGCCGCTTCCAGCAGCGCCTGTGCGGCCAGGCGTGCTTCCAGTTCGCTGTTCGCGTCGGCCGGCAGCACCTTGCTCTGGCGCAGCGCACCCAGCTGGCCATACGCTTCGTGGGCGCGGCCGGCCTGTGCCAGCGCTTCGGTACGCAGCCACAGGCCGCGCGGCGGCAGCGGCTGGATCGCCGCTACGTCCAGCGCATTGATCGCATCGACCGGCAGATCGCGCGCCAGCAGCTGTTCGGCGCGCAGCAGCGCCTGCAGGGTGGCGTCGCTTTCACCCAGGCGCTGCAGCAGCGCCTCTCCGGCGGGGCCGTCGGCCCGTGCCTGCGCGCTGCGCACGGCGGTGGCCAGTGCCACCGCGCTCACTTCCGGGTCTTTGGCGGCGCCGTCCAGCAGCTTCTCCGCACGCTGCCACTGGCCATGCTCGTAGGCCTGCAGGCCGTCGATCAGGCGCACCCGACCCTGCTTGCGGCGGTAGCGGCCCCAGGCACGGAACGGTGCAGCGATCAGGCTCCACAGCAGCCACAGCACCAGCACCGTGATCACCGCCAGCAGCGCTACCTTCGGCAGGTTGCTGTGATAGTCGTAGCCGCCGTAGCGCAGGGTCACTTCGCCGAAGCGGTTCAGGTCATCGGCGCCGAGCCATTGCGCGGCGACCACGCCGATGGCCACGGCCAGCAACAGCACGACCAGGGATTGCAGGGGTTTCATGCGGGCTTACCTCCGGTCGGTCTGGGTGCGCAGTTGTTGCAGGGTGCTGCCAAGGACAGCGTCGTTGGCCTGCAGCGGCAGTTCGCGCAAGGCCTTCAGTTCAGCACGCTGCGCGCGCAGGGCCGGTGAATCCGGCCAGCGCCGCTGTGCCCACTGCTCCACGCGGTCCAATGCGGTGTTGCGGCCCGCGCGGTCGCCGCGCTCGATCGCGGCGCGCGCCAAGGTCAGTTCCAGCTGCAGCGCATCGTCGGCGTTGCGCTTTTCGGCGGCAGTCAGTGGGCCGTTCTGGCGGCTCGGGGTGATGTCCACGAACGGTGCCAGCGTGGCCTGCCACCAGGGCTTGGCGGTGCTGCTGCCGGTCGTACCGGTGATCTGCGAGGGCAGGCCCTGCAGCGCCCGGGCCACAGCATCCAGGCGCTGCAGCGACTGCACGCGCGGGCCGCTGCCGAACGCATCCAGTGCCTCGCGCTCCTGCACCAGCGCCTGGCGCAGGTTCAGGCCGTCGGCGTCGGGCAGATCGGCCAGCGCGGTGGCGGCCTGTGCATACAGGCGGCGTGCGCCGTCCACGTCGTCGGCGTAGTTCAGGCGCTGAGCAGCCTGGGTCAGCAACAGCTCGGCCTCATCGCGCTGCACCGCCTGGCGGCCCTGGTTGGCACTGTCGGCCAGCTTGGCCACGTTCTCTTCCAGCAGCGCGCTGCGCTGTGAGAGTCCCAGCATCTCGTCGCGCAGCACGCGGTTGGTGGTCGCCGCATCCTGCAGGCGCTGGCTGGTCGCGCGCTGGTCACGGCGCAGCGCATCCAGCGTGGCCTCCAGGCCCTTCAGCTGTACGGCCGTGGTCTGTGCCTGCGCCTGCTGTTCGCGCTGTTGCTGCTGCCAGACGTACCAGCCGGCATAACCGCCCGCGCCGAGCACGACCACGGCGGCCAGCGGCAGCAGCCAGCGCACGGGTCGATGGGGTGGAGGGGCGGGCGGAGTATCGTTCATCGGGCTTCCTTGTCGGCAACGTCGCCGGTCGGGGTGCCGGCAGGCTGCGTTGTGCACAGCATCACCGTTGCCGACGACAGCGGCAAGCGTGATCCACGTCCCTGTTCAGGTCGCTGCCGGGACGGTGAGCGTGGCGTGTGCGGCCGCCACCAGCTGCGCAGCGGTGGGGCCGGCGCTGCGTGTGATGCGCTGCAGGCCGAGCGCTTGCGCCTGTTCGCCGAGGCGGTCACTGGCAACCACCACGCGGGCAGACGCCCGCAGGCGCTGCTGCCCGGCCGGCGAAAGCTGTTGCCAGAAATGCTGCAGCGCTTCGCCACTGCTCACGGCCAGTACCCACGGCTGTGCTGAATGCGCCAATCGTGCCAGCGTTCGCGGGGGCAGTCGCAGCAGGCGACGCTGGTAGACGTCGGCACGTTCGATCGTGGCGCCCGCCGCCTGCAGCTGCGCGGCAATCAGGCCACGCCCGCCGGGCGCGGTCACCAGTCCGATGCGCAGGCCCTGTACGTCGGCCAGCACCGGCATCGCCAGCAGCCCCTCGCTGTCCATCCGCTGCGGCGCGTGCACCTCGGTGATGCCGTGTGCCCGCAATGCGCGCGCAGTGCCTTCGCCCACGGTCAGCCACGGGCTGCGCTGCACGTCGGCCAGCGGCAGCAGGGACGCGGCTGCGGCAACGGCGGCCGGGCTGGTGAACACCACCCGATCGCAGTTCAGCGCGCGTTGCAGCTGGCGCACCACAGCCGTGCCATGCAGGCGCTGCAGGCGCCAGGGCGCCAGGGCCAGGACATTCCCGCCCAGCCCGGCAACGGCGCGGCGCAGCGCCACGTTCTGGCCCCGCGGGCGCAGCGAGATCAGGGTCCAGCGTGGGCCGGAACGGGTGGCGCCAGTGGGTATCGTATGGTCGACCATTGCCTGCATTATGCGGGCCCTTCGTTGTCGTGGTTGCTGCTCCGATGTCCGTTGATGCCCTGACTTCCTCGTTGGCCGCCCTGCAGGACGTGCTGGACTGCATGCCGGCGGTCCGCGCCATGCAGATCCAGCTCGACGGCTATGCCGATGGCGTGCTGCGCATCACCGCGCCGCTGGCGGCCAACGTCAACGACAAGGGCAACGCCTTCGGCGGCAGCCTGGCCTCGGTGCTGACCCTGTCCGGCTGGGCCCTGGTCAGCCTGCGCCTGCGCCTGGCCGGCCACGATGCCGAGGTCTATGTGGCCGACAGCAACCTGCGCTATCTGGCGCCGGTCTATGAGGACCTGCACGCCCACGCCGAAGCAGCTGAAGCCACCGGCTGGGACGCCTTCCTGAATACCTTCCGGCAGCGCCGCAAGGCCCGCATCAGCATCATCGCCACCCAGCCCGGCGCCGATGGCAGGCCTGCCGCCGAGTTCAGCGGTCGCTTTGTTGCCTTCGCCAAAGGGTAGGATGGCAGGCTGACGTTCTGGGGAAACCACCGATGCGCCGCCTCATCCAGTTCCTGATGTATTCCCTGCTGCTGGCCAGTGCCGTGGCCTCGGCCGACGACCTCAGCCGCAAGCAGCGCAAGCTTCTGGAAGAGACCCAGATCGCCTACGGGGCGACCATCCGCTGGGGCAGCATGGACGATGCCATCGGCTACCTCGACCCCAAGCTGCGCAAGGAAAAGCCGCCGACCGAGTTCGAGCTCAACCGTTACGCGCAGCTGCGCGTGTCGTCCTATCGCGAGCGCAGCAGCGCCTCGCTGGACGGTGGCCTGGTCGAGCGCCGGGTCGAAATCGGGGTGATCAACCAGAACACCCAGGCCGAGCGCACCGTGGTCGTGGTCGAGCGCTGGCGCTGGGACCCGGAGGCCAAGCGCTGGTGGCAGACCGCCGGCCTGCCGGACCTGTGGAAGGGGCAGTGACGGGCCGCGTCCGGCTTGTGCGACAATCGGCGCCCGCTTAATCGACCCGTGACCTGAGTGAATTACGAAGAGTTGCTGGCCTTTGCAGGCCGAAACCCGATGCTGTCCGCGGCCCTGGTCGGCCTGACCGTGGCCATCATCGTCACCGAGATCCGCCGCCTGTTCCGGGGCTTCAAGGGCATCAAGCCCGCCGAACTGACCCAGCTGATCAACGCGGGCGGCACGGTGGTGGTCGACCTGTCGGCCAGCGGTGACTTCGAGAAGGGCCACATTGCCGGCAGCCGCAATGCCCAGGCCAGTGCCTTCGGCCCGGAAAACAAGCTGGTGGCCAATGCCAAGCAGTCGCCGGTGGTGCTGGTGTGCCGCAGCGGCAACGCCTCGGAAACCGCCGCCAAGGCGCTGAAGAAGGCCGGCTTCGAAAAGGTCTACGTGCTCGACGGCGGCATTCCTGCCTGGCAGCAGGCCGAACTGCCGCTGGTCAAGGGCCGCAACTGATTGTCGCAGGTGGCGGATCCGGCCTTGTATGGGCCGGGTCCCGCCCCCATCGCAGTAATTCGACCATCGTTTTCATTGCATTCACCTGGAGTTACTGGAAATGTCCGAAGAGATCACCAACGGCGCCGCTGCGCCGGTCGATGCCGCTACCGGCCCCGCTTTCACCGTCGAGAAGATCTACGTCAAGGACGTCTCCTTCGAGTCGCCGAACGCGCCGACCATCTTCAATGACCAGGTGCAGCCGGAGCTGCAGCTGAACCTGAACCAGCAGGTGCAGCGCCTGGGTGAGAACGCCTTCGAAGTCGTGCTGGCCGTGACCCTGACCTGCCAGGCCGGTGAGCGCACCGCCTACGTGGCCGAAGTGAAGCAGGCCGGCGTGTTCGGCCTGGTCGGCCTGGACCCGCAGTCGATCGACGTGCTGCTCGGCACCCAGTGCCCGAACATCCTGTTCCCCTACGTGCGCCAGCTGATCAGCGACCTGATCCAGGCCGGCGGCTTCCCGCCGTTCTTCCTGCAGCCGATCAACTTCGAAGGCCTGTACGCAGAAACCCTGCGCCAGCGCCAGGAGCAGGGCGACGCACCGTCGCTGGCTGACTCCGAGCCGGCCGGCAACGCCTGATTCCTGCCGCGACGTCACGGATGAGCACTCCCGCTGACAAGATCGCCGTGCTCGGCGCCGGTTCCTGGGGAACCGCGCTGGCCAGCCTGCTCGCACGGCACGGTCACCCGACCGTGCTGTGGGGGCGCGATGCTGCCGTGGTCGAGGCCATCGACCAGCGCCACGAGAACCCGCGTTACCTGCCGGGCATCCCGCTGCCGGACAGCCTGCGTGCCACCACCGACCTGGCGTCGGCGGTGCAGGGCGCGGCCTGGATCCTGGTGGTGACGCCGTCGCACGCGTTTGGCGAGACCGTGCGTGCGCTGGCGCCGCTGCGACCGGCCGGTGCCGGCGTGGCCTGGGCCACCAAGGGCTTCGAACCCGGTTCGGGCCGTTTCCTGCATGAAGTGGCGCGCGAAGTGCTGGGTGAGGATGTGCCGCTGGCCGTCGTCACCGGGCCGTCGTTCGCCAAGGAAGTCACCCAGGGCCTGCCGACCGCGATCACCGTGCACGGCGACGTGCCCGAGTTCGCGCAGACGGTGGCCGAGGCGATGCATGGCCCGGCGTTCCGCGCCTACACCGGCGACGACATGGTCGGTGCCGAGCTGGGCGGTGCGATGAAGAACGTGCTGGCCGTGGCCACCGGCGTGGCCGATGGCATGCAGTTGGGCCTCAACGCCCGTGCCGGCCTGATCACCCGCGGCCTCAACGAAATGCTGCGCCTGGCCGCTGCGATCGGCGCCAAGCCGGAAACGCTGATGGGCCTGGCCGGCCTGGGCGATCTGGTGCTGACCTGCACCGGCGACCTGTCGCGCAACCGCCGCCTGGGCCTGGCCCTGGGCCGCGGCCAGACGCTGCAGGATGCCGTGCGCGAGATCGGCCAGGTGGTCGAGTCGGTGCAGACTGCCGACGAAGTGATGCGACAGGCGCGCCGTCATGGCATCGACCTGCCGATCTCCGACGGTGTGCGTGCCGTGCTGCATGGCGAGCAGACCCCGGAAGAAGGCCTGCGCGCACTGCTGGCGCGGGAACAGAAACCGGAGTATCCGGACACGCTGTTCAAGTGAATCGAAAAACCCCGGCCACGCGCCGGGGTTTTTTTATGCGCGCCCCATCCAGGCATGGCGTAGATCCAGGACGGATCCCGCTTCTGGTAGCTGCCAACCTTGGTTGGCGCCCGGTAGCGCCGGGCCACGCCCGGTGGCATTCATCACCGCGGGCGCGGCCGCGCGTTGGCGGTGCTGGCGGCCTTCAACGCGCTGATGAAGGACACCGCGGCAGCCGAATCGAGCGACAAGGAGATTCCCTCGCTGCGCCAACGCCTGTTGAGCGGACCCAGCGGCCCTGGCGAGCTGCTGGTGCTGCAGGGCGAGCCGTGGTGGTTCTACACCGCCTGCCAGGCCCACGACTGCCCCGGCACCGCGTTGGCGATGCTGTACTCACCCACGCAGGCGAAGATGGTCGGCCGTCTTACTGCGCGCTGCCGTGTGTGGTGGCTGGGCGAGCCGACGGCGGAACAGCGTGTGCAGATCGAACAGCGCCAGCCACTGCAGGATGCCGCGCTGAAGGAAGACAGCGCGCTTTGCGAGTGATGTGGCGCGCGCCGCAGCGCCGGGCCGTGCCCGGCGTTGCAGTGAGCGTTGTTCCCCGTGTCACCCTTCCGGGCGCATGCGTGCGCTGACCTGTGCGGTCAGCGACAGACTGGCCATCATCAGGCCCTCCATCACGCGGTCGCCCACGTACTCCTCGTCGGGACCGTTCTGGCGCACGCGCTCGGCAGCCAGCAGCATTTCCAGCGCCACGCGCAGGCCGGTCAATGCGCAATCCGCGTCGGCCAGCGCCATGCGGCGGCCCGGCATCTGATGACGTTCGGGCCAGGGTTGGCCGTCGGCGGCGGCGTCCTTGCCGATGCGGTCGAGGGTGGCGATGAAACCGAGAGGATCCTGCTGGTGCGGTGCTTCCGAAGGCGCGTCCGCGTTGGCGGGCACGTATTGCGTGCGTAGTCGGGAGGATTCGGGTGTGCTCATGGCAATGCTCCGTGCAGGACAGACGGCAGCCGCCACGCAAAGGTGGCGGGCGGAGACGTGGCTCGAAAACCGGGCGCTTGTTGAAACCGGCAGGCACAGGGCCTCCACGCTCCGCCCGCCATAGCCGGCAGACGGATTGCCCGCCGGCGCCACGAGGGGTGACGCCGGCGGGCAAGCGTTGTCAAACAAGCGCACGGGTTTTCGAAGCCCGGCCATCCTTTTTCGATGGCACGTCATCTGTACGCGTGCTGCTGCGCGGTGCCAATCAGAACAGTTGCATTCAACGCTTGATCAAAGACGCTTTTGGCATTTTTGCACGCTGTTAAGCTGTCGCAGACGCAGGCGCCGCAACGGCCGTAGCGGCATGGGGAATATGCGACATGGGTCGAAGTTGATGACGTGGCGTACGGGCACCCCACCAAGTCGATGACGACAGTGCGGGGCGAAGAACGCAATTCGACTCCCACACACTTTGATCTGTCAGTGCTCTTCGCGTCTCTCGTACCAGGCTTGTGTACGGTTCACGATCCGCACCACGGACAGCATGACCGGCACCTCGATCAGCACGCCCACCACCGTCGCCAGCGCAGCACCCGAATGCACGCCGAACAGTCCCACCGCAGTGGCCACCGCCAGTTCGAAGAAGTTGCTGGCGCCAATCAGTGCTGACGGGCCGGCCACGCAATGTGCCACGCCCAGGCGGCGGTTGAGCAGGTAGGCCAGGCCCGAAGTGAAATAGACCTGGATCAGGATCGGCACGGCAATCAGCGCGATCACCAGCGGTTGCTTCACGATCTGCTGGCCCTGGAACCCGAACAGCAGCACCAGCGTCAGCAGCAGGGCGGACAGCGACAGCGGGCCCAGCCGTCGAAGCGCACGCTGCAGCCCCGCCTCGCCGCTGCGCGAAAGGATCCAGTGCCGCAGCACGGCGGCCACCAGCACGGGCACCACAATGTAGAGACCCACCGACAACAGCAGCGTGTCCCAGGGCACAGTGATCGCCGACAGGCCCAGCAACAGCGCAACCACCGGTGCGTATGCGACCACCATGATCGCGTCGTTCAAGGCCACCTGGCTCAGGGTGAAGTTGGCATCACCGCGGCACAGGTTGCTCCACACGAACACCATGGCGGTGCAGGGCGCGGCCGCCAGCAGGATCAAACCGGCGATGTAGCTGTCGATCTGTGCTGCGGGCAGCCAGTCCGCGAAGGCATGGCGCAGGAACAGCCAGCCCAGCAGCGCCATCGAGAACGGCTTCACGGCCCAGTTGATGAACAGCGTCACGCCGATGCCCTTCCAGTGCTGCTGCAACTGGCGCATCGCAGTGAAGTCGACCTTCAGCAGCATCGGGATGATCATCAGCCAGATCAGCACCGCAACCGGCAGGTTGACTTTGGCCACTTCGGCGGAGGCCAGCACCGCGAAGGCATCGGGCAGGACGTGGCCCAGCAGCGTGCCCATCGCAATGCACAGCACAACCCACAGCGTCAGGTGTCGCTCGAACAGACTCATGGCAGTGGCACCGTCACTGCGCGCCGTCGGTCGGCAGCAGCTGGCCGATCCGGTCCAGCGCGTGCTGCAGCGCTTCGCGTTCAGACCACACCGATTCGGGCAGTGCGAGCAGCGCACGCAGGCGCGTTTTCACGATGGCATGGGCCAGTGCGAAGGCTGCGGCCTTGTCGGCATCGCTGCCTGCCACGGCGGCCGGATCAGGCAGGCCCCAGTGGCTGCGGATGAAGTCACCGAACACCACAGGGCAGGCTTCGGCAGCGGCCGCGTCACACACGGTGATCACCAGATCCATCGGGGCTGCATCCACGAACTCATCCCACGACTTGCTGCGCAGCCCGTCAATGGGCATTCCTTCGGCCTGCAGCTGGGCGAGCGCGAAGGGATTGATCTGGCCAGTGGGCTGGCTGCCCGCACTGAATGCGCTGAAGTGATCGCCGCCCCAGGCGCGCAGGGTGGCTTCAGCCAGCACGCTGCGCGCGCTGTTGCCGGTGCAGAGGAACAAGACATTGCGGGTCATGTGGCTTCCGTGGTCAGGGAGTGGCTTGGACATGCACAGCGCGCTGGCCGGGCAGAGACTAGTGAACTCGGCAGAGCTGCGGATCGCCTCCGCTATCTGCGCGCGATCGCATCCGGCATAGCCGTGCCGCGCGAACCACGGGCCTGCCGACGTTGTCAGCAGCACCAGTTCCCTGACCTGCATGCGGCGGGCCATGTCCTCGGCCGCTGACAGCAACGCGCGCCCAAGGCCGGTATTGCGTCGGTCGTCGGACACCACCAGCGAGCGAAGCAGGGCCGACGCGCCGAAGATCTGCAATCCAACGGCACCCACGGGAATGCCGTCGAGGTCTGCGACGAGAAACGCCACCTCGCTGCTTTCCAGATCGGCCACGGGCAACTGCGCCTGCCGCAGAAGGTCGCGGATGGAGCACAGGTCGTCGCGCGTGCCTGCACGAATCACCGGATCGGGTTTCATCTCAGCACCTGCATGCCGGTTCGCTCACAGCGCACCGCTCATCCGGGGAGCCCGCGCAGCAGTTGTGCGTCAGGTACTGGATCAAGCCGTTCATCGCATCGAAGTTGGCGCGGTAGCAGACGTGGCGGCCTTGGCTTTCGCTCTCCACCAGCCCGGCCTGCACCAGCTCCTTCAGGTGGAAGCTGAGCGTGGCGGGAGGCACCTGCAGGGCCGTGGCGATGTCGCCCGCCATGCGCCCTGCCGGGCCCGCCTCCACCAGCAGCCGGAAGGCAGCCAGGCGGGTGACATGGCCGAGGGCGGTCAGGGCAGCGATTGCATTCGACGTTTCCATATTTCTAGAATAATCGAATGAATAAGCCAATCACAAGTCTGGACCTGCCCAACCTGGCGGAATCGTCATTGCCCCAGCCCAATCATCACCAGCTCGCCGCGGCAGATCTGGGGCCGCCACGCATTCTCCTGCTCTACGGCTCGCTGCGGCCCCAGTCGTTCAGCCGCAAGCTGGCGCTGGAAGCCGAGCGGCTGCTGCGCCACCTGGGGTGCGATACCCGGGTGTTCGATCCGCATGCGCTGCCGATGCTGGACAGCGTGGACAGGAATCACCCCGAAGTGCAGCGACTGCGCGAATGGTCACAGTGGTCGGAAGGGCAGGTCTGGGTCAGCCCCGAGCGGCATGGCACGGTCACCGGCGTGTTCAAGAACCAGATCGACTGGTTGCCGCTGGAAGATGGCAGCGTGCGGCCCACGCAGGGCAGCACGCTGGCGGTGATGCAGGTGAGCGGCGGCTCGCAGTCGTTCAACACCGTCAACACATTGCGCGTGCTCGGCCGCTGGATGCGCATGCTGACCATCCCCAACCAGTCGTCGGTGGCCAAGGCCTGGCAGGAATTCGATGACGACGGCCGGATGAAACCCTCGCCGTACTACGACCGGGTGGTGGACGTGATGGAAGAGCTGGTGAAGTTCACGCTGCTGACGCGGGGCCGGTCGGACTACCTGGTGGACCGCTACAGCGAGCGGAAGGGCGACGCGCACGCCGCGGCATTGGCGCGGGCTGCAGGGGCTACGGCTTCCTGATCCTCATGGGTGCCGATGTGAGGCACGCTCACCCGAGCAGCCTCTTCACCCTTGAAGCTGCAAGGCGGATGAT
This sequence comes from Stenotrophomonas sp. X, assembly GCF_055721025.1. Classification (NCBI taxonomy): domain Bacteria; kingdom Pseudomonadati; phylum Pseudomonadota; class Gammaproteobacteria; order Lysobacterales; family Lysobacteraceae; genus Stenotrophomonas; species Stenotrophomonas sp. X. The sequence continues at coordinate 146,998 of NZ_CM146756.1, forward strand.
CACCACATAGGCAAGCAACATGCCGGTACCGATGCCCATTACTTCGATTTCCCAGTTGCGGCGGTAGGGAGAAGGGCCCATGAAGGCCCACGCCAGAAGCACCGCCGCAATCAGCAAGGCGCTGCGGTTGGCCTTCGAAATGAGTTCATCTTCTGTCGCGCACCCCATGTTCGGATCCCAGGAACCGAGCAGCCATCCAAGGCCACGCAGGTACTCACGTCCCACGAAGAACAGGAAGACGAATACGCCACCCATCGTGCTCAGCAAAAACTGGAAGAGTGGGTCCACCGGCGGCCTCATGGACGAGGCAGACATTGCCTCGCAGGATCGTCGCAGGATGCCAGCGCGCCGCGCCTCGGGGGGCACCAGGTCTCATAGGCAGGCGGCTTTCCACGAGCAGACCGTGCATCGCGGCCGCCCCGGCGGCCGGGCAAGGCCCAGGCATGTGCCCACAACGCCCAGGGCGGACGCACAAACGCACTACTCGCCAGCGTGCTGTGCGGTCTTCTTTTCGTCGCCATCTGCGGCGGCACGGCTCTGCGCGAATTCCGGGAACGTCTCCGCGATCGAATCCTTGTCCGGCAGGATGTAGAACACGCCGCCCTTCTCGAACGTGGAGTGCACGATCTGCTCGTAAAACGCGGGTGAGACGTTGATGCAGCCGTGGGTGACGCGGTTGTCGTCTGGCGTGGGCGATGCCAGCCGTTCGGCACGCTTTTCCTTCGGGCTGCCCGGCGGCAGTGGATGCATCGACACGGCGGAATCGTAGTCCACCCACAGCACACGCCCGGCATCGTCGGAGGGGCCATAGGCACCAATGAAGCGGCCCGCCGGCGTGGTGCGGTCGTGGCCGGGAATCGCGCTCAGGGCGAGCTTGGCGACGCCGGGTGCAGAATGATCGCCGATGGCCGAACCGAACAGCGCCGGCGCGGCGCCGCGCAGCTTGCCGTCGCCGCCGAAGACCAGAACCTGCGCGGCCGCCTTGTCCATGATCGCGAACGGATAGCCCTGGTTGTCCTTGCTGGCGACCACCCAGCCGGCCAGCGCGATCACTGTTTCGGAGACGCTCTGGTCGGGCGGAAGTTCATCAACGGCGGCCGCCGGTGGTGCGGGTGCGTCCTTGTCCCTGGCGTTGGCTACGCCGCTGCATGCAACGGCCAGTGCCATGGCCAGAGCGGCATGGAGGGCGCGGCGTGCAGGCGAGGAGGAGGTACGAATGGGAAGGCTCCTGGCAATGCAATTCTGGTGGAAGGAGGCCAGTGGCCGGCGAGGGCCACTGGTTCCCGATACAGAGGTGGATCAATTCAAACGGTGAGGGAGCGATCAGCCGCGCGGCTTGCGCCCGACGGGTGCCCTTTCAAGCTGCTGCACGCGGCCTTCGATCTGATCCAGGCGCTGATTGGCCTGCTGTGCCGACTGGTTGGCGGACTCGGCACTCTGTGCAGCGCCCTGCACCTTTACATCGAGCTGATCGAGGCGCGAGTTGATGGTTGCGAACTCGTCCTTGTAGGTGGCACAAGCGCCAAGGCTTACGGTGGCGATGAGCGCCACAGCAAGTGCGCGGGCCGTCTTCATGTGTTGCGGGTTCAGGTTCATTGCACTCCCTCCTTCGTCTGGGGAAGCTGGAATATAGCGGCGTTTGTTCCCCACGCTGACAAGCGCTTTCAGCTGAAGTTGGAAGACGTGGAAGGGTTGTGAAATATGTTCATCAGCAAAGCTTAACGAGTGAGATCAGGCGAGCTGATGTGCACAGAGGCGATGGCCTTGCAGTTGCTTGAATCGCCCAATTCATCAGCCTGAAGACGGCCTCATTCCTGCCCGTTTTCCACTGGCCCACACGCCGGGCGCCATTCACTTGCGGCAAACAGTGCCGGCGCACTTTCCGGACGCACCGCCAGCAGCGTGGCGACGGCACCGGCTTTGTCATCGGCGCGGGCAACGTAGTCAGCGGCAATGCGGTAGCCGATCCAGTAGCCAAGATCGCCGCGGCGCGTTTCGTCGCCGGCGCCGTTGTAGAGCCATTGCGACAGCTCAGTACCGGCGCTGTCCCGGGCGAACTGGCGTTCCAGGGCGCATTCGCGGCCCTGCGTCCAACGACGCAGATGCGCGTTGGCCGGTTGCCCCGAGATCAGTTCGCCCACGTACTCGGCGCCGCCTTCAAGCAACGTCTGATAGAGCAGGGTGGGCTGCGCGACATCGACGCTCGCACCGGGCTGCTGCACGTGCACGTACTCATGGGCGATCAGGTGCACGAAACGGTCGCCCACATCGGGCTGCATCCAGTCGGCGTTGCACAGTGCCTCCAGTCCGATCACCACGCCGTCGGGCGTGGTGACACCCCCGCTGTTGCCCCGACCCACCAGCACGGTGACCGGCGGAAAACGTGCGGAGGGAAGCAGAGTGCCCAACCGATCGAGTGCCTTGGCAACCCGCTCGCGGATCTCCGGCAGCGCCGTCGCACAGGTACGTGCTTTGGCAAACAGCGCAGGTCTGCGCTGGATCGCATCTGCAAGACGATCCATCGAGCCGATACGGCTGTCAGTGAAGCTGCGTAGTGCATCCGTACCCGCATGCAGATAGCCGCGCTGCAGATCGTCGGCATTCGGCTTCCCTCCGCTTGCATCCAGCACGCTGAAGAAGCGCGTGACATCGTCGGTCTGAATCACGATGCGCCCGGAAGGGCGGGTACGCTCGGCTGCGTTGGCTACCTGCAGCATCATCGGCAGGGCGAAGAGCAGCAAAGCCCGCACTGTGCGCCGGGCATGAAGCGGAAACAGCAGTGACGCGACTGATGCGTGCGGCATGAGGAGTTCCCTGAACGCCAGCCTTATTTATACACCAGTCAGTTCAATATTCAGGGTCGATTGGCCCCCCTAACGGATAATTCACACCTGTCGACCGCCTCCTCTCTCTCCCCCTCCCGGGAGGCGGCCGACGAAACCAAAATAATTAAAGGTGTGTCCCGATGAACAAGAATTCGCTGCTCGCCCTGGGTCTTCTGGCTGCCCTGCCGTTCGCTGCATCGGCAACCGATGGCCTGTCGTACAACTACGTTGAAGGCGGCTATGTGAACACCGATGCCAAGGGCGGCGACGCCGATGGCTGGAAGGTGAAGGGTTCCGTGGCGGTGCACCCGAACTTCCACATCTTCGGCGACTACAGCGCGCAGGAGACCGACACGTTCAAGAACGACGTCGACCAGTGGCGCATCGGCGCCGGCTACAACTACGGCATCGCACCGAACACCGACCTGGTCGCCCGCGTCGCGTACCAGAAGTTCGACATGAAGCATGGCCTGGACTTCAACGGCTACTCCACCGAAGTTGGCGTGCGCACCGCGTTCAACCCGTACGTGGAAGGCTACGTGATGGCCGGCTACGAGGACTACACCAAGAAGCACGGCATCAACCCGGACGGCGAGTTCTACGGCCGCGTCGGCGCCACCGCCAAGTTCAACCAGAACTGGGGCCTGAGTGGCGAAGTGAAGCTGGCCAAGGCCGGCGACCGCGAGTGGTTCGTGGGCCCGCGCTTCACCTGGTAACAAACGCCCGTTGTTAGAGCGTGTTGTGCTGGCGTGTGACTCTCTCTCTCTCCCACACGCCAACCGAAGCCCGGCCTCGCGCCGGGCTTCTTCTTTTGTGTGCGTCCGGAGAGTGCAGGGCCGCAGCAGTTCCATGTAGCGCGGGAATGCACGGTGCTGCTCGCAGGACGGAACGAGAACCGCTCCGTTGCCGGTCAGGCGGTTCCGCTATGATCCCGGCACGTCGCCATTGACGATGCACCCGCCTCAAGCCAGCAGGAACTGCCGTGAATTCCCAGCCCGCACCGATCACCGCCCTCAACCACACGCTCGACAACGAGCCGCAGCAGATCACCGCACCGCTTACTCATTCGGCGGCGTTTCTGGTGCTGAAGGTGAAGGATGACGAGGCGTCGATCGCCAAGGCACGCGAGGTGCTGGCGAGCACCGATGACCTGATCAAGAACACCGCCATCCGCGAGATCGAGCGCACCTTCACCTGCAACGTGGCCATCGGCCATCGCGTGTGGCAGCCGCTGGTGGGCTCCACGCCGCCACGCGAGCTGAAGCCGTTCCGCGAGATCAAGGGCGCGACCCACACCGCTGTGGCCACGCCCGGTGACCTGCTGTACCACATCCGCGCACGTACCATGGACCTGATCGTGGCGTTCGAGCGCAACCTGCTGATGGCCTTCGGTGATGCGGTGGAAGCGGTCGATGACGTGGCCGGCTTCCGCTACTTCGATGGCCGCGATCTGCTCGACTTCGTCGACGGCACCGCCAACCCGGAAGGACTGTCGCTGCCGGAAGCCACCATTGTTGGCGATGAAGACCCGGAGCATGCCGGCGGCAGCTACGTGGTGGTGCAGAAGTACCTGCACAACCTCGATGCCTGGCGCGCGCAGAAGACCGAGGCGCAGGAGGCGATCATCGGCCGCACCAAGCACGACAACATCGAGCTGGATGATGCGCCGGCCGATGCGCAGAAATCGCACAAGACGCTGTGCACCATCGAAGACGCCGACGGCGAGCACGAAATCCTGCGCGACAACATGCCGTTCGCCAACCCGGGTCGCGGCGAGTACGGCACCTACTTCATCGGCTACACGCGCCGCCTGTGGGTGATCGAGAAGATGCTCGAGCGCATGTTCATCGGCAATCCTGCGCCGCTGCACGACCGCATCCTCGACTTCTCCACCGCCACCACCGGCGTGACCTTCTTCGCGCCCTCGCGCAAGGTGCTGGCCGACCTGGGCGAGTGATCGCGCCGGGCCATCACGGCCCGCCATCTGCCTGTCATCTATGGCGCCGACCATGGCGCGCTGGAGGGGAGCGCAGGAGGCAGGCGATGGTCATGTCAGCAAACAGGACCGGCATCCGCCGCTGGTGGCGGCCACTGGCCGCGTTGTTCGCCGCGCTGGCGCTGGGCAGTTCGGCGTCGTCCGCACACGAAGCCCCTGCGCACTGGATGGCCTACGCCGCCGCCGTGGGTGGCCAGCTGCAGCAGCGCCTGCAGCAGGAGCAGGACCCGCAGGCGCAGCGCGTGGTGGAGTGGTTGCGTGCACACCCGGATACACCCACGCCGCTGCCTGTGAGCCTGTGGATTGCGGCGGACGGCCGCATCTCGAAGCTGGAGTTCGACAGCCTGGGTGACGCCCAGGTCGATGCCGACCTGCGCGCGACGTTGCAGGCAGCGCCGTTGCAGGCCGCACCGCCGGCCGACATGCGCCAACCGCTGCGATTGGGTCTGGTGCTTGACCGGTAGATCCACGCCATGCGTGGATGGGCCTACCGGTGACCCTTCAGCCACGCATGGCGTGGCTCCACTGTGGATGGCCAGCGCACAGCCCGGCCATCCGCATCAACGAACCGGCGCCACCTGCGGTTCGCGCGCGGCCGCGCTCCATGCGCGCAGGCCGAACACGGCCAGGCCGAGGAAGAACACGTACAGCGCGGCAGTTACGTGCAGCGACTTGAACAGGTACGCACCCACATAGACCACGTCCACGGCGATCCATACCCACCAGCAGGCGACGTGGCGGCGCGCCTGCCACCACTGGCCGACCAGGCTCAGTGCGGTCAGCATCGCGTCCAGCCACGGCAGCGCGGCATCGGTGAAGGTGTGCATGGCCGCACCCAGCGCCACGCCACCGCACAGGCCGAAGGCCAGGTCGCGCAGCAGCTTGCCTCGCGCCAGTGGCACGATGCGGATGCTGCCCTCATCGGCGGCGTGCTGGCGCCAGTTGAGCCAGCCGTAGACCAGGAAGCCACCGAAGGCGACCTGCAGCAGGGTGTCCGAGTACAGCTTGGCCTCGGCGAACACCAGGCCATACAGCGTGACCGACAGCAGGCCCACCGGCCATGCAGACAACCGGCGCCGGGCCATCAGCCAGACGCCGAGCACGCTGCACAGCGCGGCGGTCCACTCGAGCACGACGCCGTTCACAGCGCGAACGTCACCGACAGGCGCGCCTGTCGCGGTGCGCCGGGGAACAGGTAGTAGTCACCGCCGCTGCTGCCGGTGTCACGCCAGTAGAAGCGGTTGAACACGTTGTCCACCGACAGGTTCCAGGTCACGGCACGCTCGTGCAGCCGGTGCTGGAAACGCAGGCCGGCATCGAACACCGAGTAGTCCGGCGCGCGCACGGCGCCGTCGGCGCGTGCCACGTTGGCACCGGCATAGCGCCACCCGCCAGTGACATCCAGGCCCTGCACGAACGGCAGTGCATAGGCCACGTGCACGCTGGCACGCACCTTCGGCACGTTCACCAGCTGATGGCCCTCATAGGCCGGCGTGCCGGTGTCGCGCGCGCGCGCCTGCAGCACGCTGGCACTGGCCACGATCTGCAATGCGTCCGTCAGCTGGCCGTTGGCGGTCAGCTCCAGGCCGGTGTGGGTCTGCGTGCCTTCCTCGACGAAGGTGTAACCCACGTCGCTGTTGTCCGGCTTGGCGTACTGGTACGGCTGCGAAATGCGGAACACGGCTGCGCCCAGCGTCAACGCCTCGACCGGCACGTACTTCACGCCCACTTCCAGCTGGCGCGACTGTACCGACGGCAGGAAGGTGTCAGCGTTGCTGGTCCAGAACGGCGCTTCCTGGCCCAGCGAAATGCCGCGCACGTAACTGGCGTAGGCGTTGAGCTGGTCGGTGGCTTTCCACACCACCGCAGTCTGTGGCAGGAAGCGCGACAGGCGGCTGTGCCGCTGCGGGATGCCGCGCTTGTCGTAGGCGCGCTCGTCCAGGCGCACGAAGCGGCCACCGGCCAGCCACTGCCAGTCGTCACCAAAGCTCATCCGGTCCAGCGCGAAGAACGCGGTCTGGCGACTGTCCAGGCGACGTGCGGACGGGCCCGGCATCTTCGGCGACGGCGCGAACACCGGCACCGGTGCGTCGTGAATGTTGCTGGTGCCGACGTACTCGTTGACGCTCGGGCGCCTGTCCACGGTGCGGCGGAAGTAGTCGGCACCGAGGGTCAGCTGGTGGCCGATACTGCCGGTCTCGAAGCGGCCACGCAGTTCGGCACGGGCCTGCTGGTTTTGGCGGGTGTCGTCCGGGCTGCGGTAGTCGTAGACGTCATAGTCGCCGTTCGGCGCGAAATAATTGCCCGGCACGCTGCCGTCGGCGCACTGCGTGGCGTAGTAGCAGCCGTAGGCGAAGGCGACGTTGTCGTCGATCACCGAACGGCTATGGCCCACCGATACACGTGATTGCCAGGCGTCGTTGAAGTCGTAAGTATGCAGCGCGGTGATGTTGGTGCTGGCGATATCCACCGGGCGCTGCCACGGCTGGTAGCCGAGCAGATGCTCGCGGTCGACACCGCGCGGCAGGTCACGCGCGCCCAGCAGCTGGTAGCCGGACACCGAGCGCTGCGAGCTGGTCTGATAGTTGGCATCCACTTCCAGCTTGCCGCGCTCGCCGATCAGCCAGTCGGCGGCCAGCGAGTAGAAGTTGCGGCGGCCATCGGCATGCTCGACGTAGGAATTGCTGGAATCCCATGCGGCATTCAGGCGCAGGCCGAAGCGCGGGGTGATCCAGTGGCCGACATCGACGGCGACGTAGCGCGAGCCTTCCGAATCGGTGCCGAGCGTGGCGGTGCGCACTTCGGCCGGGCGCTTGCCGATGTAGTTGACGATGCCGCCCGGCGCCATCACCCCTGCCGCCAGCCCGGCTTCACCCTTGAGGATCTCCACCGACTGCACGTTCTCCAGCGCCAGGCGTTGTTCGCCGGCGATGGACAGGCCGTTGAAGCGGTAGCCGGTGGCGGCGTCCAGGGCGAAGCCGCGGATGGCGATGTTCTGGTAGTAGCCCACCGGCGCATAGGCATCACCCAGCGAGGCATCATTGCTGGCCAGCTCGGACAGCGAACGTAGCTGGCGGCGGTCGAGATAGTCGCGCTCGAGCACGTTCACCGAAGCCGGCGTGTCCTTCCACGAACCGCCACCGAAGGCGTTCACGCGCGAGGTATCGGCCTTCGGCTTGCCGGCCTGCACGCGCACCGCCGCCAGTTCGGTCGGCGAGCGCTCGGCGCCGGTGGCAGCCGCATCAGGGGATGCCTCGGCCTCGCTGGCGTGCAGTGGCAGCGCAGCGCAGAGGGCGAGGGAGAGCAGGGTGGGGCGCAGGCAGCGGTTCATTCGGTTCGTCTTCGGACAACAAGGGAGACGAAGCGACGGCGCGCAGGTGCACTGACCCATGACGGGGGTGTGGCTGCGGCTCAAAGCTCCCTACGCCGGTGCAAACCGGATCAGGTTCCAAGGGACTCTCTCAGCCTGGCAGATCCAGGCACCCCCGCTTCAGGTGACCATTTCACTACAAATGGTACGGATTTGCGAGCGCCACCCAGGGTCAGATCCCTTTCCTGCGGAAAGGGATCTGACCCCAACGCTGTGTCAACCGGATCACGCGGCGGCGTGCAGGGCCTGCAGCAGTGCCTGCCCCGGGGCGGTATGGAACCACGCCGGATGGCCAAGCATGAAGGGCTGCCACGCCACGTCGGCATTGGCGGTCGAGCCGGTGACGCCCTCGAAATACTCCACTTCGGACAGTGCGAAGTCGAAATGCACCATCGGCAGCAGGTCGGCCAGCAGGTGCACGCGTGCCGCCGACAGCGGCAGCACCTCGCGGTAGCCATCGAGCAACGCCAGCGCGATATCGACGCGCACGGCCTCCATGCCGCGCGCCAGCTCCAGCCATGCCACGGCGTTGCGCTCGATGGCGGTGGCCAGGTCGAACAGTGCGCTGGTGGGCGAGGCCAGGCCGAAATCCAGCACGGTGCTGACCTGCCCGTCGCGCCAGAGCAGGTTGGAGACATGCCAGTCGTTGTGCGCCCACAGCCGTGGTTCGTCGCGCAGGCGCTCGGCCAGGCCCGTGTGCCACGGCAGCACGTCGTGCTGCAGCTGCGCTTCCCACGGAATGCGCGCGAGATAGCGGGCCAGGCCGGGGCGCGCGTGCAGTCCTGCCTTGATTGCGGCGATCGGATCGTCGGCGCGGATCAGGTCGTCGCGCGCCACCAGCAGATGGGTGCTGCGCTGGGGCGCGTGGTAGCTGGCGGCGGCGCGGTGCAGCTGTGCGAGTGTGCGTCCGGCTTCGCGGGCCTGCGCGACATCGGTCAGCAGCGACCACGACACCGCGTCGCGGTACAGGTCGTCGCCTACGCCGACGTCGTGCAGTTCAAACGTCCATTCGCCGTGTTCGACCGCGGTGTGACCATCGGTCGCTGCCAGCACCTGTGCCACCGGCACGCCAGCAGCGTCGAGATGGGCGATGAAGCGGTGTTCTTCTTCCAGGCAGGCCGCGTTGCGCACGCTGTGGTGATGGCGCTTGATGAACACCGCGCCGCGCGTGCCATCGACGATGGCGGCAGCCGACAGCGGTCGCGGGCTGTGCCAGCGCGGTTGGCTGCCGCTGTGCAGCTGCGGATAGCACTGCCGCAACCACGCGATGTCCGCCGCGCTGATCGGTGGCCAGTCGGCAGCGACCTCGTCGTTGTTGAGGCCCTGCACGCGGTGGGAGGAAGACGTCATGCCGCAGCCCGAGAGGGGAAAGTCACATCCAAGGCTGCGCATTCAACGTCATGCGCGCGGCCAACGCAAACGGGCGGGTCATCGACCCGCCCGTCTCTGCCATCGGCAGGGTAACGCCGCCGTGCCGCTTACCAGCCGCGATGGCGACCGCGGTCGTGGTAGTAGCGGTTGTCGTAGTAACGCTCGCGCTGCCAGCGGCGGTCGTCGCCACGATCGTAGTAACCGCTGCGGTAGTAGCCACGATCGTAGCGGCGGTCGTAGCGGTTGTCGTAGTAGCGATTGTCGTAATAACGACGGTCGCGGCGGTCGGAGGTGGTCAGATTGCCGATCGCGCCGCCGGCCACGGCACCACCGACGGTGGCGGCAGGATCACCGTTGGAGAGCAGGTTGCCGGCCACGCCACCGACCACGGCGCCGACCAGGGTGCGCTTGTCCTTCCTCGACATCGCGCTGGCATCGCTGACCACGGCGACACCGGCAACCAGCGCCAGAGCCATCGCCAGACCACGGAAGCTGAGTGTGGAAGTACTGAGCATGTTCGTTCTCCTGTGAGGTGCATGCCACGCTGGGCAGGGAGGGCGCGGGGCGCCCCGGCTGCCGTGATGTCCACGCTGGCGTTACAACATTGCCGGAACATTGCCTGGTGCACCGAGCGGCTTGCGCATTCATCTAGCGGCAGGCGGCATGAAGCAAGGCTGAAAGCGGCTGCGGCCGCTCAGCTGGCGGAAAGGAAAAGGGCCGCGGAGGTGGCCCCTCCCTTCTCTGCCAAGGCGTTGGCATGTCCGACGCCCATCGCTTTCTGGGCCTGCCGCGCCTGCTCCTGCGGGGTCTCCTGCTGCGGCTGCAGCACGTCAGGCGCGCCCTGCACCGCACCGCGGCGAAGCGCCAGGCTCTGCCCGCTGGCGGCCCGCGTCTCCACGGTGACGCGGCTGGCGGCCGGACATGCGCCGGTCGATTCCTTCGACCTCGCATTGTTGCTGGTGCGATTATTGTGAATCGCGTCTCAAATTTTCCCGTCACGCAGATAGTCGAACAATTCGGCATCGCCCTTCAGCCCAAGCTTGAGCATCGCATCGCCCTTCTGCCGGCTGATGGTGCTGACGCTCTTGTGCAGCAGCAGCGAAATCTCCTTTACCGTCATGCCGGTGCCGAGCAAGCGCAGCACCTCCACCTCGCGCGGGGACAGCGGCTTGCCGTCGCCCTCGCGCATGCGCCAGCTGCCGGCCGCTTCCACCCGCTCGCGCAGGCTGCGGCTGATGTAGGGCTGGCCGCGGTAGACCGACTGGATGGCCTGTGGCAGTTCGTCCATCGACGAACTCTTGTCGACCAGGCCGAGCACGCCGCTGTCGAGCACCATGCGCAGGATCGCCAGGTTGCTGGAGACGCTGAGCATCAGCACCGGCAGGTCGGGATGGCGGCGGCGGATCATGCCGATCATGGCGAAGCCGTCGGCCTGCGGGCTGCCCGGCATGGAGTAGTCGGTGACCAGCAGGTCACAGGGCTGGCTGGCGAGCAGGGTCATCAGCGCCTGCGCGCTGTCGGCCTCGCCGACCACGCGGCCGACGCCGCTCGACTCGATGACGGCGCGGGTACCGATACGGACCACGGGGTGATCGTCTGCGATGATGATGCGCAAGCTCATGCTCTAGTATGGCCATCGGGCACGCCGGACCGCGACCATCGCGGTCCCTGGCAGGATTCTAGGAGATCGACGCAGATGCGTAGGTGGGCTGTTCGCGGGCTGCTCCTGCTGCTGGCGGTGCTGGCGCTGCCCCTGGCCCAGGCACAGCCGGCCCCTGGCCTGCTGCCGCTCAGCCCGTTGCAGCGCGAATACCTGGTGGCGCATCCGACCATCGTTGTCGGGCAGTATGACAGCGGCTGGCCGCCCTTCGAGTCCCTCCGTGATGGCGAGCAGGTCGGGCTGGGACCGGACTACCTGTCGCATCTTGCTCGCCAGCTCGGTGTGAAGGTCGAGGCGCGCCGCTATCCGGACTGGACATCCGTGCTGGATGCGGCATGTCGTGGCGAGATCGACGTGGTGATGAATGTCGGCCTCAGTGCCGACCGCACCCGCTGCATGGTCTATACCGCCGCCTACAGTGAGGCGCCGCTCGCACTGGTGGGCCGGCCCGATGACCTGCGTGCCTCCGACATGCCGGACCTGGATGGGCTGAGGGTGGTGATCGAACAGGACTTCCTGACCGGTCCGCAGGTGCGCGCCCGATTCCCGCGTGCCCGCCAGCTTGTCGCAAATGACACGTTGAGCGCATTGCAGATGGTCAGAGACGACAAAGCGGACGTCTACATCGGCAATGCCTTCGTCGCCACCGAGCTGATTGCCAGCCGGCGCCTGCAGGGCGTGGCGCTGTTGCGGCCGAGCGACCTGCCCCCTGAACGGTTGCACTTCGGCATTCCCAACAGCAAGCAACCCCTGGCCGAAGCCCTGGACCTGGCGCTGGCCGCGACCAGCCAGGCCCAGCGCGATGCCCTCGCACAACGCTGGTTGTCACCGCCGCACTGGTCGGCATCGGCGCAGCTGGCGCTGAGCCAGGCCGAGAAGCGTGTGCTGGAGCAGCCGCTGATGATCGGTTTCGCGCCGAATGCCGCGCCCCTGTCGTTCACCGGCGAGGATGGCCGGCCCAGTGGCCTGGCCAGCGAGTACCTGCAGCGCCTGATGCAGGCCGGCGCCAACCTGAAGGTCGAGAACAGCCACGACTGGTACGAGGTGCGTGAGAAGGCCCGCCGCGGTGAACTGCAGGCGGTGATGGGCATACCCGTTGATTCGCGCTACCTGGGCCCGGACTGGGTGTTCAGCCAGCCCTTCATCAGCGTGCCGAACGTGATTGTGGTCAGGAGCGATGGCGAGTCGCTGCTGGGCCTGGCCGACCTGCAGGGCAAGCGCGTGCTGCTGTCCGACCCGGAGCGCGTGCGTGGCTATGTGCAGCAACAGGCGCCGCAGGCCCGGATCATTGCTGCGCGGAGTGCCGAGCAGGCGCTGCAGCGCCTGCTTGAGGGTGAAGCCGATGCCTATGTCGGCAACCTTGCCGTGGTCGATCACCTGCTGCGCAGTCGTTTCCCGGGGCGGATGCAGGTCGCGGCTCCGGCCGGTTTCAACGACCAGCTGGCGCTGGCAGTGGATCGCCGCCATGCGGCCCTGGCCACGACCTTCGATCGCCTGCTGCTGCAGATGACCCCACGCAAGCGCGAGGCGCTGCGCAGCGCCTGGCTGGCGGTGGAGTACCGCAATGGGGTCGACTGGAGCAATCTGCTGCGGTGGGGCGTGCCCGTGCTGATGGTGCTGCTGACCGCACTGCTGGTGCATGGCGTGGGCCATTGGCGGCTGCGCCGTGAGGTGGCCGGACGCCGCCAGCTGGAGCAGCGCCTGGCCGAGGTGACCGACAACCTGCCGGCGGTGGTCTACCAGGCCCGTCGCGATGCCGATGGCACGCTGAGCTTCCCGTTCATCGCCGGCGACCTGCCTGCGTTGTTCGGCATTACCCGGCAGCAGGCCGAACAGGATGCGAGGGTGTTGCTGGAATGCGTCGAGCAGGAGGACCGCGCGCGCATCCTGCATTCCATCGAGCAGGCCGCGCACCAGTTCGCGCCGTTGATCCTGGAGTTCCGCCTGCGCAGCGACGGGGAAGGCGTGCGCTGGGTGCGCAGCCAGGCCCATCCCTACGCCGCCGAAGAAGGCGCGGTGATCTGGAGTGGGTACTGGGTGGATGTAAGCGAAGCCCGGATGCAGGCCGATGCACTGGCGGCGGCGAAGGCGGACGCCGAGCAGGCCGCTGAGGCCAAATCGCGTTTCCTGGCCACGATGAGCCACGAGATCCGTACGCCGATGAGCGGCGTGCTGGGCATGCTGGAGGTGCTGGCGCACTCACCGCTGGACAGCGAGCAGCAGCGCATCCTCGGCGTGATCGAGGATTCGGCGCAGATGCTGCGGCAGATTCTCGACGACATCCTCGATTACTCGCGGCTGGAAGCGGGTGCACTGCGCCTGGAGCCGGTGCCGCAACCGCTGCGGCCCCTGCTGGAAAGCGTGTGCCGGTTGATGTCGGCGCAGGCCAGTGCACGCGGGCTGGAGCTGCACGTGCAGATCGACCCTCAGCTGGCGGCAGCGCACGAAGTGGATGGCGTGCGCCTGCGCCAGATCGTATTCAACCTGCTCAGCAATGCCATCAAATTCACTGCACGCGGCGAAGTGCGGCTGCAGCTGGAGGTACTGGGCCCGACCGCCGAAGACGGCAGCCAGCCGCTGTGCCTGAGCGTCACCGACACCGGCACCGGGATCGCACCGGAACAGCTGCAGCACCTGTTTGCGCCGTTCACCCAGGCCGGTGCCTACATCCAGCGCGACCATGGTGGTACCGGCCTCGGCCTGAGCATCTGCCAGCGCCTGGTGCAGATGATGGGCGGCGAGCTGGAGTTGCACAGCACGCTGGGCGAGGGCACCCGCGCCGAGGTGCGGCTGGCGCTGGTGCAGGCAGGCAGGGGTGACGTTGAAGCGCTGGTTGCGGAGCAGGAGCAGGCGGCGCTGCTGCCGCCGGCGCTGCGCGAGGCACGCGTGCTGGTGATCGAGGATCACCCGACCAACCAGGCGATGATGGCGTGGCGGCTGCAGCAGCTGGGCGTACCCCATGTGCTGCTGGGCGATGGCCAGCAGGCACTGGACCGCTTGTCATCGGAGGCCTTCGATCTGGTCATTACCGACTGCCGCATGCCGGTACTCGACGGCTTCGGTTTCACCCGCCTGCTGCGCGAGCGCGAGGGCCGTACCGGCCAGCCGCGGCTGACGGTGCTGGCGCTGACCGCCAGCGTGCTGGACGACGATGCGCGCCGCTGCCGCGAGGCCGGCATGGACGAGGTGCTGGCCAAGCCGCTGTCGCTGGCCACGCTGCGCACCGCGCTGCTGCGCTGGCTGCCGCAGGCACAGGGCCAGTCGTTCGATGCGCCCGTGCAGGAGACTGTCGCCGACGACGCTGAAGTGCTGCCTGATCTGGCCACCCTGCAGCAGCGCTATGGCTCGCGCGTCGTGGCCGAGCAGCTGCGCGACAGCCTGCTGCAGGCCAGTGAAAGTGATCTGGCGGCGGTGCAGCGCGCCGTGCGGGCCGGTGACCGCGAGACTGCGGCGCTCCACCTGCATCGCCAGGCGGGCGGTCTGGGGGCGATCGGGGCAAGCGCACTGGCCGGGCAGGCCAACGCGCTGGTCGAGCGCCTGCAGGATGCGACCGAGGCCGATCCGGCACCGGTGTTCGCCGCTGTAACGGCGTTCGTGGAGCGCCTGCAGCACCAGCTGCAGCGACTGGGTCACTGAGCCGACTGCTGTTGCAGGTAGGCGATCACCAGCGCGCGGCGTTCGGCGCTGGGAAAGGCGTTGTACATGCGCGTGCCGGGCACCACGTGGGTGGGCGACTGCAGGAACGCGTCCAGGGTCTGCGCGCTCCAGGTGATGTCGGCGCGGCGCATGCCGTCGGAATAGCCGTAATCGGGCAGGCTGCCGGCGCGACGGCCGATTACGCCGTGCAGGTTGGGGCCGAAACGGTGGATGCCGCCAGGCTGCACGGTGTGGCAGCCGGCGCACAGTTCGAACGCGCGCTGCATGGCCTGCTGCCGGGCCTGTTCAGGCGTGGCCGGCGCCGCAGGCGGGCGCTGGCAGGCCGTGGCAAGCAGGGCCACGGCAACGGTGGTGAGCAGGCGGGAGGCACGCATGGGCGGGCAGGATAGCGGTGCGGTGGAGCGGCCGGGCTGCGACACGCGGTCGCAGCCCGGGGCGATCACATGCCCGAGTAGTTCGGGCCGCCGCCGCCCTGCGGGGTCACCCAGACGATGTTCTGGGTCGGATCCTTGATGTCGCAGGTCTTGCAGTGCACGCAGTTCTGCGCGTTGATCTGCAGGCGCGCGTTGTCGGCGTCGCCGACGAACTCGTACACGCCGGCCGGGCAGTAACGGGCTTCGGGACCGGCGTACTCGGCCAGGTTCACCTTCACCGGAATGCTCGGATCCTTCAGCGTCAGGTGGCTGGGCTGGTTCTCGTCGTGGTTGGTGCTGCTCAGGAACACCGAGCTGAGACGATCGAAGGTCAGCACGCCATCGGGCTTGGGGTAGGCGATGCGGGTGTGCTGCGACGCCGGCTCCAGGCAGGCGTGGTCCGGCTGGGTGCGGTGCAGGGTCCACGGCGGGTTGCGCACCCCCAGCTTCGGCAGCAGCCACTGCTCCACGCCGGTCATCAGCGTGGCAACGGTCTGGCCCTTCTTGAACCACTGCTTGAAGTTCTTGGCCTGCTGCAGTTCGGTGAACAGCCAGCTGGCTTCGAACGCCTTCGGGTAGGCGCTCAGTTCATCGTGCTGGCGATCGGCGGCCAGCGCGTCGAACGCGGCGTCGGCGCACAGCATGCCGGTCTTGATCGCGGCATGGCTGCCCTTGATGCGGCTGGCGTTGAGGTAGCCGGCTTCGCAGCCGACCAGCGCGCCCCCGGGGAACACCGTCTTCGGCAGCGACAGCAGGCCGCCGGCGGTGATCGCACGGGCGCCGTAACCGATGCGGGTGCCGCCCTCCAGGTGCTTGCGGATGGAGGGATGGGTCTTGAAACGCTGGAACTCCTCGAACGGGCTCAGCCACGGGTTCCTGTAGTCCAGGCCGACCACGTAACCAATGGCGACCTTGCCGCCGTCGGCGTGGTACAGGAACGCGCCGCCGTAGGTGTCGCTGTCCAGCGGCCAGCCAGCCGCATGCACCACCAGGCCCGGCTCATGCCTGGCCGGGTCGATCTGCCACAGCTCCTTGATGCCGATGCCGTAGGCCTGCGGGTCCTTGCCTTCGTCCAGTTTGTAGCGGGCGATCAGCTGGCGGCCGAGGTGGCCGCGCGCACCTTCGGCGAAGATCGTGTACTTGGCGTGCAGCGCCATCCCACGCTCGAAGGCCGGACCGATGCTGCCGTCCTTCTCGATGCCCATGTCGCCGGTGGCCACGCCGATGACCTCGCCGTTGTCGCCGTACAGCACTTCTGCAGCGGCGAAGCCAGGGAAGATCGCAACCTCCAGCGCCTCGGCCTGCTGCGCCAGCCAGCGGGTCACTTCGCCCAGGCTGATGATGTAGTTGCCTTCGTTGTGGAAGCACTCCGGCAGCAGCGCGTTGGGGGTGCT
Organism: Stenotrophomonas sp. X; assembly: GCF_055721025.1. NCBI lineage: Bacteria > Pseudomonadati > Pseudomonadota > Gammaproteobacteria > Lysobacterales > Lysobacteraceae > Stenotrophomonas > Stenotrophomonas sp. X. The sequence continues at coordinate 163,684 of NZ_CM146756.1, forward strand.
GCGCGCGCCGGTCTCGCTGAGGAACAGGAATTCGTCGCGGGTGACCTTCTGCTTCAGCGGTGCGCCGCGCTCGGCCCAGTCCGGGAACAGCTCGGTCAGCGCGCGCGGATCCATCACCGCGCCGGACAGCACGTGCGCGCCCGGTTCGGAACCCTTCTCCAGCACGCACACCGACAGCTCGCGGCCGGCTTCGATCGCGCGCTGGCGCAGCCGGATCGCGGTGGCCAGGCCGGCGGGGCCGGCACCGACGATCACCACGTCGAATTCCATTACTTCACGCGGGGGCAGGGCGTTGGCTTCAGCGCTCATCGATTGCATGACTCGTGGGTAGGGCCGGCATCGGGGCCACCGGCGGTGCCTGGGAATCGCGCGTGCGGCCACGGGCGAAACGGTTGTTTGAATGTGTCAGGGTACCGGGCCGCGCGTGATCGAGCTAGATCGGCCATGTTCACGTCATGATTGCTGCATTGCAGCGTAGCGGTGCATCTCTGGTGGGTGCCGACCTTGGTCGGCACGCTCTGCCCGGATGACCGACAATGGCCGGGTCCTGACTGCGTGTGAGTGCCATGGCTTTGCATCCGTACGATCTGTTCGATGTCCGTTCCCTGCTCAACGAGGAAGAGCGCGCAGTGCAGGAGAGCGTCGCCCGCTTCACCAACGAGCGCGTGCTGCCGATCATCGGCGATGCTTTCGACCAGGCCCGCTTCCCCGACGAACTGGTGCCGGAGATCGCCTCGTTGGGCCTGCTGGGCGCGACCCTGCCGACCGAGTACGGCGGCGGTGGCCTCGGCGCGGTCAGCTATGGCCTGATCTGCCAGGAGCTGGAGCGCGGGGATTCGGGCCTGCGCAGCTTCGTTTCGGTGCAGAGCTCGCTGTGCATGTATCCCATCTACGCGTACGGCAGCGAGGAACAGCGCCAGCAGTGGCTGCCGGCGATGGCACGCGGCGAACTGATCGGCTGCTTCGGCCTGACCGAGGCGCACGGTGGTTCCGACCCGGCCAGCATGAAGACCCGCGCGGTGCGCGACGGCAGTGACTGGCGCATCAGCGGCAGCAAGATGTGGATCACCAGCGGCCCGGTGGCCGACCTGGCCATCGTCTGGGCGCAGACCGAGGATGGCATCCAGGGCTTCGTTCTGGAGAAGGGCATGGCCGGGTTCACGACGCAGGAAATCAAGCACAAGATGAGCCTGCGCGCGTCGCTGACCGGTGCGCTGTTCTTCGATGACGTGCGCGTGCCCGACAGCCATCGCCTGCCGAACGTGAAGGGCCTGAAGGGGCCGCTGGGCTGCCTGACCCAGGCCCGTTACGGCATCAGCTGGGGGCCGATCGGTGCGGCGATTGCCTGCCTGGATGAAGCGCTGGGCTATGCCAAGGAGCGTGTGCTGTTTGGTCGTCCGCTGGCGGCCACGCAGAGCGCGCAGATCAAGCTGGCCGAGATGGCCCGCCGCATCACCACCGCGCAGCTGCTGGCCTTGCAGCTGGGCCGCCTGAAGGAAGCCGGCCAGCTGCAGCCGCAGCAGGTCAGCCTGGCCAAGTGGAACAACTGCCGCATGGCCATCGATATCGCCCGCGAGTGTCGCGATCTGCTCGGTGGGGCTGGGATCACCACCGAGCACGTGGCGATCCGCCACGCGCTGAACCTGGAATCGGTGATCACCTACGAGGGCACCGAGACCGTGCACCAGCTGGTGATCGGCCGCGAACTGACCGGCATCAACGCGTTCTGAGTGCATCGGTAGTGCCGGCCGCTGGCCGGCATTGCCAGGTAGGGTGCACGCGCCCCGGGCAACGCAAGGGCGCCCACTCCTGATTGATCCAGGCGGAAGGCATCCACGCATGGCGTGGATTTACCGCGCGGCTGTTGGGTCCGCCTTGAAGCGAGCCGAGCACCACAGGTCCGGCGGGGGCGAAGAGGCGCGGGTGTCTGAGCGCAGCGAGTTCCGCGCCGTCCCCCGGCGGGCCGAGGAGCGCAGGGTACCGGTGCGCAGCACCGGCTCGCCGATGGCGGCGCGTTTCTTTGGTTACTTTCTTTGCGCGAGCAAAGAAAGTGACGCACGTGAGCTACGCCCCACCGGCAAACCCATGCTGCCGCCACGCCTCGTACATCACCACGGCAACGGTGTTGGAAAGATTGAGGCTGCGGTTGTCCGGCCGCATCGGCAGGCGCAGGCGGCGGCCATCCGGCAGTGCATCGAGCACGTCCTGCGGCAGGCCACGGCTTTCCGGGCCGAACAGGAACGCATCGCGCTCTTCAAAGGCCACGCTGTCGTAGCGCACGCTGGCGCGGGTACTGAGTGCGAACAACCGATTCGGTGCGATCCGCGCCAGCGCGGTGTCCAGGTCGGGGTGCACCTGCAGGCGCGAGTACTCGTGGTAGTCCAGCCCGGCGCGCTTGAGCTGCTTGTCTTCCAGTGCGAAGCCGAGTGGCTCGACCAGGTGCAGCTGCGCGCCGGTGTTGGCGCAGAGCCGGATCACATTGCCCGTGTTGGGCGGGATTTCCGGTTGGAACAGGATCACGTGGAACTGGGGCGCGGCATTCATCGGCGCAGTGTACCTGCGACGACCGCCGCCTTTACGGCGCACGCCCTGCGCGGGGCAGGGCGGCACCGGTTACGGGCGCAGCAGGACCTGGGCGGTTTCGGTGGCCAGGGCCTGCAGGTCGGCAGCGCTCGGACGCACCTGCAGGGCTGGCAGATTGACGATGACCGAGTTGGCGACGTTGGTGGCAGCGGCAGCCAGGGTGGCGGCGTAGCGCTGGGCTTCCAGTTCGGCGGCCAGGGCGACGCGCTGTTCCAGGCTCGGGCGCACTTCCACCGAGGCCAGGGTGGTGATCGGCATCGCGGCGGCGACCGGGGTGGCGACGTAGCCGTTGCGCTCAGCCAGCTGGTCGGCGCTGGGGCGCACTTCCACGGTGGCCAGGGTCGGGATGCCGCTGGCCTGTTCCCAGGCCTGCTGGGCCAGCTGGTCGGCGGCAGGGCGAACCTGCACGGTGGACAGGGTCGTGATCGATTCGGAGGCCTGCACCGACGAAACAACCGCGGTGCCGGCGATCAGGGCGATGGCGATGGCAATGGTCTTGGCGTTCATGACGGGGCCTGTTTAGTGTTGGTGAGTAGTGGTGTGGTAGTAAGGTAGTACACCAATTCTGGGCATGCAAGAGAAATTTTCGATTTCCTGCATTTGTTCATTCTTCAGTCAGCTTTTGTCTGAAGCCCTTCCTGGCGCAGGAAGTACCAAGCAATCCGCGTGCCAACTTTTAGTTATTGATTTGCAAGGGTTTTCGGTGGTCCCGAAAGTGTCCGGTGGGCGGACACCTGTCCATTCGATAAGCCGCGGACACTGTCCGGACGCCTTCAGCCGGCGTCTGTGACGTTTCAAGAACACCCGTGGGCGTCGGGCAGGATGGCCATCTGGGCAAACACCCCCAGTGACTGGCGACCGATTCCGGCCGCCGCGTGCGCAGGCTAGGATCGAGGTTCACCTATGTGACCAAGGATCCGGATATGTCTCTCGCCCTTCGCCCGCGCGCTGCACTGCTGGCTGTCGCCCTCAGCACCGCCCTGGGCACGCTTGTGCCTTCCCATGCGCTGGCGGCCAAGCCGGCCGCACCGGCCAAGGTCGATATCCCGTATGAGCAGTTCACCCTGCCCAACGGCCTGCGCGTGATCGTGCATACCGATCGCAAGGCGCCGATCGTTGCGGTCAACGTCTGGTACCACGTGGGCAGCAAGGACGAGCCGGCTGGCCGTACCGGCTTCGCGCACCTGTTCGAACACCTGATGTTCCAGGGCAGCGAAAACCACGACGGCGAGTTCTTCGAGCCGTTCAAGCAGGTGGGCGCCACCAACCAGAACGGCACCACCAACACCGACCGCACCAATTACTTCGAGAACGTGCCGACCACCGCGCTGGACATGGCACTGTGGATGGAATCGGACCGCATGGGCCATCTGGTCGGTGCGATCGACCAGGCCGCGCTGGACGAGCAGCGTGGCGTGGTGCAGAACGAGAAGCGCCAGGGCGAGAACCAGCCCTACGGCCAGGCCTGGGACCAGCTCAACAAGGCGCTGTACCCGGTGGGCCACCCGTACCACCACGGCGTGATCGGGTCGATGAACGATCTGAACGCGGCGTCGCTGGATGACGTGAAGACCTGGTTCCGTACCTGGTACGGCCCGAACAACGCGGTGCTGGTGCTGGCCGGCGACATCGACCTGGCCACCGCCAAGGAAAAGGTCGCCAGGTACTTCGGCAGCATCCCGGCCGGCCCGACCATGGCGCAGCCGGCGGTGAACGTGGCCAAGCGTAGTGCCGACACGCGCGAGACGATGACCGACAAGGTGCCGCAGGCGCGCATCTACCGCGCCTGGAACGTGCCGCAGGTCGGCACCATCGAGGTCGATCAGCTGCAGTTGTTCGCGCAGGTGCTGGGCGGTGCGAAGTCTTCGCGCCTGAGCCAGCGCCTGCAGCACCAGGACAAGCTGGTGGACAGCATCGCGTCGGGCCTGTCGACCTCGCAGTTGGGCTCGAACTTCGTGATCATGGCGACGGTCAAGCAGGGCCAGGACCCGGCCAAGGTCGAGAAGATCATCGACGAGGAACTGGACCGGCTGATCAAGCAGGGCCCGACCGCGGCCGAACTGGAGCGTGCCAAGACCGGTGCCCGCGCCGGCTTCATCCGCGGCATCGAGCGCATCGGTGGCTTCGGCGGCAAGGCCGACGCCCTTGCAGAATGTGCGGTGTTCACCGGCGACCCGGGCTGCTTCCGTACCTCGCTGGCCAACATCGAGAAGGCCAGTGCTGCTGATCTGAGCCGGCTCGGCGCGCAGTGGCTGGACAAGGGCAGCCACACCCTGGTGATCGCACCGGGTGAGCGCGTGGCGCTGAAGGAAGACCCGAGCCAGGCGCCGAAGCCGTTCACCGTGCCGGCGGTGGACCCGAAGTACAGCACCCTGCCCGAGCAGGTCGACCGCAAGGCCGGCGTGCCGCAGACCCGCGACTTCCCGCAGCTGAAGTTCCCGGCGCTGCAGCGCGCCACGCTGAAGAACGGCACCCAGGTGATCCTGGCCGAGCGCCACGAGATTCCGGTGGTGCAGTTCAGCTACCAGTTCCCGGGCGGCTTCAGTGCCGACCAGGGCCGCAAGCCGGGCACCGCCAACTTCACCATGAGCCTGATGACCGAAGGCGCCGGCAAGCTGGGCTCGCTGGCCTTCGCCGACGCCGCGGATGCGCTGGGCGCCAGCCTGGATGCTTCGGCCGGCCTGGACTCGATGAGCGTGGACCTGTCGGCGCTGAAGGAAAACCTGGTGCCGTCGCTGGCGCTGTACCGCGACCTGCTGCGCGAGCCGCGCTTCGAGCAGGGCGAGATCGACCGGGTCAAGGCGAGCTGGATCGCTGGCATCCAGCAGGAGAAGGTCAACCCGGGTGCGGTGGCGATGCGCGTGCTGCCCCCGCTGCTGTACGGCAAGGGCCACCCGTATGCCATTCCGTTTACCGGTAGCGGTGACGAGGCGGCGATCAACGGCCTGACCCGCGAGGACCTGGTCGACTTCCACCACGACTGGCTGCGCCCGCAGAACGGCACCCTGATCGTGGTCGGCGACACCACCCTGGCCGAGATCGTGCCGCTGCTGGACAAGCAGCTGGGCGACTGGAAGGCCAGTGGCGAGGCCCCGCAGGTGAAGGCGGCCACCGACGTTGCGCTGCCGAAGGGCCCGCGCGTGTTCCTGATCGACCAGCCGGGCGCGGTACAGGCCAACCTGTTTGCCGGCCAGGTGGTGGCACCTTCCAGCGCCACCAGTTCGACCCGCTTCGACATCGCCAACGGCGTGATCGGCGGCGACTTCACCTCGCGCCTGAACATGAACCTGCGCGAGGACAAGCACTGGTCGTACGGTGCGCGCAGCAGCGCGGTCAATTCGGTGGGCCAGCGCCCGTGGATGGCCAGCGCGCCGGTGCAGATCGACAAGACCGGCCCGGCACTGGCGGAAATGCGCAAGGAAATCGCCGCGTTCGCCGATGGCAGCAAGCCGGCCACCGCTGCCGAGGTCAACCGCATCCGCAACATCCAGACCCTGAGCCTGCCCGGTGCCTACGAGACCGCCAGTGCGGTGGCGTCGACCATCGGTTCGATCGTGCAGTTCAAGCGCCCGGACGATTACGTGCTGCGGCGCAAGGCCGAGATCGAGGCGATGACCCCGGCGCAGGTGCAGCAGGCCGCCGCCGAGATCAAGCCGCAGGCCCTGACCTGGGTGGTGGTGGGTGACCTCAAGCAGACCGAAGCGGCCGTGCGCGCGCTGAACCTGGGCGAGGTGACGGTGATCGACGCCGAAGGCAACCCGGTCAAGAAATAAGGGATGTGCCTGCCCGCCCCCGGCGGGCAGGCCTCCCCAGGTAGTGCCGGCCGCTGGCCGGCAACCCCGTCATGCATCCGGGGTCAGAGCCCCCTGCGGGGGATCCGCCCCCTCTGCCGATCTGGGGTCGGATCCCCCACAGGGGGCTCTGACCCCGGCCCCGGCTACCCCCGATTCAGGCTGTTCAGGCAGAATCCCCCCATACCCTTCCAGGATCTGCCCATGCGCGTTCTGCTGCTTTCCTCCCTGCTGCTCACCGTCACCGCCTGTACCTGGGTGCCGATCGAACCGGCCGGCAAGGCAACCCGCGTGCTGCCGGCAGGGCCGGTTCCGGCCGGCTGCATCGCCAAGGGCGAGGTGGTGGTCACCGTTAAGAGCAAGGTCGGCTTCTACAACCGCAACCCGCTGCGGGTGCAGGAAGAGCTGGAAACCCTGGCCCGCAACGAGGCCCCGAGCGCCGGCGCCAATGCCGTCCAGGCCGCTGCGGCCCCCGCCGATGGCAGCCAGCGCTTCGCCGCGTTCCAGTGCCCACCGCGCTGAACGCTTCACCATACGGCCGAGGCTGAATTCGTAAAGATGCGGTGAAAGCCCGGGGGTTATAGAATAGCGCCCCCTTTTGCCTGAGCCTTGGCGCTAACCTCGATGCTCTTCAAGAATGTCTCGATCGCCGGCCTGGCACACGTCGACGCACCGCATACGCTGACGACCAAGGAAATCAACGAACGCCTGCAGCCGACGTTGGATCGCCTGGGTATCCGCACCGATGTGCTCGGCGACATCGCCGGCATCCACGCCCGCCGCCTGTGGGACAACGGCGTGCTGGCGTCGGACGCCGCCACCATGGCCGGCCGCAAGGCACTGGAAGACGCGGGCATCACCGCGACCCAGGTCGGCCTGCTGGTCAACACCTCGGTCAGCCGCGACTACCTGGAGCCGTCCACGGCCTCCATCGTGTCGGGCAACCTCGGTGTCAGCGACGAATGCATGACCTTCGACGTCGCCAACGCCTGCCTGGCCTTCATCAACGGCATGGACATCGCGGCGCGCATGATCGAGCGCGGTGATATCGACTACGCGCTGGTGGTGGACGGCGAGACCGCCAACCTGGTGTACGAGAAGACCCTGGAGCGCATGACCGCCCCGGACGTCACCGCCGACGACTTCCGCAACGAGCTGGCCGCGCTGACCACTGGGTCGGGCGCCGCCGCGATGGTGATGGCGCGCGCGGAGCTGGTGCCGGACGCGCCGCGCTACAAGGGCGGCGTGACCCGCTCGGCCACCGAGTGGAACCAGCTGTGCCTGGGCAACCTGGACCGCATGGTCACCGACACCCGCCTGTTGCTGATCGAAGGCATCAAGCTGGCGCAGAAGACCTTCAGCGCCGCCAAGATCGCACTCGGCTGGGCCGTGGAGGAGCTGGACCAGTTCGTGATCCACCAGGTCAGCCAGCCGCACACCGCCGCGTTCATCAAGAACTTCGGCATCGACCCGAAGAAGGTCATGACCATCTTCGGCGAGCACGGCAACATCGGCCCGGCCTCGGTGCCGATCGTACTGAGCAAACTCAAGCAGCTGGGCAAGCTGAAGAAGGGCGATCGCATCGCGCTTCTGGGTATTGGCTCGGGCCTGAACTGCTCGATGGCTGAAGTGGTCTGGTAAGCAGCCCGTTGCCCGACCTCCTGTAGAGCCGAGCCATGCTCGGCTCACGCGCGCAGCGCGGCTCTTCCGCAGCGGACCGGAGAGCAGCCGAGCAACGGCTCGGCTCTACATTGCGCCGCGACTCTCCTTAGGTGCTCCGCATGCGCGATCTTCCCGGTTACCCCGCCCACCCGCAGCGCTTCGAGGTCCGCCCCGGCCTGTCGATGAACTATCTCGACGAGGGCCCGCGCGATGGCGAGGTGGTGGTGATGGTGCACGGCAACCCGTCGTGGAGCTATTACTGGCGCACGCTGGTGGCCGGCCTGTCGGACAGGTACCGCTGCATCGTGCCGGACCACATCGGCATGGGCCTGTCGGACAAGCCCGATGACAGCCGCTATGAATACACGCTGCAGTCGCGCGTGGACGATCTTGATGCGCTGCTGAAGCACCTGGGCATCACCGGCCCGGTGACCCTGGCCGTGCACGACTGGGGCGGCATGATCGGGTTCGGTTGGGCGCTGTCGCACCACGACCAGGTGAAGCGCCTGGTCGTGCTCAACACCGCTGCCTTCCCGATGCCGGCGGCGAAGAAGATGCCGTGGCAGATCGCGCTGGGTCGCCACTGGAAGATCGGCGAGTGGATCATCCGCAGCTTCAACGCGTTCTCGTCCGGGGCCTCTTGGCTTGGCGTGGAGCGCAGGATGCCGGCCGATGTGCGCCGCGCCTACGTGTCGCCGTACAACAGCTGGGCCAACCGCATCAGCACCATCCGCTTCATGCAGGACATCCCGCTGTCGCCGGCTGACAAGGCCTGGTCGCTGCTGGAGCGTGCCGGCAAGGCACTGCCCTCGTTCGCCGACCGCCCGGCCTTCCTCGGCTGGGGCCTGCGTGACTTCGTGTTCGACCATCATTTCCTGAAGGGTTTCCAGGCCGCACTGCCGCAGGCCCATGTGCATGCCTTCGAGGACGCCGGCCACTATGTGCTGGAAGACAAGCACGAAGTGCTGGTACCGGAGATCCGCGCGTTCCTGGACGCCAACCCGATCTGAGAGGTGTGCCGACCAACGGTCGGCACCCACAAGTGGAAGGTATGGGTGGGTGCCGACCGTTGGTCGGCACACCGGATTATGCGGCGACCGGTGCCTGCGGCGGCGAGGACGGGCTGTTGCCGTTGTCGTCTGGATGATCGTCGTCATTGTCGGCGTCATCGCGCCAACGCCAGTCGGCCGGCGTCAGCGGATCCAGGCCATAGGCAATGCGCGCCTTGTCGCACTGCGGGCTGGCCTTGCCGTATTCCCACGATGCATCCACCTCACGGCACACGCTGGGCCGGTTGGGGTGGATGGTGCAGCGTGAATACACGCCGATCTGCGCATCCAGCGCGACGCAGCGCACCGGCTTGGAATGGGTGCCGCGCATGCACAGGCGGTGCGGATCCAGCACCTCGGTGAGCTGATGCGGCACGCCGCCGGGGGTGACCTCGTCCGATTCCATCCAGTGGAAGGCCACGCGGTACTGGGTGCAGCAGGCGCCGCAGGTCATGCAGGGATGTTGCATGGGCAAGCCGCCTCGGGCGGCAGTCGGAATCAGGAACGAGGGAGCGGATTTTCCACGAAGTGGGCCGCCGCGCAAGAAATTCCGTAAGCGGCGACAATGAACGGATGAACCGACCCTGCAATATCGCCGCACGGCTGCCTGAACTGGCGCGTGAACGCCCCGACCAGATCGCCATCCGCTGCCCCGGCCGCCGCGGCGCCGGCAACGGCATGGCCGCCTACGATGTCACCCTCGATTACCGTCAGCTGGACGCCCGCAGTGATGCCATGGCCGCCGGCCTGGCCGGTTACGGGATCGGCCGTGGCGTGCGCACGGTGGTGATGGTGCGGCCTTCTCCGGAGTTCTTCCTGCTGATGTTCGCGCTGTTCAAGCTGGGCGCAGTGCCGGTGCTGGTCGATCCGGGCATCGACCGGCGCGCGCTGAAGCAGTGCCTGGACGAGGCGCAGCCGCAGGCCTTCATCGGCATTCCGCTGGCGCATGTGGCGAGGCTGGTGCTGCGCTGGGCGCCGTCGGCCACCCGGCTGGTGACGGTCGGCCGCCGCCTCGGCTGGGGCGGCACCACGCTGGCCACGCTGGAGCGCGCTGGCGCCAGCGCTGGGCCGATGCTGGCCGACACCGATGGCGAGGACATGGCGGCGATCCTGTTTACCAGCGGCTCCACCGGCGTGCCCAAGGGCGTGGTCTACCGCCACCGCCACTTCGTCGGCCAGATCCAGTTGCTGGGCAGTGCCTTCGGCATGGAAGCGGGTGGGGTGGACCTGCCGACCTTCCCACCGTTCGCGCTGTTCGACCCGGCGTTGGGCCTGACTTCGGTGATCCCGGACATGGACCCGACGCGGCCGGCGCAGGCCGACCCGGGACGCCTGCACGATGCGATCCAGCGCTTCGGCGTGACCCAGCTGTTCGGCTCGCCAGCGCTGATGCGGGTGCTGGCTCGGCACGGGCGGCCACTGCCGACGGTGACCCGGGTGACCTCGGCCGGGGCACCGGTGCCGCCGGACGTGGTCGCCACCATCCGCAGCCTGCTGCCGGCCGATGCGCAGTTCTGGACCCCCTATGGCGCCACCGAGTGCCTGCCGGTGGCGGTGGTCGAAGGCCGCGAACTGGAGCGCACCCGTGCGGCGACCGAGGCCGGTGCCGGCACCTGCGTGGGCAGCGTGGTGGCCCCCAACGAGGTGCGCATCATCGCCATCGACGACGCACCGCTGCCGGACTGGTCGCAGGCGCGCGTGCTGGCGGTGGGGGAAGTGGGGGAAATCACCGTGGCCGGGCCGACCGCCACCGACAGCTACTTCAACCGCCCGCAGGCCACCGCGGCGGCGAAGATCCGCGAGACGCTGGCCGACGGCAGCACCCGCGTGGTGCATCGCATGGGCGACGTCGGTTATTTCGATGTGCAGGGCCGCCTGTGGTTCTGCGGGCGCAAGACGCAACGCGTGGAAACCGCGCGCGGGCCGCTGTACACCGAGCAGGTCGAGCCGGTGTTCAACACCGTGGCCGGCGTGGCGCGCACGGCACTGGTCGGCGTCGGCGCCGCCGGCGCGCAGGTGCCGGTGCTGTGCGTGGAGCTGCAGCGCGGCCAGTCCGACAGCCCGGCGCTGCAGGAAGCGCTGCGTGCGCACGCCGCCGCCCGCCTGCCGGAGGCCGGCCTGCAGCACTTCCTGGTGCATCCGGCGTTCCCCGTCGATATCCGTCACAACGCCAAGATCGGCCGCGAAAAGCTCGCCGTCTGGGCCAGCGCCGAACTGGAGAAGCGCGCATGAAGATCCTGGTCACCGGTGGCGGTGGTTTCCTTGGGCAGGCGCTGTGCCGCGGGCTGGTCGAGCGTGGCCACCAGGTGCTGGCGTTCAACCGCAGTCATTACCCGGAACTGCAGGCGATGGGCGTGGGCCAGATCCGCGGTGATCTGGCCGATGCGCAGGCGGTGCTGCATGCGGTGGCCGGCGTCGATGCGGTGTTCCACAACGGCGCCAAGGCCGGCGCATGGGGCAGCTATGACAGCTACCACCAGGCCAACGTGGTCGGCACCGACAACGTCCTCGCGGCCTGCCGCGCGCATGGCATCAACCGGCTGGTCTACACCTCCACGCCCAGCGTGACCCATCGTGCCACGCACCCGGTGGAAGGCCTGGGGGCTGACGAGGTGCCGTACGGCGAAGATTTCCAGGCGCCGTATGCGGCCACCAAGGCGATCGCCGAACAGCGCGTGCTGGCCGCCAACGATGCAGCGTTGGCGACGGTGGCGCTGCGTCCGCGCCTGATCTGGGGCCCCGGTGACCAGCAGCTGGTGCCGAGGCTGGCCGAGCGTGCGCGGCAGGGACGCCTGCGCCTGGTGGGCGATGGCAACAACAAGGTCGATACCACCTACATCGACAACGCCGCGCTGGCGCACTTCCTCGCCTTTGACGCCCTGGCACCGGGCGCTGCGTGTGCGGGCAAGGCCTACTTCATCTCCAACGGCGAGCCGTTGCCGATGCGCGAGCTGGTGAACAAGCTGTTGGCTGCGGTGGGTGCGCCATCCGTGGACAAGGCGATCAGCTTCAAGACCGCCTACCGCATCGGCGCCGTCTGCGAGCGGCTGTGGCCGCTGCTGCGCCTGCGCGGCGAGCCGCCGCTGACCCGCTTCCTGGCCGAGCAGCTGTGCACGCCGCATTGGTACAGCATGGAACCGGCGCGCCGTGACTTCGGCTACGTGCCGCAGGTCAGCATCGAAGAAGGGCTGCGCAGGCTGAAGGCTTCATCTGCTGCATAGATCGCCATCACTGGTTGCACACCGCAGGATCGGGAGGATGGACCCACGCCATCCAAGGCTCGACCACCCGCGAGGAGCGCCATGCTGCACTACGCCATCATCTTCTTTGTCATCGCCATCATCGCCGCCGTTCTGGGTTTCTCCGGAATTGCCGGCGCCGCAACGAACATCGCCTGGATCCTGTTCGTAGTGTTCCTGATCCTTGCGGTGATCTCGATGTTCCGCAAGCGAGGCTAGCTGGTAGTGCCGGCCGCTGGCCGGTATCACTTTCCGCAGAGTCGAGCCATGCTCGACTCTGCGGGCGATAACAACGCTATACAGCGCTCTGCAGTTCGCGATCGGCTTCATGGCGCTCCAGCGCCAGCTCGATCAGGCGGGTGATCAGCGTGGTGTAGTCCACGCCGCTGGCACCCCACAGCTTCGGGTACATGCTGATGCGGGTGAAGCCGGGCAGCGTGTTGACCTCGTTGATGATGATGTCGCCGCCCGCGGTGAGGAACACATCCACGCGTGCCATGCCGGCACACTCCAGCGCCTGGTAGGCCCGCAGCGCGATCTGCTGGATGCGTGCCTGGGTTGCAGCATCGATATCCGCGGGTACCACCACTTCGGCACCATCGGTGTTGATGTACTTGGTGTCGTAGGCGTAGAACTCGTCGTGCACCACTACCTCGCCGCACAGGCTGGCCTGCGGATGTTCGTTGCCCAGCACCGCGCACTCGATCTCGCGGCCGATCACCGCCGATTCCACCAGCACTTTGTGGTCGTAGCGCAGCGCCAATGCCAGCGCTCCGGCAAAGCCCGCCGCATCCTTGACCTTGCTCACGCCTACCGACGAGCCTTGGTTGGCCGGCTTCACGAACAGCGGCAGGCCAAGCTGGGCGATCACCGCATCGACATCCACTTCCGCCACCTGCTGGCGGCGGATGCACAGCCACGGCGCCACCTGCAGCCCGGCGTCGCGCAGCAGGCGCTTGGTCACGTCCTTGTCCATCGCTACTGCCGAGCCCAGTACCGGCGAACCGACGAAGGGCAGGTTGGCCATGCGCAGCAGGCCCTGCAGCGCTCCGTCCTCGCCCAGCGGCCCGTGCACGATCGGCAGCACCACATCGATCTGCGCCAAGGCGCTGGCCGCATCGCACGGCTGCAGCTGCCCCTGCTCGGCACCGGGAAGGACCGCCAGCGACTGGCCGGAGCGGTGCAGCGCGATGCACGAGGGATCTTCGGCATTGATCAGGAACGTCTCCGGCTGGCTCAGGTGCCACTGCCCCTGCTTGTCGATGCCGACCAGCACCGGATCGAAGCGCTCGCGATCGAGCGCATCGAGGATGTTCTTCGCCGACTGCAGAGAAACTTCGTGCTCGGAAGACTTGCCCCCGAAGATGATGCCGACCCGGGTCCGTGCCATGGGGAATGCGATGTCCTGTGCGTTGCGTGGCCTCATAGCATGAACCTTCATCGGCCCTCCGCGTGAGGCACAGATGAACCGGATATCCATCCACGCATGGCGTGGATCTGCCGTGTCGACCAAGGTCGACACCCACCAACAGCAACACAGAACGCCGTCCCGACAGATCGCAGCAAGCTGTCGAAGGCGGGGTGGGTCCGGTTGCGGGGGCGTGAGCGCCATGGATGGCGCGACCGAGCTTACATGGACGTACTTGCAGCGTCCCCCGCAACCGGACCCACCCCGCCATCCCACGGATAGCCAGCTTTTGATGTTGCCCTGGCTGTTGCATCTGCGGGTGCCGGGCGGCAGCCCGGCCCAAGCCCCCCACCCACGCAGGTAGAATGCGCCCATGGCTCTTTCCCTGCTCAAGTCCCTCAAGCCGGTCGCTGGCCGCGCCCTGCAGATCGCCCTGAACCGCGCGCTGGCGCTGGATCCGGATACCCGCCATGCCCTGGCCAGCCTCGATGGCCGGCACATCGACCTGACCCTGGAAGCGCCGTCGCTGGCGATGCGCATCAGCGTCGACGGCGACCAGCTGCGGGTCGGCCCGGTGGATGCGCAGGAAGCCGACCTGGCCGTGCGCAGCAGCCTGGCCGGCGTACTGGCGCAGCTGCCGCTGCTGGCCAACGCACGGCGCGGCGGGTCCAACAACAAGGGCCGTGTACGCGTGGCCGGTGACGCCGAACTGGCGCGGCGCCTGCAGCAGCTGGCCAAGGGCTTCGATCCTGACTGGCAGCAGCCGTTCGTCAGCGTATTCGGCGAGGTACTGGGCGTGCAGGTCGCCAACACCCTGCGCAGCGCCCTGCAGCACGCGCGCCAGGGTGCGATCGACCTGGCCCACAGCGCCGCCGAATTCATCACCGAGGAGTCGCGCGACGTGGTGCCGCGTGCCGAGCTGGATGCCTTCCATGATGATGTGGACGTGCTGCGCGATGACGTCGAGCGTCTTGGCGCGCGCGTGCAGCGCCTGCGGGGTGCCGCATGAAGGCCGTGCTGCGGGCGAGCCGCATCGGCCGGGTGATCCTGCGTTACCGCCTTGACGACCTGCTGCAGGGCACGCCGGCCGAGCGTTGGCTGCGCCTGGCCAAGCCGTTCGTGCCGCGTGCCTCGGCCGACATCGCCGCACAGTCGCGCGGTGCGCGCCTGCGCCTGGCGCTGCAGGACCTCGGCCCGATCTTCGTCAAGTTCGGCCAGATCCTGTCCACCCGCCGCGACCTGGTGCCGCCGGACGTGGCCAACGAACTGACCCTGCTGCAGGACCGGGTCAAGCCGTTCGACGGTGACACCGCGCGTCGCATTGTCGAGGAAGCGCTTGGCCTGCCGGTCAGCGAGGCGTTCGCCAGCTTCGATACCGAACCACTGGCGTCGGCTTCGATCGCGCAGGTGCATGCGGCCACGCTGGCCGATGGCCGCCAGGTGGTGGTCAAGGTGCTGCGTCCGGGCATCGAGAAGCAGATCGATGCCGACATCGCCCTGCTCAACTCGCTGGCCGCACTGGTCGAGCGTACCCATCCGCGTGCCGACAAGATCCGACCGCGCGAAGTGGTGGCCGAAGTCGAGAACACCCTGGCCGCCGAGCTGGACCTGCAGCGCGAAGGCGCCAATGCCAGCGTGCTGCGCCGCTTCTGGGAGAACAGCGACGACCTGTACGTGCCGGAAGTGATCTGGAGCCATACCGCCGAACGCGCGCTGACCCTGGAGCGCGTGTGGGGCATCCCGTCCGACGACATCGCCGCGCTCGACAAGGCGGGCATCGACCGCAAGGCACTGGCCGCCAAGGGCGTGCGGGTCTTCTACACCCAGGTGTTCCGCGACAACTTCTTCCATGCCGATGCGCACGCCGGCAACATCTGGGTCGACACCGATCCGGCCCGCCGCGCCAACCCGCGATTCATCGCGCTGGACTTCGGCATCATGGGCCAGCTGTCGCAGGAGGATCAGTACTACCTGGCCGAGAACTTCATGGCCATCTTCAACCGCGACTACCGCCGCATCGCCGAACTGCATGTGCAGGCGCGCTGGATGCCGGACAACGTGCGCATCGATGATCTGGAAGCGGCCGTGCGTTCGGTGTGCGAGCCGTACTTCACCCGTCCGCTGTCGCAGATCTCGCTGGCCGAAGTGCTGATGAAGCTGTTCCGCGTGGCGCAGCGCTACCAGCTGACCCTGCAGCCGCAGCTGATCCTGCTGCAGAAGACCCTGCTGAACATCGAAGGTGTCGGCCGCCAGCTGGATCCGCAGATCGATATCTGGGCGGTGGCCAAGCCGGTGCTGGCGAAGATCCTGCGCGAGCGCTACAGCCCACGCCGGGTCGTGCGCGAGATCGGCAAGCGGTTGCCGGAAATCATGACCCACGCGCCGGACATGCCGCGCCTCGTACACGCCTGGCTGACCCAGCAGGTGGAGGGGCGCCACGAGCTGGCGATGCGCTCGCGCGATCTGGTTGCGCTGGATGCCAGCGTGCAGCGCCTGCAGAAGCGCGCGGTCGGCGCGATCACCGGCGTCGGCCTGCTGGCCATCGCCGCGCTGATGTACGTGCTGCAGCCGCCGGGCTGGTACTGGGGCGACCTGCCGATGTGGAGCTGGGTGTCCGGTGCCGTCGGCGCGCTGGCGCTGGCGCGCGCGTGGTGGAGATAGACCCGGTGCTGCAGACGCTGAAGAACGAACTGATGCACTTCGGTGCTGAAAACGACGCGCATGAAACCGAGCGCGCTCGGCGCATGCTCAACATCACGCCGGATACCGGTGAATTCCTGTCGGTGCTGGTGCGTTTCGGCACCGCACGCCGGGTACTGGAGATCGGCACCTCCAATGGCTACTCCACGCTGTGGCTGGCCGAAGCCGCCGCCGCCATCGACGGCCACGTGACCACGCTGGAAGTCGCCGAGGACAAGGTGGCGATGGCGCGATCCACGTTCGCGCGCAGCGGCTTGGCCGCACACATCACGCTGGTGCATGGCGATGCCGGGCAGTGGTTGGCAGAGGCCGGCGAAGGCTGCATCGACCTGCTGTTCCTGGATTCGGACCGCGGGCAGTACGCCGGCTGGTGGCCGCAGCTGCGCCGCGTGCTGCGGCCAGGGGGCCTGCTGGTGGTGGACAACGCCACGTCGCACGCGGAAGAGATGAAACCCTTGTGCCTGCTGCTGGATGCCGATCCGGACTTCAGCACCAGCGTGGTGCCGGTGGGCAACGGCGAACTGCTGGCCGTGCGCAACGGCTGACCGCCGCGCCACAAACCCGGGGTCAGATCCCTTTTCCGCAGGAAAAGGGATCTGACCCCGATCAGGGCGCCCGTATAATCCCGCGGTGAGTACCGAACCTGACACCCTCGCCGCGGTCGAGACTGAAACCGCGCCCCTGCAGCTGCTGCACCTGGATGAGCGCCTGGCCGTGGTCAACAAGCCTGCCGGGCTGATGGTCCACGACAGCAAGCTGGCCCGTGGCGAAGATGATTTCCTGGCCGACCGCCTGCGTGAGCAGCTGGGGCGGCCGATCTTCCTCGTGCACCGCCTGGACCGGGCCACCAGTGGCTGCCTGCTGCTGGCCTTCGACCGCAAAACCGCCAGTTCGCTGGGCAAGGCACTGATGGGTGGCGAAGTGGCCAAGGACTACCTAACAGTCTGCCGAGGCTGGCCGGCCGAGCTGTCCTGGCGGGTGGACCATGATCTGGACGGCGGGCCGGGCAAGCCGGTGAAGAAGCCGGCGATCACCGATTTCCAGCGCCTGGCCACTGGCGAGCTGTCGGTGCCGGTGGGCGAATTCAGCAGCTCGCGCTACGCGCTGCTGCGCTGCCAGCCGCAGACCGGGCGCTTCCGGCAGATCCGCCGTCACCTCAAGCACCTCTCGCATCACATGATCGGCGATACCAGCCACGGCGATGGGCGCCATAACCGCATCTTCCGCATGCAGGGTGTGCACCGCATGCTGCTGCACGCCGAGCGCCTGCGTTTTCCGCATCCGGAGGGCGGCAACGTGGATGTCAGTGCGCCGCTGGACCGCCAGTTCCAGAAGGCACTGGACCTGTTCGGCTGGCAGGTGGACGACGCCTGATGCTGCTGCGGTAAGCCGAGCGTGGGCTCGGCTCTACAGCCAGCGGCCGGGCATGGCCCGGCGCACCCTGCTATTTCTTTTCCGGCTCGTTGACGATCGCTTCCAGGTCTTTCTGCAGGTCCGCAAACAGCGGCTGCATGCGCGCCTGGATGGCCACCATCACGTTCTGCATCAGTGCCGGGGTCTTGTCCAGCAGGCTCTGGCCTGCCGCGCTCTCGTAGAACTCGGCCATCGCCAGCACGTCTTCCTTGCTGAACGTCTTCTTGTACAGGTCCACGTACATCGGCCGCAGCTGCTGCCACGACATGGCCTGGCGCAGGGTCTGGCTGGTCCGCGCCTGGATCCGCTTCAGCTGTTCCTGCTGCTGGGCGGTGAGCTGGCGCTGTGCGGCCACCTGCTGGAACTGCTGCTGCTGCATGGCTTCGATCTGCGGCACCATGGTGTCGATCATGCTCTGCGCGCGCGAGGCCGACAGCAGGCGGTTGATGTCGCCGTCGGTCGGCGGGGCGGCCAGGGCCGGGACGCTGGCCGTGGCCAGTGCCAGCAGCAGGGCGGCGCGGCGCAGCAGGGACGGCAGGGCGGGTGCGAAGCGGGTCAT
Organism: Stenotrophomonas sp. X; assembly: GCF_055721025.1. Classification (NCBI taxonomy): domain Bacteria; kingdom Pseudomonadati; phylum Pseudomonadota; class Gammaproteobacteria; order Lysobacterales; family Lysobacteraceae; genus Stenotrophomonas; species Stenotrophomonas sp. X. The sequence continues at coordinate 182,088 of NZ_CM146756.1, forward strand.
GCGGGCTTCCTGCGGTACATGGGACCGCCAGCATACCTGCAGCCCAGGCGAAGGCGGCGTGTTCGGCGCCTGATCGGCGGCATACGGGGCGCGATGGCGCACTCCACCACGTGGCTGCCGCTACAATGCGCGGATGGGCAGTGGACCGGTCACCATCAGCGCGCAGCTTGAAATCCCCGACGGCGAGATCGTCGAGCGGTTCGTGCGCGCCAGTGGCGCCGGCGGCCAGAACGTCAACAAGGTGTCCACTGCGGTGGAACTGCGTTTCGACGTGGCCAATTCGCCCTCGTTGCCCGAACCGTTGCGCGCGCGGCTGTTGGCGCGGCGTGACCGGCGCATGACCGGCGAAGGCGTGCTGGTCATCGACGCGCAACGTTTCCGCACCCAGGATCGCAATCGCGAGGATGCGCGCGAGCGGCTGGCGGCCTTCATCCAGGCCGGGCTGAGCGTGCCCAAACCGCGCAAGGCCACCAAGCCGACCCTCGGGTCGAAACTGCGTCGTCTGGACGCCAAACGCGGGCGCGCGCAGATCAAGCGCGGGCGCTCATCACGTGACTGGGAGTGATTGCTTGAACAACCCGACTTCGTTGCTGCCGGCCGTGCCGCCGCAGATGCCGCAGGTCAAACCCAACGCCTTCCTGCGCTGGCTGGCGCGCTGCACCCTGCGCATGGGGGGCTGGAAGGTGACCGGCACCCTGCCTGACATCCCCAGGCTGGTCTTCATCATCGCCCCGCATTCGTCCAACTGGGACGGGCTGTGGGGCATGGCGGCGAAGATCGCGCTGGGCATGAAGGTGAAGGTGCTGGGCAAGGCGTCGCTGTTCTGGTGGCCGCTGGGCCCGTTGCTGCACCGGCTGGGCGTGATTCCGCTCGATCGCAGCTCGCCACAGGGCACGGTGGGCCAGGCGGTGGACCTGCTGCGCAACAACGAGAAGATGTGGTTCGCCATCACCCCCGAGGGCACCCGCAAGGCGGTGAAGGACTGGAAGGCCGGCTTCCTGAAGATCGCCCGGATGGCCGACGTGCCGATCCTGACTGCGTATTTCCACTATCCGGAAAAGACCATCGGCATCGGTCCGTTGTTCACCCCGAGCGGCGACGATGTGGCCGACATGGCTGCCATCCGCGAGTTCTACCGGCCCTGGATCGGCAAGACCCGCGGCACGGTCTGAGCCGGCCGCAGGACGCCGCATAGACGCCACGTCCGGCACATGCCGGGCGAGCGCGACAGGAGTAGGGTGGAGGGCTGGTATCCATACCGTCTGCCCAAGGAGCGTTTTTACATGTCGCGTACCGTAGTCCTGGCCGCCGCCATCAGCTTGGCGCTGGCGGCCTGTTCCGGCAAGGAGTCCACCCCCGTGTCCGATGCCCAGAAGACCCCGGCCCAGCAGCCGGCCGAAGCCTCCACCAATCCGCTGCTGAGTGCCAGCACGCTGCCGTTCCAGGCCCCGCCGTTCGACAAGATCAAGGACAGCGACTACCTGCCGGCGTTCGAAGAAGGCATGCGCCAGCACCTGGCCGACGTGCGCAGGATCGCCGACAGCAGCGAGCCGGCCACCTTCGACAACACCATCGTGGCGATGGAGCGCAGCGGCGAGACCCTGACCCGCGTGTCGCGCATCTTCTTCGGCCTGGTCCAGGCCGACACCAACGATGCGCGCCAGAAGATCCAGGAAGAAGTGGCGCCGAAGCTGGCCGCGCACCAGGATGAGATCAGCCTCGATCCGAAGCTGTTCGCGCGCGTGAAGTCGCTGTACGACCAGCGTGACACGCTGGAGCTGGACCCGGTTCAGAAGCGCCTGGTCGAGCACTATTACGATGGCCTGGTGCGCGCCGGTGCGCAGCTGTCCGACGCTGACAAGGCGACCCTGCGCAAGCTCAACGTGGAAGAGACCACGCTCTCCACCCAGTTCCACACCCGCCTGGTGGCCGCGACCGCCGCTGCGGCTGTTGTCGTTGACGACAAGGCCAAGCTGGCCGGCCTGGACGAGGGCGCGATCAACAATGCTGCGGCCGCCGCCAAGGACCGCAAGCTGGATGGCAAATTCCTGCTGCCGCTGCAGAACACCACCCAGCAGCCGGTGCTCGGCTCGCTGAGCGATCGCGACCAGCGTGCCGCCGTGCTGAAGGCCTCTGAAACCCGCGCCGAGCGCGGTGATGCCAACGACACCCGGCAGACCGTGCAGCGCCTGGCCCAGCTGCGTGCGCAGAAGGCCAAGCTGCTCGGCTTCGACACCTTCGCCGACTACCAGCTGGGCGACCAGATGGCCAAGACTCCGGCGGCCGCGCTCAAGCTGCTGACCGACACCGTGCCGGCCGCCACCGCCAAGGCGCGTGCCGAGGCCGCTGAGATCCAGAAGGTGATCGACGCGCAGAAGGGCGGATTCCAGGTCGCCGCTTCGGACTGGGACTTCTACGCCGAGCAGGTGCGCAAGGCCAAGTACGATCTGGACGAGTCGCAGATCAAGCCGTACTTCGAACTGGACAACGTGCTGCAGAACGGCGTCTTCTACGCCGCCACCCAGCTGTATGGCATCACCTTCAAGCCGCGCACCGACATTCCGACCTACAACCCGGACATGAAGGTGTACGAAGTGTTCGACAAGGACGGCACCTCGCTGGCGCTGTTCTACACCGACTACTTCAAGCGTGACAGCAAGTCCGGTGGCGCCTGGATGGACGTGTTCGTCGAACAGGACGGCCTGACCGGTGCCAAGCCGGTGGTCTACAACGTCTGCAACTTCACCAAGCCAGCTGCCGGCCAGCCGGCGCTGATCAGCTTCGACGACGTCACCACGATGTTCCATGAGTTCGGCCATGCGCTGCACGGCATGTTCTCGAACGTGAAGTACCCGTCGATCGCCGGCACCGCCACCTCGCGTGACTTCGTCGAGTTCCCGTCGCAGTTCAACGAGCACTGGGCACTGGACCCGAAGGTGTTCGCCAACTACGCCAAGCACTACAAGACCGGCGAGGCGATGCCGCAGGAACTGGTTGACAAGATTCTCAAGGCGCGCAGCTTCAACCAGGGCTATGCGACCACCGAGTACCTGTCGGCCGCGCTGCTCGACCTGGCCTGGCACACGCAGAAGGCCGATGCGCCGCTGCAGGATGTCGGTGCCTTTGAAGCCAGCGCGCTGAAGAAGTTCAAGGTCGACCTGCCGCAGGTGCCGCCGCGTTACCGCACCACCTACTTCGACCACATCTGGGGTGGTGGTTACTCGGCCGGTTACTACGCCTACTTCTGGGCCGAAGTGCTGGACCATGACGCCTACCAGTGGTTCACCGAACACGGCGGCCTGACGGCGGCCAACGGCCAGGAGTTCCGCGACAAGATCCTCTCGCGCGGCAACAGCGTGGAGCTGTCGACCCTGTACCGCGATTTCCGCGGCAAGGACCCGTCGGTGGAACCGCTGCTGAAGTTCCGCGGGCTGAAGTAAGAAACAGAAAGCGGCGGGGGCAACCCCGCCGTTTTTCTTTGTGTAGAGCCGAGCCCATGCTCGGCTGGCTTTTTCTGGAGACGCAGCCGAGCATGGGCTCGGCTCTACACAAGCGGATCACGTCCCCACGTGCACCCGGTTGGCCTGCTCGGCCAGGCCCAGGTGATCGAGCGCGATATCCAGCGCCAGCACATAACTCTGCGCGCCATACCCAGCAGCAATGCCCAGGCGCTGGCCGACACCGGCCGGCAGGCACGGTTCGGCCACTGCGCCGTCGTCATGCACCTCTACGTACGCGTTGTGCAGATAGGGCAGCAGCCGCTGCAGGCGCAGACTGTTGGCACACGCACCCGGATCGAGCAGCGTCACCTCGCCACGGCTGTGGTCGGCCACGCGCAGCGCATCGAGCAGTTCCTGTTCCGAACCGCAGGCGCGGATCGCCACGCTGGTGCCGGCGTCGATCGCGCGATGCACCAGCGACTTCAGGACCGGTGCCGGCAGCGGCATCGCGGTGCGGATCAGGGCGCCGGCCGCTTCCGGGCCGCGGATGATGAAGATCGACATGACTCAGCCCTCCTGCGCCAGGCGGCGGCCGACAATGGCCAGCGACAACGGGTAACCGGCCTGCTGGCTGCGCTGGTCGACCACCACGGCGGCGGGGCCGTGCTGCAGGCGCAGGCGTGCATCCAGACCAGGTTCGCTGGGCGCCTGCAACTCAATGTACTGCGCCGGCAGCCGTTCCAGCGCCGCCTGCAGCGCGCCACCTTCGGCCTGCCATTGCGCCTCGTCGGCGGCACCGACATCCAGCAGTACCCAGTCGGCCGAGCGCGCCTGCGGCTGGCACAGGCACTGGCGTACCTCGGACAGGCTGGCACAGTCACTGCAGAGCACGCGATGGCCGGCCAGCTGTGCCGGCAGTTGGGGACGCGGTGCCGACGAAGAGGCGTGGCGGATCACCAGGAGGGTCATACAACACCTTGCGGAATGCGCCGTGTGGCGCGGTGGGCACACGATGCGCGTGCTGCCCGTAAAGGTGCGATGCCCGCGGCCGGACCGGGGCGTAAAACCTGCGTAACCCTTCATGTAGAGCCGAGCCTACGCTCGGCTGCTCTGCGCCCCAGTCGGGCAACCTCGACGCTACAAAGAACAAGCCGAGCGTAGGCTCGGCTCTACAGGAGCGCGAGCGCGGGAACCTCTTGCGCCCGGATGTGGTCTGATGCAGCCACCACCCAACCGGAGCCTGTCATGGATGCTGTTGCCCGTCCCCCCTTTTCCCAACGCGCCGTGGCCTGGCTGAAGAAGGAGGCATTGCCGCTGCTGGTGATGCTCGGCCTGCTCGCCGCCGCCCGCGATACCTTGGCCAACCATTACGTGGTCCCGAGTGGTTCGATGCAGCCGACCCTGCAGCCCGGCGACCGGGTGGTGGTGGACATGCGCGCCTACGGTCTGCGTCTGCCGTTCACCAACACGGAACTGATGGCGACCGGCACCCCGCAGCGTGGCGAGGTGGCGGTCTTCGACTCACCGGCCGACGGCACCCGCCTGATCAAGCGCGTCGCGGCGGTGGCCGGTGACCATGTGCAGATGCGCGAGGGCCATCTGAGCATCAACGGGCAGCCGCTGCAGATGGCCGACCTGCAGGACGTGGAAGCCTTCGGCGAGCGACGTGCCCGCCTTGATCTGGACATGGGCGGCGGTCCGGACATCGCCGACCTGGTGGTGCCGGCCGGCAAGGTGCTGGTGCTGGGTGACCACCGCGGCAACAGCTTTGATGGCCGCTTCTTCGGCTTCGTCGACGCCGACAAGCTCTACGGCCGCGCGGTGGCGGTGTACTACCGCCGGGGCGATGGCTTCGAGTGGCAGCGCCTGTAAGCTGAATTGATACTTCTCGTATATCAATCATGACCTATCAGGTTATGGATCGACTGGATAGACGGGCCTAGTCTGAGGCCCGTTCCCTCCACGCTTGGCCGCCCCCACCGGCCCATCGATCCCATGACTGGCGAAACCGCGGCGGCCGTCGAACGCCGCCCTCCCACTGTCGATCCCAGCGCCGAGACCCGCATCCAGCAGGGCACACCGGCCTTTCGTCGCACCGCGCTGGCGCTGTTCCTGGCCGGCTTTTCCACCTTCGGCCTGCTGTACACGGTGCAGCCGCTGCTGCCTGAGTTCAGCCGTCACTTCGGCGTGTCCGCCGCCGGCAGCGCCATGTCGTTGTCGCTGACCACCGGCACGCTGGCGGTGGCAATGCTGTTGGCCGGCCTGCTGTCCGACGCGGTCGGCCGCCGCCCGTTGATGATCGTCGCGTTGCTGGCCTCGGCCATGCTGTCACTGAGCTCGGCGCTGGTGGATGACTGGACCACGCTGCTGGTATTGCGCACGCTGCTCGGCCTGGCGCTGAGCGGCGTGCCGGCGGTGGCGATGACCTACCTGGTCGAGGAAATGGACAGCCGCGCGCTGGGCCTGGCGATGGGCCTGTACATCGGCGGCAACGCCATCGGTGGCATGAGCGGACGCCTGCTGGCCGGCATCATCGCCGACCACTGGGGCTGGCGCTGGGGTATCGGCGTGGTCTCGATCATCGCCATCGCCAGTACCGTGCTGTTGTGGCTGCAGCTGCCGCCGTCGCGCCACTTCCATCCCCGTCGTGACGGCCTGCGCCAGTTGCCGTCGCGCTGGCGCCTGCTGTTCGCCGACCCGGGCCTGCCGTGGCTGTTCGCCACCTCGTTCGTGCTGATGGGCGTGTTCGTCACCCTCTACAACTACCTGGGCTACCACCTGCTGGCGCCGCCGTACCACCTCAGCCAGACCGTGGTCGGCCTGATCTTCAGCGTCTATCTGGTGGGCACCTTCAGTTCGGCGTGGATGGGCCAGCAGGCAACGCGCTACGGGCGCGGCCGCATCCTGTCGATCTCGTTCGCGTTGATCGGCGCCGGCATCACACTGCTGGCAATGCCGTGGCTGAGTGCGATGGCACTGGGCATCGCGCTGGTCACGTTCGGCTTCTTCGGTGGTCATTCGGTGGCCAGCAGCTGGGTTGGCAGCCGCGCCGGTACGATGCGCGCCGAAGCCTCGGCGATGTACCTGTTCGCCTACTACCTGGGATCCAGCGTGCTGGGCGGGGTCGGTGGCCTGGCCTATGCGGCCTGGGACTGGCGGGGGGTATGCGTGTTCGCTGCGGTGCTGACCCTGATCGGTGGTGGCATCGTCTGGGCGCTGCAGCAGCGCGCGCCGCAGCCGGTGACGGCGTGAACCAATGTGTACGGTAGTGCCGGCCGCTGGCCGGCATGCCGGCCCCTGTTGGGTTGCCGGCCAGCGGCCGGCACGACCCGGGTGGAGTGCACGCCTACCCCTCGGCGAACGCTCCGCGCAGCAGCGTGGCGAAATTGCGGATCAGCGGCGTTACCCGTTCGCGGTGCCAGGCCAGCTGCACTTCCGAATGCGCGCCAGCATCGGCCAGTGCCACGAAGTGTGATCCTTCCACGCGTATGTGATCGCATGACGACGGCAGGATCGCCGCACCCAGGCCCGCAGCGGCCAGGCTGATCAAGGTCGATGCTTCACCGGCTTCCTGCACGATGCGCGGCGTGAAGCCCGCCGCTGCGCACAACGCGATCATGTGGTCGTGGATGCCCGCGCCGGCGCTGCGGCGGAACGCTACGAACGGCTCCTGCGCGAAGTCGCGCAGCGACAGCGTGCCCTGCTTCGACAGCCTGCGCAGGGCAGGGTGGTCGGCGTGCACGATCAGCGCCAGCGGGTCGACGAACAGGCTGTGCGCCACCAGTTCCGGCGGCAGCGCGCGCTTGCGGATGATGCCCACGTCCAGTGAACCGTCGAGCAGCGCGTCGATCTGCTGCAACGTGTTCATCTCGCTCAGCTGCAGCCGCACCTGCGGGTACTGCTGACGGTAGCGCAGGATCGAACGCGGAATCTGCGGTGACAGTGGCGTGGCGCGAGTCAGACCGATATGCAGTTCACCCTGCTCACCGCGCTGTGCACGCTGCACCTCGTCCACGGCCGTTTCGACCTGCTGCACGATGGCGCGCGCACGTTCCTGCAGCAGCTCGCCCGCAGGCGTCAGCTGCACGCGGCGATGGCTGCGCACGAACAGGCGCGCGCCAATCAGTTCCTCCAGCTGGCGGATCTGCTGGCTGAGCGGCGGCTGCGACATGCCCAACCGCTCCGCCGCCTGGCCGAAGTGCAGCGTATCGGCGACGGCGAGGAAGTAGCGCAGGTGACGGAGTTCGATGGACATGGAGGCCAGTTTATTCATCGTCAGCCGGAAATGAATCAGAGATGGGATCCGATCCCGTGCCGACCAACGGTCGGCACCCACCAACAGCAGCGACCAACTGTCGAAGGCGGGGTGGGGCCGGTTGCGGGGCGTGAGCGCCATGGATGGCGCGACCGAGCTTACAGGGACGTACTTGCAGCGTCCCCCGCAACCGGACCCACCTCGCCATCCCGCCGAATGCCGCTCTTGATGTTGACGTTGATCTGGCTTCGGCGGGTGCAGGGCGGCAGCCCTGCAAACCAGAACACCCCTCACCGCTCCGAATGCCCGCTCTGGTCGTAATCGCGCGGACTGAACAACTCCGGCTGGATCAGCTCGATGAACGCCCGCGCCTGCGCCGACAACGCCTTGCCCCGGCGCACGATCACCCCGTAGCTGCGCTCGGGGAACCAGCGCTTCATCGACCGCGCCGCCAGCCGCTCGTGGTCGGCCTCGTTCAGGCACAGCGCCGGCACGATGGAAATGCCCATGCCCATCGCCACGTACTGCTTGATCACTTCCCAGCCCCCCACCTCCAGCGCCACGGTGTAGGCGATACGGTGGCGCTGGAATACCTGGTCGACCAGCCGGTAGGTGATCTGCCGCTTCGGCGGCAGCACCAGCGGATAGCGCGCAATATCCGCCAACTCCAGCTCGCCGCCCTTGGCCAGCGGATGATCGTGCGGTGCGATCAGCACCTGCTCGAAGCGGTAGGCCGGGGCGTAGGTCAGGTCGGCCGGCACATCGGTCATCGAACCGATCGCCAGGTCGGCGGCATCCTCGCGCAGCAGGTCGGTGCCGTCGGCGCTGATCGCGTTGTGCAGGGTCAGGCGCACGTCCGGATGGTGCAGGCGGAAGCGTTCGACGATCTTCGGCAGCAGGTACAGGATGGTCGAACTGTTGGCGGCGATGTTGAGCTCGCCCGCGTCCAGGCCGCGCACCTTGTCGCGGAAGCGCGCCTCCAGCCCGTCCAGGTTCTCCACCAGCGGCTGTGCCATCTCGTACAGCAGCTGGCCCTCGCGGCTGGGCACCAGGCGCCGCCCGCTGCGCTCGAACAATGGCACCCCCAGCTCCCGTTCCAACGCCTGCAACTGCAGGCTGATGGCCGGCTGGCTGACGAAAAGTGCCTCAGCCGCCCGTGAGACCGAGCCCAGGCGCACGGTCTGGCAGAACGCGCGCAGCGGCTTCAGCCGGTCGGATTTGTAGGAAAAACGCGGACTTGGCGCGGTGCGTGTGCTCATCGTGTAACGAGTATTAGCACAACTTATGTAAAACATTGCAAAAACTGTTTTGCCAAATACCGAGGCCCGGCGGCACCGTGGAGACGTTCCCCCACCGCTGGAGTCGCCTCATGTCCGCCGTCGCTTCCGCCGTTCCCACCCCCGCCACCAAGGCCACCCCCGGCATCGCCCTGGCGACCCGCGTGGCCGGCCAGGACACCGTGCTGCCGGCGCCGCTGCTGGCCCTGCTGGTGTCGCTGCACCGCGCGGTGGAACCGGGCCGGCAGGCGAGGCTGCAGGCCCGCCGTGAACGCCAGGCGTTCTTCGACCAGGGCGGCCTGCCGGACTTCCGTGAAGACACCACTGCGATCCGCAGCGGCGACTGGCGCGTTGCGCCGCTGCCGGCCGCGCTGCAGGACCGCCGCGTCGAGATCACCGGCCCGACCGACCCGAAGATGGTCATCAACGCGCTGAACTCCGGCGCCAAGGTGTTCATGGCCGACTTCGAGGATTCGACCTCGCCGACCTGGCGCAACCTGCTGGCCGGACAGCAGTCGCTGGCCGCCGCGGTGCGTGGCGACTTGGAATACACCGCCCCCAATGGCAAGCACTACACGCTGCGCCCGTACGACGAGCAGGCGGTGCTGATCGTGCGCCCGCGTGGCTGGCACCTGGACGAGAAGCACGTGCGCATCGATGGCCAGTTCATTGCCGGTGGCCTGTTCGACGCGGCGGTGTTCGCCTTCCACAACGCCCGCACCCTGCAGGCGAAGGATCGTGGCCCTTACTTCTACCTGCCCAAGCTGCAGAGCATGGAAGAGGCGGCGCTGTGGGAAACCGCGCTGTCGCACATCGAAGGGATGCTCGGCCTGCCGTACGGCCAGATCAAGGTGACCGTGCTGATCGAAACGCTGCCGGCGGTGTTCGAGATGGACGAGATCCTGCACGCACTGCGTGACCGCATCGTCGGCCTGAACTGCGGGCGCTGGGATTACATCTTCTCGTACCTGAAGACCTTCCGCCGCCACGCCGACCGCGTGCTGCCCGAACGCGGTCAGGTGACCATGACCCAGCCATTCCTGAAGGCGTATTCGGAACTGCTGATCCAGACCTGCCACCGTCGCGGTGCGCATGCGATGGGCGGCATGGCCGCGCAGATCCCGATCAACAACGATGCCGCTGCCAACGAGCAGGCGATGGCCCGCGTGCGCGCCGACAAGCTGCGTGAAGTCAGCGCCGGCCACGACGGCACCTGGGTCGCGCACCCGGCGCTGATTCCGGTGGCGATGGCGATCTTCGACGAGCACATGCCCGGTGCGAACCAGCACAGCGTGCTGCGCCAGGATGTGCGCGTCGGCCGCGACGAACTGATCGCGCGGCCGCCGGGCACCATCACCCGCGCCGGTTTCGAAGGCAACGTGGAAGTCTGCGTGCGCTACCTGGCCGCCTGGCTGGATGGCAACGGCTGTGTGCCGATCCATCACCTGATGGAGGACGCGGCCACCGCCGAGATCAGCCGCAGCCAACTGTGGCAGTGGCTGCATACGCCGGGCCAGCAGCTGGACGATGGCACCGCGATCGACCTGGCCCTGCTGGATTCCACTCTCTCGCAGCTGCCGGCACGGCTGGGCGATACCGCCGCGCTGCCCGGTGGCGCGCGCATCAGCGAGGCCATCGCCCTGCTCGGCGAACTGAGCCGCAGCGACGAACTGACCGATTTCCTGACCCTGCCGGCTTACGCGCGCATCGATTGACCGACTGCCCGCAAACCCGCCGTTTCCCTCCCCGCTGCACGCACGAACCGAACTGGAGAAAGACATGAGCAAGCTGCCCACTGCCGAACAGATCCAGCACGACTGGGATACCCACCCGCGTTGGGAAGGCATCCAGCGCAACTACAGCGCCGCCGACGTGGTGCGCCTGCGCGGCACCGTCCACATCGAGCATTCGCTGGCCCGCCTGGGCGCCGAGAAGCTGTGGGCGTCACTGCACGAGCGCGAGTTCGTCAACGCGCTGGGTGCACTGACCGGCAATCAGGCCATGCAGCAGGTCAAGGCCGGCCTGAAGGCGATCTACCTGTCCGGTTGGCAGGTGGCGGCCGACGCCAATCTGGCCGGGCAGATGTATCCGGACCAGTCGCTGTACCCGGCTGATTCGGTGCCGGCGGTGGTCAAGCGCATCAACAACACGCTGCTGCGCGCCGACCAGCTGCATCACGCCGAAGGCAAGGATGACATCGACTTCCTGCAGCCGATCGTGGCCGATGCCGAGGCCGGCTTCGGCGGCGTGCTCAACGCCTTTGAACTGATGAAGGCGATGATCGAGGCCGGCGCCGCCGGCGTGCACTTCGAGGACCAGCTGGCCTCGGTGAAGAAGTGCGGGCACATGGGCGGCAAGGTGCTGGTGCCGACCCGCGAGGCGATCGAGAAGCTCAACGCCGCACGCCTGGCCGCCGACGTGATGGGCGTGCCGACCCTGCTGGTCGCGCGCACCGATGCCGAAGCTGCGGATCTGCTGACCAGTGACATCGACGGCAACGACAAGCCGTTCACCACCGGTGAGCGCACCGTCGAAGGCTTCTACAAGACCCGCAACGGCCTGGACCAGGCGATCAGCCGTGGCCTGGCCTACGCGCCCTACGCCGACCTGGTGTGGTGCGAGACCGGCAAGCCGGACCTGGAATTCGCGCGCAAGTTCGCCGAGGCGATCCATGCGAAGTTCCCGGGCAAGCTGCTGGCCTACAACTGCTCGCCCAGCTTCAACTGGAAGAAGAACCTGGATGACGCCACGATTGCGAAGTTCCAGCGCGAACTGGGCAGCTACGGCTACAAGTTCCAGTTCATCACCCTGGCCGGATTCCATGCGCTGAACTACGGCATGTTCAACCTGGCCCACGGCTACGCACGCCGCCAGATGAGCGCGTTCGTGGAACTGCAGGAAGCCGAGTTCGAAGCGGCCGAGCGCGGTTTCACTGCGGTCAAGCACCAGCGTGAGGTCGGTACCGGCTATTTCGATGCGGTGACCCAGGCGATTCAGCAGGGCCAGTCGTCGACCACCGCGCTGACCGGCTCGACCGAGGAAGAGCAGTTCCATGGCGGGCGCAGCGAACGCGCCGCGTGATCCGGTAGTGCCGGCCGCTGGCCGGCAACCCATCGATGTTTCCGAAGCCCATGCAGTTGCCGGCCAGCGGCTGGCACTACCGGGCACCGGGTGATCAGGGTGGCCAGGGAAGGGCCAGGCAACGCCGGCCGGTCGGGGGACCTGCCGGCGTTGTTGTATCGATGCAAGGGGGCAGCGCGCAGCCAGCGTCAATCAGGCGCACCCCGGGTCCCGGCAACTTGGCCGAAACCCTGTGAAACCCGGCATCGGATTGATCCAGCAGGGGTTTTGCCCGGACACCCGTGACCAGAACGGGCCACCACCGATCTTCACATCAATCAAGATCGGCAGAAGGGTCAAAGTGAGATAGGGCGCACACTTTAAAGCGGTGCTATGCTCCGCGGCTCACCAGGGGACGCTGGCGGCGGGTGCAGGGAATGACCGGCAGGGGTGCGGCCGAGAACAGTGATGTGACGACAGGTATCGCCCGGGTGGCGATGGCCGAGATCGTGCACGCGCTGTTGTCAGATGCTGAGGTGGCATTGTTTGCCAGATTCGCCCGCGCATGCAAGCTCCGTGCCGGACAGTGGCTGTTCCAGCGTGGCCACCGCGGCGAGCGCATGTATGTGATCCTCGAAGGCCAGATCGAACTGGACTTCGGCGAGGACCTGGTGATCAAGACGCTCGGGCAGCACGAGTTCTTCGGAGAACTGGGCCTGCTGGTCGGCGACCACCTGCGCAGCGCGAGCGCGCGCGCGCTGGTCGACTGCGATGTGCTGGAACTGGGGCCGGCTGATTTCCACCGGCTGGTCGAATCCAATCCGGGCCTGGTGGCCTATTTCCTGCGCCGCACGATCATGCGCGTGCTGGCCAACGAACAGGCCCTGATCAGCCAGCTGCGCCGGCGCAACCACGATCTGGAAACCGCGCTGGACAACCTCTACATCACCACCCACCAGCTGACCCACACCCGCGAGCTGGTGCGTACCGATGAACTGACCGGCCTGCACAACCGCCGTGGCCTCACCCTGTACCTGCAGGAGTGCCGCGAGCGTGCCGAGGGGCCGCCACAGGCGCTGCTGCTGATCGACTGCGACCGCTTCAAGCAGATCAACGACCGCCACGGCCACCAGGCCGGCGACCGCGTGCTGCAGAGCATGGGCAACATCCTGCGCTCGATGGCTGGCGAACAGGATCTGGCCTGCCGGCTTGGCGGCGATGAGTTCTGCCTGATGCTGCGCCGTGGCAACCGCGAGATCGTGCAGCATGCTGCCGAGTTCATCCTCAGCGCGGTGCACGGCCTGCTCGAGCGCAGTCACGGCACGCCGCATGTAAGCCTGGTCAGCATCGGAGCCAGCCTGTTGGATGCCGACGCGGGCTGGAGTGAGTGGTATGCCAGCGCCGATCGGGCGCTGTACCGGGCCAAGCGTGATGGCGGCAACTGCCTGCGCTGGGTGGATGATCCGGACGGCCAATAGGGAGATGCAGGCGATGAATGGCGACAACGGAACGTCAGCCCCGCATAGCCCACAGCTACGCGCCCTGCTGTTCACTGATCTGTGTGATTCGCTGCAGCTGGTCGAGCGGATCGGCGACGTGGCGGCGGCGAGCCTGTTCCAGGAACACGACCGCCTGGTGCTGGTGCTGCAGCACCGCTGGAATGGCCAGCTGATCGATCGTTCGGACGGCCTGTTCATGCTGTTCGAGCGCGCCATCGATGCCCTGGGCTTCGCCCTGGACTACCAGCGTGAACTGCATGCGCTGGGCCAGCAGCGTGCGATTGAACTGCGCGCGCGTGCCGGCCTGCATGTGGGCGACGTGCTGACCTGGGAAAACAGTGCCGAGGCGGTCCGCGCCGGCGCCAAGTCGATGGAAGTGGAAGGCCTGGCCAAGCCGATGGCGGCGCGCCTGATGATGCTGGCCCGGCCCGGCCAGATCCTGTTGTCGGCGGTAGCCGAATCGCTGACCCGCCGTGCCACCGATGCGTTGGGCGAGCGCGGCACGCGCCTGTTGTGGAAGTCACACGGGCGCTGGCGCTTCAAGGGCGTGCCGGTGGTACAGGAAGTGATCGAAGTGGGCGAGATCGGCTCCGCACCGCTGCGCATGCCGCGTGCCAATGCCAAGGCCCGCCGCGACCTGCCGTTGTGGCGGCAGCCGCTGGTGCTGGCCGCCGAAGGCCTGGTGCTGGCGGTGGCGGTGCTGGGCGGCTGGCTGCTGCTGCGGCCGGAACCGGCGATCGCGTTCGCCGAGCGCGACTGGGTGGTGCTCGGTGATGTCGACAACCTCACCGGCGACCCGATCTTCGACGACTCGATGCGGCACGCGATCCGGATCGCGCTGGAGCAATCGCGCTACGTGAACGTGCTGTCGGAGGGCAAGATCCGCGAAAGCCTGGAAATGGCGCGGCTCTCGGGCGATACCCGGCTCAGCCGCGATACCGCGGCCAACGTGGCGGTGCGGGAAGGCGCGCGCGCCGTGCTGCTGCCGACGGTGCGGCAGAAGATCGGTGGCTACGAGCTGGCTATCGATGTCGCCGCACCCGGCAGCGGCCAGGTGATCCAGACGTTCACCGCCACCGTGGATCGATCCGACCAGATGGTGTTCGCGGTGGACGACGTGGTCGGGCGCCTGCGTCGCGGACTGGGCGAATCGGTGGCGAGCCTGGAACAGTCGTTGCCGCTGCCGCGGGCATCGACCCAGGACCTGCGCGCACTGCGAGCATTCGCGCTGGCGGAGAGTGCACTGGGCCAGCGTCGCTTCGAGGAGGCGCGCAACCTGTACCAGGCGGCGATCGATATCGATCCCGGTTTCGCCCTGGCCTACATGGGCGTGGCCAAACTGCATGCGCGCGTCGAGGAAGGGCGGCGTGCACGCGAAGCCATGCAGCATGCGCTGGACCTGCAGGATCGGCTGCCGCCACGCGAGCGGCTGTACCTGAAGGCCTGGATGGCCGAGCTGGAGCCGGGTGGTTGGGCGCTGGAGCAATGGCGCACGTTGGCCAAGGTCTATCCGGATTCGTTCGCGGGGCTGTCCAACACGTCCTGGTACCTGCTGCAGGCCAACCAGTTCAGCGAGGCCGAACCCTATGCGCGTGCGGCCGCAGTACCGCAGGATCCGCTGCGGCTGTATCCGCTGGTCCATCTGGTGCGGATACAGATCGCTGCCAACCAACCGCAGCTCGCTGCCGAAACGCTGGCCCAGGCGCAGGTCCTGCGCGGTCGCGATGATGCCGATGAGACCGGCGTGGATGTGCTGGTGGCGCAGGGACAGTACGCGAAGGCCGCGCAGCTGTTGCCGCAGATCCACGCCAGTGATGGCCTGCAGGAGCGGATGAAGCTGCGTGCGCAGTTGTTGCTGGCTGCTGCGCAGCGCGATTGCGCGGCCATGCAGCAGGCGATACGCGAAGATGCAGCGGCGCCGACGCTGATCGACCTGCAGGTGCAGCAGCGCCTGCAGCACGCCAGCGTGGCGGCGCTGTGCCCGAGCGCTGACCGTGCCGGGCTGCAGGCCATTGCGGCGCTGCTGCAGCCGATGCTGCAGGAGCGTGATGATCCCATGCTGCATGCCCGTGGCCTGCAATGGCTGGCACTGGTCCACCTGGCGCAGCGGCAGGGCCAGTTCGAACTGGCCAGGCGCTGGCTGGACGAGCAGCGGCCCCTGCTGCGCAGCCTGCGCAGTCCGGTCGCGGACCGCTGGCTGCGCATCGTCAGCGCCATGGACGAACTGCAGATGCAGCGGCCCGAGGCTGCCCGCACCCTGATCGAGCCGATGCTCGATGGCAGCGAGCCGGTGCAGGCGCACGTCGTGCTGCTGCTCGCGCTGCGAGCGCAGGGCAATGAAGCCGCGGTACGCCGCCAGCAGGCCTGGCTGGCCCAGCATCGCGGCCAGGCCATTGCCGAGGTCACCGCCCTGCAGGTGTGGCAACCGCTGAACGTGCATGACGTGTCCACGTGGGCATCGCCGGTCACGGCCGGCGCGCCCTGATGGCGGGTCAACCGTCGATGCGCTCGCCGACCTTGCCGGCTTCGAAGCAGAACACCACGGTCATGGCCGCCACCGACCCGGACAGGTGGGCCTGCAGCCCGTCACGCACCTGGCTCAGCTCTTCGACCGAGGCCAGGGTGCCGATCTTCATGCAGTCGTTCTCGCCAACGGCACCGTCCAGCCCGATCGAGGCCAGCGCCTTGGCAGGCGACGCGGTGAAGTGGCTGCGGAAGTCGTCATTGCCGATCAGGTGGTCCAGCAGGAGGCTGGCGTCTGCGGCGGAAAGGCGGGGATGGGTGCTCATGGGGATCGTCCGTAGGTGGAGTGTCTCGTATCGGCCGCGACAGCCTGCCATTGAGGGCCGCGCTGTGCACATCGCTAAAGTTGGCCGCGCCGCGGTCGTTGCTGCTATGCCGGTTGTGCGGCAGAAGGAAGGAAACCCATGCGCCTGCGCCGCTGCGCCAGCCTGATGTTCGAGCCCCGCGAGGCGGTCACCCTGGACCTGCGCGCGATGCTGGCCGGCCACGCCGAGATGGA
Source organism: Stenotrophomonas sp. X (assembly GCF_055721025.1). Classification (NCBI taxonomy): domain Bacteria; kingdom Pseudomonadati; phylum Pseudomonadota; class Gammaproteobacteria; order Lysobacterales; family Lysobacteraceae; genus Stenotrophomonas; species Stenotrophomonas sp. X. Next base: position 198,641 of record NZ_CM146756.1, read on the forward strand.
CAGCCAGATCAGCTGGGTGGCGCTGGCCGCGCATCTGGACCAGCCACTGCCGGTGGATGCCGAGGAGCGCCAGCTGCTGGGCGAGCTCAGCGCGCACCGCTGGAGCGAACCGCCCGCCGATGCCTCCCCGGCGATGCTGGCCCGCCTGGTCGAGCAGGGCCTGCTGCTGACCGACCCGCCGAGCGAGGTGGGGCACCAGCTGCGCGACGAGGCGCTGCGGCGCAGCCAGTGGTGGCCGCTGGCTGCACTGGCCCATCGCCATGCACGCTGGCAGGCCGTGGACAGCGTGGAGGACATGCGCCGGCAGGGGTTGGACACCGCTGCCGGCCTGCGCCAGCGCCTCGGGCCGCCGCCGCCGGTGGTGCAGCCCATGCAGGGCGACTACCAGCCGCTGCCGCGCAGCGAAGAGGCCGCGTTCGACGCACTGCTGGCGCGCCGCACCACCTGCCGCAATTTCGACCCGCAGCGCGCGCTGCCGCTGCCGTTGCTGGCCCAGGTGCTGCAACGCACGCTGATGGCGCACGCGGTGCAGAAGGTCGAGCGCGATACCGAGTTCCTGAAGAAGAACGTGCCTTCCGGTGGCGGCCTGCATCCCACCGAAGGCTTCCTGCTGGTGCAGAACGTGGAAGGACTGGCACCGGGCCTGTACCACTACCACCCGGTGCAGCACGCCGTGCTGCCGCTGCCCTCGCCACCGCCGCAGGCACTGCCGGCGCTGGCGCGGCGGATGCTGTCCGGGCAGGCGTGGTTCGCCGATGCGCCGGCGCTGCTGGTGCTGGCGCCGCGCTATGACCGCTGCTTCTGGAAGTACCGCAACCACGCCAAGGCGCATCGTGCGGTGACGCTGGATGTCGGCCACATCTCGCAGCTGCTGTACCTGTGCGCGACCGAGCGCGGCCTGGCCGCCTTCGTCACCGCAGCCATCAACGATGCCGATGTCGATCGCGCGTTCGGCTTCGATGGCATCGGCCAGAGCGCGATGGCCATCTGCGGCCTGGGCTGGCGCAGTGCCACATTGGACACGGCCGAATTCGATCCCGCTGGCCGGGTGACGGCGGGCGACGACCGCTGAGCGACCGTCGCCCCGGCGTTCACGCCGCTTCGAAGTCCACCAGCACCGCGCCGTCGTTGACCTGGTCACCGGCCTTGGCGCGGTAGCCCTTCACCGTGCCGTCGGCCGGCGCCTGCAGGGTGTGCTCCATCTTCATTGCTTCCAGCACCACCAGCGGCGTGCCGCGCTTGACCTCGGTACCGGCGGCGACCAGCGTGGCCACGATCTTCCCGGGCATCGGTGCCAGCAGGCTGCCGGCATCGGCCACGGCGTGGTCCGATTCGCTCACCGGATCATGCAGAGTGAAACGGTGCTGGCCGTCGGTGCCGAACAGGTACAGCTGGTCACCCTCGCGCAGCAGCTGCAGTGTCCAGCGGCGCCCGCCCAGCTGTACCGCCAGCCCACGCACATCGGCGGTGCCGATCACCTGCACGGGTGCCGCGTCATCGCACTGCACGCGCCAGCCATCGGCCTGCGCCCACACCTTCAGCGTGTGCCGGCATTCGCCCTGCTGCAGCGGCAGCACGCGCGGCGCGGGCGCGCCAAGGCGCCAGCCGTCCTGCGCCTGCCACGGCGAATGCGGGTCGCGCGGGTCGCTGGCTGCACCTGCAGTAGTGGCCACGGCGGCCACCGCCGCCAGCAGCCACAGCGCATCATCGCTGTCACCCACCCGGCCCAATGCGGCCTGCTCGCGCTCGATCAGCGCGGTATCCAGCTTGGCGTGGGTAAACGAATCGGTGTTCACCAGGCGGCGCAGGAAACCGGCATTGGTGGTCACGCCCACCACCTGGCAGTCGGCCAGGGCCTGGCTCATGCGGCGCAGCGCGGCGTCGCGGTCCACGTCCCAGACGATCAGCTTGGCAATCATGGGATCGTAGTACGGCGTGATGCTGTCGCCTTCCTCGACACCGGTATCCACGCGCACATGAGTCGACGGCGCCGGCAGGCGCAGGCGGCGCAGGAGGCCGGTGGACGGCAGGAAACCACGGTCGGCGTCTTCGGCATACAGCCGCGCCTCGATGGCGTGGCCGTGGATCGCCAGCTGCTCCTGGCGCAGCGGCAGCGGCTGGCCCGAGGCTACGCGCAGCTGCCACTCCACCAGGTCGGTGCCGGTGATGTACTCGGTGACCGGATGCTCGACCTGCAGGCGGGTGTTCATTTCCATGAAGTAGAAATCGCCGTCAGGGCCGGCGATGAACTCCACCGTTCCGGCACCGACGTAGCCCACCGCGCGCGCGGCATCGACCGCGGCCTTGCCCATCGCCGCACGACGTTCGGGGCTCATGCCCGGGGCGGGCGCTTCTTCCAGCACCTTCTGGTGGCGGCGCTGCACCGAGCAGTCGCGCTCGAACAGGTAGACCGCATCACCGTGGCTGTCGCCGAACACCTGGATCTCGATATGGCGCGGGCGCTCGACGTACTTCTCGACCAGCACATGGTCGTTGCCGAATGCCGAGGCGGCCTCGCGCTGGCAGCTGGCCAGTGCATCGACGAAGTCCTCGCTGCGTTCGACCTTGCGCATGCCCTTGCCACCGCCACCGGCGCTGGCCTTGATCAGTACCGGGTAGCCGATGGCATCGGCCTGCGCGCGCAGGAACGCCGGCTCCTGCTGGTCGCCGTGGTAGCCCGGCGTCAGTGGCACACCGGCCTTGGCCATCAACGCCTTGGCCGCGCTCTTGTCACCCATCGCGCGGATCGCGCTGGCCGGCGGCCCGATGAAGGTGACGCCGGCGGCGGCGCAGGCATCGGCGAAGTCGGCATTCTCGGACAGGAAGCCGTAACCGGGGTGGATCGCCTGCGCGCCGGTCAGGCGTGCGGCGTCGAGCAGGGCGTCGCCGCGCAGGTAGCTCTCACGCGCGGCGGCCGGGCCGATGTGGATGGCCTCGTCGGCCAGGCGTACGTGGCGTGCATTGCGGTCGGCATCGGAATACACCGCCACGGTGGCGATGCCGAGGCGGCGGCAGGTGGCGATGACGCGGCAGGCGATTTCGCCGCGGTTGGCGATCAGGACTTTGGTGAACATGGCAACAGGCTCGGTCATGGCACGGGTTACATGCGGAACACGCCGAAGCGCGTCTGCTGCGGGGCGGCGTTGAGGCTGGCCGACAGCGCCAGCGCCAGCACCCGGCGGGTGTCGGCCGGATCGATCACGCCGTCGTCCCACAGGCGCGCGCTGGCGTAGTACGGGTGGCCCTGCTGCTCGAACTGGTCGCGGATCGGCGCCTTGAACGCGTCTTCCTCCGCTGCCGGCCACTGGCCGCCCTTGGCCTCGATGCCATCGCGCTTGACCGTGGCCAGCACGCTGGCGGCCTGTTCGCCACCCATCACGCCGATGCGCGCGTTCGGCCACATCCACAGGAAGTTGGGCGAATAGGCGCGGCCGCACATGCCGTAGTTGCCCGCACCGAACGAGCCACCGATCACCACGGTGAACTTGGGTACCTTGGCGCAGGCCACCGCCATCACCAGCTTGGCCCCGTCCTTGGCGATGCCGCCCTGTTCGTACTTGCGGCCGACCATGAAGCCGGTGATGTTCTGCAGGAACACCAGCGGGATGTTGCGCTGGGTGCACAGCTCGATGAAGTGCGCGCCCTTCAGTGCCGACTCGGAGAACAGGATGCCGTTGTTGGCGATGATGCCGATCGGGTAGCCGTTCAGATGGGCGAAGCCGGTGACCAGCGTTGCGCCGTAGCGCGGCTTGAATTCGTCGAAGCGCGAGCCGTCCACCAGTCGCGCGATCACTTCGCGTACGTCGTAGGGCTTGCGCGTATCGGCCGGGATCACGCCGTACAGTTCGTGCGCTGGCAGCAGCGGCTCTTCGCTGGCCTGCACCGCCATCGCCGGTTCCGGCTTGCGCCAGTTGAGCTGGGCGATGATCGCGCGCACCCGTGCCAGCGCCTGCAGGTCGTTGTCGGCCATGTGGTCGGCCACGCCGGAGATGCGCGTGTGCACATCGGCACCGCCCAGTTCCTCGGCCGTCACCACTTCACCGGTGGCCGCCTTCACCAGCGGCGGGCCGCCGAGGAAGATCGTGCCCTGCTCGCGCACGATCACCGTCTCGTCGCTCATCGCGGGCACATAGGCACCACCAGCGGTGCAGCTGCCCATCACGCAGGCGATCTGCGGAATGCCCTGCGCCGACAGGTTGGCCTGGTTGTAGAAGATGCGGCCGAAATGGTCGCGGTCGGGAAAGACTTCGTCCTGCAGCGGCAGGAACGCGCCACCGGAATCGACCAGGTAGATGCACGGCAGGTGGTTCTGCTCGGCGATCTCCTGCGCGCGCAGGTGCTTCTTCACCGTCATCGGGTAGTAGGTGCCGCCCTTGACCGTGGCATCGTTGGCCACGATCACGCATTCCACGCCGCTCACGCGGCCGATGCCGGCCACTACGCCAGCGGCCGGCACGGCGTCTTCGTACATGCCGTGCGCGGCCAGCGGCGCGATTTCCAGGAACGCGCTGCCGGGGTCGAGCAGGGCGTTGATGCGGTCGCGCACCAGCAGCTTGCCGCGCGCGGTGTGCTTGGCGCGTGCGGCTTCGCTGCCACCCAGCGCGGTGCGGGCGAGGGTGGCATGCAGGTCGTCGACCACGGCCTGCATGGCCGCGCGGTTGCTTTCAAACGTTTCGCTGCCCGGTTGCAGCTGGGTGCTCAATACGGTCATCGCGGTGGCCTTACAGGGTGCGCTGGAACAGTTCGCGGCCGATCAGCATGCGGCGGATCTCGGACGTGCCGGCGCCGATCTCATACAGCTTGGCATCGCGCCACAAGCGGCCGGTCGGGTATTCGTTGATGTAGCCGTTGCCGCCGAGGATCTGGATCGCCTGGCCAGTCAGCCAGGTGGCCTTCTCGGCGGCGTACAGGATGGCACCGGCGGCGTCCTGGCGGGTGGTGCGGCCCTGGTCGCAGGCGCGTGCCACGGCATAGACATACGCGCGGCAGGCACCCAGGCCCACGTACATGTCGGCGATCTTGGCCTGGATCAGCTGGAAGCTGCCGATCGGCTCGCCGAACTGGTGGCGCTCGTGCACATACGGCATCACCACGTCCATGGCCGCGGCCATCAGGCCCAGCGGGCCACCGGACAGCACCACGCGCTCGTAGTCCAGGCCGGACATCAGCACGCGCACGCCACCGCCAACCTGGCCCAGCACGTTCTCTTCAGGAATCTCGCAATCCTGGAACACCAGCTCGCAGGTGGGCGAAGAACGCATGCCCAGCTTGTCCAGCTTCTGCGCGGTGGAAAAGCCCTTCATGCCCTTCTCGACCAGGAAGGCAGTGATGCCCTTGGCGCCGGCCTCCATGTCGGTCTTGGCATAGACCACCAGCACGTCGGCATCCGGGCCGTTGGTGATCCACATCTTGTTGCCGTTGAGCACGTAGCGGTCGCCGCGCTTGTCGGCGCGCAGCTTCATCGACACCACGTCCGAACCGGCGCCCGGCTCGCTCATCGCCAGCGCGCCGACCAGGCTGCCATCGCACAGGCCGGGCAGGAAGCGCTGCTTCTGTTCCTCGTTGCCGTTCTTGCGCAGCTGGTTCACGCACAGGTTGGAGTGCGCACCATAGGACAGGCCGATGCCCCCCGAAGCGCGCGAGATCTCTTCCATCGCCACCACGTGGGCCAGGTAGCCCATGCCGGTGCCACCGTATGCTTCTTCCACGGTGAGGCCGAGCAGGCCCTGTTCGCCCAGCTTCGGCCACAGCGCCAGCGGGAACTGGTTGCTGGCATCGGCCTCGGCGGCCAGCTGCGCGACCTCGGCGGCGGCAAAATGGGCCACGCTCTGGCGCAGCAGGTCGATGTCTTCGCCAAGATCGAAGTTCAGGGATGGCACGTGCATTGTGGTGGCTCCACGGCGGGATGGCAGGAATGGACGCACCCGGCGGGGGAGTGGGCGGCGGTCTGCAGGACCGTCACCCACACGGGCGATGGCCCCAGCGTAGCGGGGTTCGGGTAAGAAGTGAATACGAATTCAAAAATTGAAACTAGAATCAGAACATGGCCTATAAACGCTCTGCATTGATGGAAGAACGCCTGGCGGGCGCCCGTGAACGGATCCTGCTGGCCACCCGCGCGCTGGTCGCCACTGGCGGCTGGCGCAATGCCCCGGTGACTGCGGTGGCAACCCAGGCGGGGGTGTCCACCGGCCTGATCTACCGGCATTTCCCGTCCAAGGCAGAGCTGTTCGTGGAAGTGCTCAATGCCGCCGTGGCCCACGAGGTCGCGATCATGGAGCGGATCGCCAGTGGCCCGGAGGCGGCCAGCGAGCGGCTGCGGCTGGCGATCACTGCCTTCGTCCGCCGTGCCCTGGCCGGGCCGGGGCTCGCGCACGCCTTCATCGTCGAACCGGTCGACCCGGATGTGGAAGCCGAGCGCATGCGCGGTCGTCGCGCCTTCGGCGACGTGTTCCTGCGGCTGGTGGAGGAGGGCGTGGCGGCCGGTGAGCTGCCTGCGCAGGACGCGCATGTGGCCGCCGCCTGCCTGGTGGGTGCCTTCACCGAAGCGATGGTCGGCCCGACCGCACCCAGCCGCGAAGCGCACCGCGACGAAGACGCGCTGGTGGATGCGATCTGCAGCTTCTGCCTGCGCGCGATCGGCGCCCCGGCAATCCGGTAGCGCCGGGCCATGCCCGGCGGCTGTTGCCATCCTCGACCGTTGTTGCCGCGCTTCGCGCTCGCCGGGCACGGCCCGGCGCTACCCGCATGCGGCCACGGCCGCATGCTGCGCCGCATCAGCAGTGACGCCTGTTGTCGCACGCAAAGTGCGTTCTATACTCGGCCCATCACGCAGTCGCTCAGCCGTGGTCCAACGACTATCAGCCAGGGGTAACGAAGAGTGCGGAATTACGATCTGGAGTTCCTGAAACGCTTCTCCATGGTGATCGCGCTGCTGGCGACCATCACCCTCGGCCTCATCCTCCTTGCCGCCTACATCCACACCCGGATTCCGCCCGAGGTGTCGCCGACCGCGGCCAAACGCACCGAACAGCGCATCTCGCCGACCGGTGCAGTCTATGCCGGCAGCACCGGCGCTGCCGCGCAGGCTGCCGCCAAGGCCGCCGCGCTGGCCAAGGCCGCGTCGCAGGTGGCCTACGGCGGCACCAAGGATGGCAAGGTGATCTTCGACAACCTGTGCACCGCCTGCCACACCACCGGCGTGGGCATGGCACCGACGCTGGACCATTCGCACTGGGACAAGCGCATCGCGCAGGGCAAGGACACGCTCTACAAGCACGCCATCGAGGGCTATACCGGCCCCGACGGCGGCATCATGCCGCCCAAGGGCGGCAACCCGGCACTGACCGAAGAACAGATCCATGCCACCGTGGACTGGATGCTGGGCAACCTGAAATAGCCGCCGCAACGCGCCGCTTCCTGTAGAGCCGAGCCCACGCTCGGCTGCTCTGCGCACGGTGTGGCCAAGCGCAGCCGAGCGTGGGCTCGGCTCTACCACCTACTAAGCTTTGCCCACCGAGGCCTGATCGCTCATATGCCCCCGCTGCGCAGGCGGCGTTTCGCATTTCAGGGTTAGTCTGTGCGCCTCTTCCATGGAGTCGCCCGTCGATGCGCCGCCGTTCCCTCGCCCTTGCCCTGTCCCTGCTGCTGCCGGCCAGCGCCTTTGCCCAGGCCCAGCCGCAGGTCGCGCCGGTCGCGGCGCCCGCCGCGCGCAGCAGCGCCACCGTGGTGCTGACCGCCGCGCCGGCCGACTGGCGCGCGCTGGATGGTCAGCGGGTGCGCATCGCCGCACCGCTGACCCTGGCCGGTACCGACGGCCTGGAGCGCTTCGGCCAGCTCACCGTAGCCTTCGATGGTCGCCTCTGGCAGCCGACCGAAGTGGCCGCGCCGGGTACTGCCGGCTATGAGCAGGTGATGGCCGACAACCAGCGCCGCCGCCTGGTGCTGGAAGATGGCAGTGATGCCCGAGACCCCGCCAGCGTGGCGTACCTGCCGGGCAGCCCCGTGCTGCGCACCGGCATGCAGCTGCGCGACGTGCAGGGCATCGTGCGCATGGACGCGCAGGGCCATCCGCGCCTGCAGGTCGAAGGTGTGCTGAAACTGCCGGAACTCAGGCGCCCGGCGGTGCCGACGGTGCCGGGCAGCCTGCATGTGGCCGCCTTCAATCTGGAGAACTTCTTCAACGGTGATGGCCAGGGCGGCGGCTTCCCGACCCTGCGCGGCGCCCGCACGCTGGACGAGCACAAGGCGCAGGTGGCCAAGCTGGTCGCCACGGTCAACGCGCTGGGCGCCGACGTCGCCGCGCTGATGGAGCTGGAGAACGACGGCTACGGCCCGCAGTCGGCCATCGCCGAACTGGTCGATGCGCTCAACCGTGACCGCGGCGCGCAGGGCGACTGGCGCTTCGTCGATGCCGGCAACGGCCCCGGCGACAACCCGATCCGGGTCGGCATCATCTACCGCAGCTCACGCCTGCAGCCGGTCGGCACGCCGGCTACGTTGACCGGCGGCCCATTCGTCGAGCACAGCCGCGTGCCGCTGGCGCAGGCCTTCCAGGGCAAGCAGGGCGCGCCGTTCGTGGTGGTGGCCAATCACTTCAAGTCGAAGGGCTGCCGCGACGCCAGCGGCGCCGACGCCGATCGCAACGACAACCAGGGCTGCTGGAACGCCACCCGCATGACCTCGGCGCAGCAGCTGCATGCCTGGCTGCAGACGGATCCGACCGGTACCGGTACAAAGGACGCGGTGCTGCTCGGCGATTTCAATGCCTACGCGATGGAAGACCCGATCCGCACCCTGCACGACCTGGGCTGGCAGGACGCGTTCAAGGTCGCCAAGGCCGAGCATCCCTACAGCTACGTCTACAACGGCTACACCGGCCGCCTCGACCACGCGCTGCTGAGCCCGGGCATGGCCAGGCGCCTGCGCGGTGCCGCCGAATGGCACAGCAATGCCGATGAGCAGGACGCCAGCGGTTATCAGGGCCGCAACGTGCAGGGCCCGTGGCGCAGTTCCGACCACGACCCGCTGCTGCTGGGTTTCGACAGATAGGGTTCGCCGGGGATCTGCTCTGGGAGCGACCTTGATCGGCACGGATGCTGCTGTTGCTTTTTATCTTCCAGTCCGCCTTCAAGCGAGCCGAGAAGCGCAGGGTACCGGTGCACAGCACCGGCTCGCGGCTGGCGGCGCGTTTCTTTTGGTCACTTTTCTTTTCGCGCGAAAAGAAAAGTGACATCCCTCCGCGGGCGCGGAAATGGCCCGCCGCGACCAATGCTCACCCCCAGGCGATCAGTCCGATCGCCAGCACCGCCAGCGCCAAACCGGCACGGTTCCACTTCGTGGTGGCCTCGCCGAAGGCAAACACGCCCACCAGTGCACCCAGCACCACCACGCCGATGTTCATGCCGGCGAACACGGTGGCCGGGTTGTCCGGCATCGACTGGTGCGCATGCACATAGAACAGGATGTTGCCGCCATTGAGCAGGCCCAGCAGCGCGCCTGCGCCCAGGTTCCGCCAGGCCAGCCGGCTGCGGCCACGCGCATGCCGCCACAGCTGCAGGGCCAGCATCAGCACGAAGGCCACGCTGAAGCTGGCCAGCACCGCCGCCATCGACGGCGTGCCGGACAGCGCCACCTGCTTGAGCAGCACGTCCACCACCGCAAACCCGGCCCATACCCCCAGCAGCCAGCCCCAGCCACCGGGTGAGGATGCCACCGCCGGTCCGCGTGGGCGCAGGCTGATCGCCACCATCGCCAGCAGGCCCAGGCCGAGCCCGGCCAGCTTCCACGGCGTCGCGGTCTGGCCGAAGAACAGGAACGCGGCAGCCAGTGACAGCAGCAGTGACAAGCGCTGTGCCACATCGCTGCGGACGATGCCGGCCACCGCCACCGCGCGGCCCAGCACCAGGAAGATCGAGGGCAGCACCACCGCCAGCGCCAGCAAGGACAGCCACGGGGCATGTGGCGCGCGCAGCGCATCCAGCGGCGGCTGCAGCACCGCGGCGGTGAGCGTTGCCGCCACCAGATAGTTCCAGGTGACCATCTGCGCGACATCCAGCTGGCGGCGTCCAGCCACCTTCAACACCACCGAAACCAGCACGCTGCAGATCACGGCCAAAGACAGGTAGAGCATGGGGCGGGCACAGGGCAGGGGCGGGGGACGGTATCATGGTGCCATGCACAAGCCCTCGTTCCCCGTCGCCCCCGGCGAAACCGCCTGTCTCCAACTGGATGGCCCGGCCGGCCCGCTGGAAGTGGTCGTCGACCTGCCCAAGGCCGACGCGCCGGTGCAGCCGATCGTGGCCATCGTCTGCCATCCGCTGTCCACCGAAGGCGGCACCCTGCACAACAAGGTGGTCACCATGACCGCCACCACCCTGCGCGAGCTGGGCATCGCTACGGTGCGCTTCAACTTCCGCAGTGTTGGCGCGTCGGCCGGTGAGTTCGACCACGGCGTGGGCGAGCAGGATGACCTGAAGGCGGTCGCCGCCTGGGTGCGCAGCCAGCGCCCGCACGACCGGCTGTGGCTGGCCGGTTTCAGCTTCGGTTCGTTCGTGTCGCTGAAGGCCGCTGCCGCGCTGCAGCCGGAAGCGCTGATCTCGATCGCGCCACCGGCCGGCCGCTGGGACTTCGACGGCATCGTACCGCCGGCGCGCTGGCTGGTGATCCAGGGCGAGCAGGACGAGATCGTCGACCCGCAGGCTGTCTACCAGTGGCTGGACGCGCTGGAGTTCCCGCATGAGCTGGTGCGCATGCCCGAGACCAGCCACTTCTTCCACCGCAAGCTGATCGACCTGCGCGGCGCACTGACCCACGGCGTGAAGCATTGGTTGGGCGCGGCGGCATGAGTGCAACCGAGTTGACCCCGTCGCAGCGGTACGCGGAAGGGGTCGCCCGTGGTGACTGGCAGGACGACCCGGCCCAGCATGCAGCGCTGGCCGAGCTGGACCGCATCCACCTGGGCCTGCTGGACAGTGCCGAGGACGGTTGGCTGGACCGCCTGTCCGCGTTCTGGAAGAAGCCCGAGCCGGTGAAGGGCCTGTACTTCTGGGGCGGCGTCGGCCGCGGCAAGACCTTCCTGGTCGACCTGTTCTACGACGGGCTGCCGATCAAGCAGAAGTACCGCACGCATTTCCACCGCTTCATGCGCAGCGTCCACGAGCGCCTGCGCGATCACCAGGGGCAGAGCGACCCGCTGGCGAAGATCGCCCAGGAGTGGCGCAGCAACCTGCGCGTGCTGGTGCTGGACGAGTTCTTCGTCACCGACATCGGTGATGCGATGCTGCTGGCGCGGCTGCTGGAGCGCCTGTTCGCCGAAGGCGTGACCCTGGTCACCACCTCCAACACCGCGGTGGAGAACCTGTACCTCAACGGCCTGCAGCGCGAGAGCTTCCTGCCGGCCATCGGCCTGCTGCAGCGCTTCTGCGTGGAGCTGTACGCCGAAGGTACCGAGGACTACCGCATGCGCGCGCTGACCCGCTCGCCGGTGTACCGCGCACCGTTGGCCGCCGACAGCGACGACTGGCTGGCCACGCGCTGGAGCGAACTGAGCGGCGGCCAACCGGCCAAGCCCGGCAACATCGAGATCGAGGGCCGCAAGATTCCGGTCCGCGGCCGCGGCAAGAGCATCGCCTGGTTCGATTTCGCCGCGCTGTGCGAGGGCCCGCGCGGGCCCTCGGACTACATCGAGATCGCGCACGAGTTCAACACGGTGCTGCTGGGCGGCATTCCCGCCTTCGATCGCCTGAACGAGGATGCCGCGCGCCGCTTCGTCAACCTGATCGACGAGTTGTACGACCGCCACGTCAACCTGGTCTGCACCGCCAGCACCTCGCCGGTCGAGCTGTACACCGGCCAGCGCCTGCAGGGCGCGTTCGAGCGCACCGCCTCGCGCCTGATCGAGATGCAGAGCGCCGAGTACCTGGGCACCCCGCACCGGGCGTGAGGGTAGTGCCGTTTGTAGAGCCGAGCCCACGCTCGGCTGCTTTTCGGCACATCATTCAAAAGCAGCCGAGCGTGGGCTCGGCTCTACAACAGCACGGCGCGGCTATCGGGTGGGCGCAACCGCGCTCCCAACGGCGCCCATCCGGCCCGGCCGACACATGCGGCCTCGCGTCGCTGCCCGGCGGGTGATCCCGACGTCCACCGGATGCCCACCACCTATCCACAGGGTTGTCCCTAGCCAGTTTCATCACTGTCATGTGAAGCTGTCATTGTTCCGTTTCCGCAGCGCGTTGTACCACCGCAATGACGCCTTTCGGGCTTGACTGCGCAGCCCGTTCCGGCAGGTCTGAAGCGTCTGATCAGGGCGCCGATGGCACGATCCTTGCGGCGCAAGGGATTGCCGAATTTCACTACATTTGGCGTTGACGGACCCCACTACCCCCACTATCTTGTGGCCGTCGGTCGCAGCAACCCCAGTTCTGGGGGCTGGCAGCAATACCTCCCGCGATCGTCAACGGCAGTGGCAGGCGCAGGGTCTCATCCCCTGCGACGCCGTCCTGCCATCCTGGGCCGTCATGTCCCGGGCTGCGTCACCCCGATGCATCGAGCACCCCCAATCACGCCAAGAGGACATACGCCGTGAGCACCGAATCCAGCGCCACCATCGAGAAGGAAAGCGAATTCCTGTTGACGTCGCCGCCGACGGCCAACGCGATGAGTGTGACCAAGCGCAACGGGACCACCGAGCTGGTGGACCTGAACAAGATCGTGCGCGCGGTGCAGCGTTCCTCCGAAGGCCTGCACGCCGTCGATCCGATGCGCGTGGCCACCCGCACCATTTCCGGCCTGTACAACGGCGCTACCACCCGCGAGCTGGACGAACTGTCCATCCGCACCGCCGCCCTGCTGATTGGCGAAGAGCCCGAGTACGGCCGCCTCGCTGCGCGCCTGCTGGCCAACTACATTGCCAAGGAAGTCTCGGGCCAGGAAATCTACGCCTTCTCGCAGTCGGTCAGCCGTGGCCATGAAGTCGGCCTGATCAACGACCGCCTGCTGAACTTCGTGCAGACCAATGCGCGCAAGCTCAACGACGCCATCGACATCTCGCTGGATCTGAACTTCGATTACTTCGGCCTGCGTACCCTGTACGACCGTTACCTGCTGCGCCATCCGCACACCCGCAAGGTGATCGAGACCCCGCAGCAGTTCTTCCTGCGCATCGCCAGCGCGCTGAGCGAGGACGTGTCCGAGACCCTGGCGCTGTACAAGCGCATGGGCAACCTGGACTACCTGCCGTCCAGCCCGACCCTGTTCAACTCCGGCACCACCCACGAGCAGCTGTCCTCGTGCTTCCTGCTGGACTCGCCGCAGGACTCGCTGGAGTCGATCTATGCCAAGTACGGCGACATCGCCCAGCTGTCGAAGTTCTCCGGCGGCATCGGCGTCAGCTACACCCGCGTGCGTTCGCGTGGCTCGCTGATCAAGTCGACCAACGGCCACTCCAACGGCATCGTGCCGTGGCTGAAGACCATGGATTCGTCCGTGGCCGCGGTGAACCAGGGCGGCAAGCGCAAGGGCGCAGCCTGCGTGTACCTGGAAACCTGGCACGCCGACATCGAGGACTTCCTCGAACTGCGTGACAACACCGGTGACGAAGCCCGTCGTGCGCACAACCTGAACCTGGCCAACTGGGTGCCGGACCTGTTCATGAAGCGCGTCGAAGCCGACCAGGAATGGTCGCTGTTCGATCCGCGCGTCGTGCCGGAGTTCACCGACCTGTTTGGCGAAGCCTTCGAGGCTGCCTACCTGCAGGCCGAAGCCCAGGGCAAGGCCAACCGCACCATCTCCGCGCGCAAGCTGTACGCCCGCATGATGCGTACGCTGGCCGAGACCGGCAACGGCTGGATGACCTTCAAGGACAAGTGCAACCGCGCCAGCAACCAGACCCTGCGTCCGGGCAACGTGATCCACCTGTCCAACCTGTGCACCGAAATCCTGGAAGTCACTTCCAACGATGAAACCGCAGTGTGCAACCTGGGTTCGATCAACCTGGGCAACCACTTCGACGAGCACAACGAGTTCGACTTCGAGAAGCTGGCCGAGACCGTGCGCCTGGCCGTGCGCCAGCTCGACCGCGTCATCGACCTGAACTTCTACCCGATCGAAACCGCCCGCCGCGCCAACCTGCGCTGGCGTCCGGTCGGCCTGGGCTGCATGGGCCTGCAGGATGTGTTCTTCCGCAAGCGCCTGCCGTTCGACAGCGCCGAAGCCCGCGCGCTGTCGAAGAAGATCGCCGAAGCGATCTACTTCCACGCGCTGGAAACCTCCTGCGAGCTGGCCCAGGAACGCGGCAAGCACCCGTCGTTCAACGACACCCGTGCCGCCAGCGGCGAACTGCAGTTCGACGCCTGGAACGTGGTGCCGGAAGACACTGCGCGCTGGGATGCCCTGCGTGAGCGCATCAAGGAACACGGCCTGCGCAACTCGCTGATGATCGCGATCGCGCCGACCGCGACCATCGCCTCGATCGCCGGTTGCTACGAGTGCGTCGAGCCGCAGGTGTCCAACCTGTTCAAGCGCGAGACCCTGTCCGGTGACTTCCTGCAGGTCAACCGCTACCTGGTCAACGAGCTGAAGAAGCTGGGCCTGTGGACGCCGGAAATGCGCGATGCCATCAAGCTGGCCGAAGGCTCGATCGCCGGCGTGGCGCAGATCCCGGAAACGCTGCGCGAGGTCTACCGCACCGCGTGGGAACTGCCGATGCGTTCGCTGATCGACATGGCCGCCGAGCGTGGCGCCTTCATCGACCAGTCGGCCTCGCTCAACCTGTTCATGGAAAGCCCGAACATCGGCGCGATGTCCTCCATGTACATGTACGCCTGGAAGCAGGGCATCAAGACCACCTACTACCTGCGTTCGCGCCCGGCCACCAAGATCGCCAAGACGACGGTGAGTGCCGCCGCACCGGCCAAGGTGTTCAGCCCGGACGAAGCCATCGCCTGCTCGCTGGAAAACCCGGAAGCCTGCGAGGCCTGCCAGTAACACGCCGCGCGGTGGGTGCCGACCGTTGGTCGGCACTCGAACACCTCGCACCTGCAGAGCCGAGCCATGCTCGGCTGCAGCACGGAAACACCAAGGTAGCGCCGGGCCATGCCCGGCGTTTTGACCCGAGAATTCAAGGAAACACCCATGGCCGACAAGCCCAAGCAGATGCTGCTCGATCCCGGTTTTGAACTGACCCTGCGCCCGATGCGCTACCCGCAGTTCTATGACATGTACCGGAATGCGATCAAGAACACCTGGACGGTGGAAGAGATCAACTTCCAGATCGACATCACCGACCTGCACAGCAAGATGTCGCCGGGCGAGCGCCACCTGATCCACCGCCTGGTCGCGTTCTTCGCCACCGGCGACTCGATCGTGTCCAACAACCTGGTGCTGAACCTGTACCAGCACCTCAATGCGCCGGAAGCGCGCATGTACCTGTCGCGCCAGCTGTATGAAGAAGCACTGCACGTGCAGTTCTACCTGACCCTGCTCGACAACTACCTGCCGGACCCGGAAGAGCGCGCCAAGGCGTTCTCGGCGGTGGAGAACATCGACTCGATCAAGAAGAAGGCCGATTTCTGCTTCAAGTGGATCGACTCGATCCAGGACCTGACCCGCATCGAGACCCGCGAACAGCGCCGCCAGTTCCTGCTCAACCAGATCTGCTTCGCTGCCTGCATCGAAGGCCTGTTCTTCTTCGCTGCCTTCGCCTACGTGTACTACTTCCGTTCGCGCGGCCTGCTGCCGGGCCTGGCTTCGGGCACCAACTGGGTGTTCCGCGACGAAAGCGCGCACATGGATTTCGCCTTCGAGTCGGTGCGCGTGGTGCGTGAGGAAGAGCCGGACCTGTTCGACGACGAGATGAAGCAGCAGGTCTACGACATGTTGGCCGAAGCCATCGAATGCGAAGTGCAGTTCGCCGAGGACGTGCTGTCCGGCGGCGTGGCCGGCATCTCGACCCGTGACATGCGCCAGTACCTGCAGCATTGTGCCGATCAGCACTTCGCCAAACTGGGCATGGAAAAGAAGTACAACGTGCGCAACCCGCTGCCGTTCATGGAACTGCAGGACGTGCAGGAACTGACCAACTTCTTCGAACGCCGCGTCTCGGCCTACCAGGTCGGCGTGCAGGGCGAAGTCGCCTTCGACATGAACTTCTGATCGAACCGGTCAGGCCTGTCGCAACGAAAAACCCCGGCCAATGCCGGGGTTTTTTGTTGCGCGCCTGGCTTTTGTAGAGTCGAGCATGGCTCGACTCTACAAAGCGCTAGCGCCGTCCTTCCACCGCCATGCGCACCGCCAACCCGGCCAGCACCGTGCCCATCAGCCAGCGCTGCACCCTCTGCCAGGTGGGGCGCGCGGCCAGGAAGCCGGCGATGCTGCCGGCGGCCAGCGCGATCAGGCCGTTCACGCTGACGCTGACCAGGATCTGGGTGCAGCCCAGCACGATCGACTGCATCAGCACACTGCCTTCGCCATCGGGATGCAGGAACTGCGGCAGCAGCGACAGGTACATCACCGCCACTTTCGGGTTCAGCAGATTGGTCAGCAAGCCCATCGTGAACAGTCTGCGCGGGCTGTCCTGCGGCAGGTCGCGCACCGCGAACGGTGAACGGCCGCCGGGCTTCAGCGCCTGCCACGCCAGGTACAGCAGGTACAGCGCGCCACCGATGCGCAGCGCCTCATAGGCGAACGGCACGGTCATCAGCAGGGCGGTGATGCCCAGTGCCGCGCACAGCATGTAGAACACGAAGCCCAGCGCCACCCCGCCCAGCGAGATCAGCCCGGCGAGCGGCCCTTGGCAGATCGAGCGCGAGATGACGTAGATCATGTTCGGCCCGGGCGTGAGCACCATGGCCAGCGAAACCAGCGCAAAGGCCAGCAGGTCGGAAAGTGCGGGCATGGGCGGTCCTGGCAGTGGGCGTGGCGCAGTGTAGCGTCGCCTGCACGGGGCCTGGCTTAAAATTGACGGACCCCACACCGAAGCACCCCCATGACCCCGATCCCCGAAACCGTGCCGCCCACCGAAGTGCGCATGGCCGAAATCGTCTTCCCCAACCACACCAACCACCTTGGCACCCTGTTCGGTGGCCAGGCATTGGCGTGGATGGACAAGGCCGCCTTCCTGGCCGCCGCCCGCTATTCGCGCCGCACCGTGGTGACCGCGCGCAGCGACCAGGTCGACTTCAAGCTGCCGATCCGCATCGGCCAGATGGTGGAAACCATCGGCCGCATCGTCGAAGTCGGGCGCAGCTCGATGAAGGTCGAGGTGGAACTGGTCGCCGAGGACCTGCACAGCGGCGAGCGCAAGCTGTGTACCCGCGGCCACTTCGTGATGATCGCGCTGGACGAGGACGGCCACCCGATCGCGGTGCCGCCGCTGCCGGCCGCCTGAGCCGGCGCTTGCACGGGCGCTGCGGCGCCCCCATCTGGCAGCCATGACCTCGCCGCTGACCGACTTCATCGACCACGCCCAGCGCCTGTTCGTGCTGACCGGCGCCGGTTGCAGCACCGCCTCGGGCATTCCCGACTATCGCGATACCGACGGCCAGTGGAAACGCACGCCGCCGGTGACCTACCAGGCGTTCATGGGCGAAGCGGGTACCCGCCAGCGCTACTGGGCGCGCAGCCTGCTGGGCTGGCCGCGCTTCGGCCTGGCCCGGCCCAACGGTACCCACCAGGCCTTGGCCGCACTGGAAAACAGCGGCAAGCTGCAGCTGCTGCTGACCCAGAACGTGGACGGCCTGCACCAGCGCGCCGGCAGCCACAAGGTGATCGACCTGCATGGCCGCCTGGACCGGGTGCGCTGCATGAGCTGTGAGCGCCGCAGTGGCCGCGAGGATTTCCAGCAGCGGCTGCTGGAGGCCAATCCGGGCTGGGATGCGCTGGATGCCGGTATCGCGCCCGATGGCGATGCCGATCTGGAGATCGATTTCTCCACGTTCGTGGTGCCCGATTGTCCGTACTGCGGCGGCCTGCTGAAGCCGGATGTGGTGTTCTTCGGCGAAAACGTGCCGCGTGAACGGGTGGCGGCGGTGCACGATCACCTGCAGCAGGCCGACGCCGTGCTGGTGGTGGGCTCGTCGCTGATGGTCTATTCCGGCTTCCGCTTCGTGCAGGCGGCCGCGAAGGCAGGGTTGCCGGTAGCGGCGCTGAACCGAGGCCGCACCCGAGCCGACGACCTGCTGTTGTTCAAGGATGAGCGGGACTGCGCTGAAGCGCTGGCAGGGCTCGTTACCGGGTAGCGCCGGGCCATGCCCGGCGGAAACGGGGTGCCGCGCCGCACGTTCGCCGGGCATGGCCCGGCGCTACCCATCATGCGTCCCCGCGAAACAGCGATCCATCCAGATGGTTGATCCGCGAGCCGCGCAGCGGTGCAATACGCACCCCCTACGTCGTTCATCACCGTCTTGAGCCAGCTGTTCTCGCCGATCTCGTTCGGCCCCCTGACCCTGTCCAACCGCATCGTCATCGCGCCGATGTGCCAGTACTCCGCCGAGGACGGCCGCGCCAGCGACTGGCACGCCATGCACCTGGGCAACCTGGCGCAGTCCGGTGCCGGTTTGCTGATCCTGGAAGCCACCGCGGTCGAGCCGCGCGGCCGCATCAGCTGGGCCGACCTGGGCCTGTGGGATGACGGCACCGAGGCCGCGTTGGCACAGGTGCTGGCCAGCGTCCGCCGCTGGTCGCCGATGCCGCTGGGCATCCAGCTCGGCCACGCCGGTCGCAAGGCCTCGGTGAAGCGCCCGTGGGACGGCGGCGGCCAGCTACCGGCCGATGATGCGCGTGGCTGGGCCACGGTGGCGCCGTCGCCGCTGCCGTTCCATGCCGCCGATCCGGCACCGCAGGAACTGGACGAGGCCGGCATCGCCGAGGTGATCGCCGCCTTCGCCGCCAGTGCGGTGCGCGCCGAGCGCCTGGGCTTCGAGCTGATCGAGCTGCATGCCGCGCACGGCTATCTGCTGCACCAGTTCCTGTCGCCGCTGAGCAACCGCCGCACCGATGGCTATGGCGGCTCGCTGCCGAACCGCCTGCGCCTGCTGGTGGAGGTGTTCGACGCAGTGCGTGCGGCGGTATCGGACAAGATCGCCGTGGGCGTGCGCATTTCCGCCAGCGACTGGGTCGAGGGTGGCTGGGACCTGGTACAGAGCGAAGCGCTGGCCCAGGTGCTGGATGCGCGCGGCTGCAATTTCCTGCATGTCTCCAGCGGTGGCCTGGACGAGCGCCAGAAGATCACCGTCGGTCCCGGCTACCAGGTGCCGTTCGCCGCCGCGATCAAGGCCAAGGTACGCATGCCGGTGATCGCGGTGGGCATGATCACCGAGCCCGAGCAAGCCGAATCGATCCTGCGCCATCGCCACGCCGATGCGGTAGCGCTGGCACGCGGCATCCTCTACGACCCGCGCTGGCCGTGGCACGCTGCTGCCGCATTGCGCGACAGCGTGGAGCCGGCGCCGCAGTACCTGCGCTGCGAGCCGCGCGAGGCGCGTGGCGTGTTCAAGGCGCGCTGAGGCTCACACCCGCCAGGCCGGCGCCATGCCGGCCTGCAGGTGCTCGAACAGCGCGCGGATCTTGGCGGTGAAATCGCGGCGGTCGCTGACGCAGAAGTAGACCTCCATCGGTTCCGGGTGCCACGCGGTGTCGGCGCCGAACACCGCCTGCAGGCGGCCATCGCGCAGGTACGGCTCGGCCACGAATGCGGCGAGCCGGGTGATGCCGGCACCGGCCGCCGCCAGCGTCGCCAGCGCATCGATGTCATCGCAGACCATGCTCGGTGGCAGCGCGGCGTCCACGCGCTGGCCGTCCTTCAGCAGGCCCCAGCGCAGCGGCCGGCCATCGGTCGGGAAGCGGTGCAGCAGCCCGCGATGGCGACCCAGTTCGGCGGGTTCCTGCGGCGTGCCATGGGCCTGCAGGTAGGCCGGCGCGGCACAGAACACGAACGGCACGCGCGCCAGCTGCCGTGCGACGACGCCGTCTTCCAGCTGCGCGCCGATGCGGATGCTGGCGTCCACCGCTTCAGGGCCATGCTGCACGGCGCGGTCGGTCAGGCGCAGCTCCAGCTGCAGCTGCGGGTAGCGTTGCTGCAGCGAAGGCAGCAACGGTGCCAGCACGTGGCGACCGAACGCGCTGCTGCTGGCGATGCGCAGCGGCCCCGCCGGTTCGATGTCACCGGAGGTGACCATCGCCTGCGCGCGCGCCAGGTCGGCTTCGATGTGGCGCACCTGCGCCAGGTACAGCGCGCCGGCCTCGCTGAGGGCCAGCCGCCGCGTACTTCGGTTCAGCAACCGTACGCCCAGATGGGCCTCCAGACGGTTGATGTTCTGGCCGACAGCGGTGGCGCTGATGCCAAGGGTACGGGCCGCAGCGGCGATGCTGCCGGTCTCTGCGGTGCGGGTGAAGCTGCGGATCAATTGCAACAGGTTCATGACCGGCCAGCTTGCCACGGGATCGGCCAAGTATCGCTTGGGACAGAACCAAGCCCTTCGCTTGCATCGGTGACCATCGCTCCGATCGACACCCTGCTGGCCTACACTGTGGCGATGCGCCCCGACTCCATCCTCACCCTGTCCTGCCCGGACCGTACCGGCATCGTCTACCGTGTGTCCGGCCTGTTGTTCGACCACGGCTGCAACATCCTCGACGCCCAACAGTTCGGCGACGAGGAAAGCGGCCGCTTCTTCCTGCGCGTGCATTTCGACCGCGACGCCGGCCTGCCGCTGGAGACCGTGCATGCCGCGATGGCCAAACTTGCCGAAGGCTTCGGCATGGACTGGCAGCTGCATGACGGCCGCCGCCGGGCACGCCTGCTGGTGCTGGTCAGCAAGCAGGGGCATTGCCTCAACGACCTGCTGTTCCGCGCCCACAGCGGCCAGCTGAAGGTCGACATCGCGGCAGTGGCGTCCAACCACGCCGACTTCGCGCCATTGGCCGCGTCCTACCAGGTACCGTTCCACCACTTGCCGGTGACCGCCGATACGCGTGCGGTGCAGGAGCAGCAGATCATCGACCTGGTCGAGCGTGAGCGCATCGACCTGGTGGTGCTGGCGCGCTACATGCAGATCCTGTCACCCACGCTGTGCCGTGCGCTGGCCGGCCGTGCGATCAACATCCACCACAGCTTCCTGCCCAGCTTCAAGGGCGCGCAGCCCTATCACCAGGCGCACGCGCGCGGGGTCAAGATCATCGGTGCCACCGCGCACTACGTCACCGAGGATCTGGACGAAGGCCCGATCATCGAACAGGACGTGGCCCGCGTTGACCACGCCATGGCGCCGCGCGAGCTGGTGCGGCTGGGCAGCGACACCGAATCGCTGGTGCTGGCACGCGCGGTTCGCCGCCATGTGGAGCACCGCATCCTGCTCAATGGGCATCGCACGGTGGTGTTCCGGTAATCGCCCATCCCGCGTCCGCCGGGCATGGCCCCGCGCTACCGAATCCTGATTTCATCCAATGAAAAGCCCCCGGTTCGGCCGTCCCGCGATCTGTAGGGGGGCGTAGTTAGGGGGCTGGATGAATCGATTGTGTTGTTGTGGGCAGGAGCGCGCAAGCGGCATAAGCGACGTGCGCGGTAGCGCCGGGCCATGCCCGGCGGCCACGCCTCAGACGATCGCGATCCCCGCCTTGCCCAGCGCTTCGCGCACCATCGCGTCGTTGGCTTCGGTCACCGGGCGGGTCAGGTCCCACAGGAACTTCACCCGGAAGCCGGATTTCACCGCGTCCTGCGCGCTCCACAGCACGCAGTAGTCGCGTGCCAGGCCGCACACGTGCACTTCGCGGATGCGGCGCTCATGCAGCCAGCCGGCCAGGCCGGTGGCCGGGCGCTCGCCATCGGGGCCGTGGTTCTCGCGGAAGGCGCTGTACGAATCCACCTGTGGGCGGGTGCCCTTGCGCAGGATCAGGTCGGCCACGGTCCAGTCCACGCCCGGGTGCAGCGCGGCGCCATTGCTGCCCTGCACGCAATGGTCGGGCCACAGGGTCTGTGGCTGCGCGTGCAGCAGGATGGTCTCGAACGGTCGCTTACCGGGGTGCTGGCTGGCGAACGAGGCGTGGTCGGCCGGGTGCCAGTCCTGGGTCACCACCACGGTGCGGTAGCGGCGCTGCGCCAACAGATCGGCAATCGGTGCCACCAGCGCATCGCCCTGGTCGCAGGCCAGCGCACCGCCCGGCATGAAGTCCGGCTGCAGGTCGATCACCAGCAGAGCGACATCGGCGGGCAGGGCGGTCATGGCAGGTCCACTACAACGTAAAGGGGTGACCAGCGTGGCCGCCCCGGCGGCACAGGTCAATCGCCCTGCGGCGCCTCAGCGTCCTGCCCGTAGTACAGCAGGCCGATCCGGATCCGCTCGCGGCCGTTCTCTCGGCGATGGCGGTTGGCATCGCGCAGCGAGTACACGCAGCCGCAGTACTCCTGCTGGTAGAACTGCTCGCGCTTGCTGATCTCGATCATGCGGCTGGCACCGCCGCCCTTGCGCCAGTTGTAGTCCCAGTACTGCAGGCCTTCATAGCGCGACGCCGCACGGATGCCGCAGTCGTTGATCTGCGCCATGTTCTTCCAGCGCGAGATGCCCAGCGACGAACTGATGGTGTCGTAGCCGTGCTCGTGCGCGTACAGCGCGGTGCGTTCGAAACGCATGTCGAAGCACATCGTGCAGCGGATGCCGCGCTCGGGCTCGTTCTCCATGCCACGCGCGCGGCTGAACCAGTTGTCGGTGTCGTAGTCGCAGTCGATGAACGGGATGCCGTGCTGCTCGGCGAAGCGGATGTTCTCCTGCTTGCGCAGCTCGTACTCCTTCACCGGGTGGATGTTGGGGTTGTAGAAGAAGATCGCATAGTCGATCCCGGAAGCGGTGATCGCCTCCATCACTTCGCCCGAGCACGGCGCGCAGCACGAATGCAGCAGCAGGCGCTTGCCATCGGCGGGCAGGGTCAGGGTGGGGCGTTGGAACTCGGTCATCGTGGCGTGCGTCAGGGCGTGGGAGCGGTCTGGCCGGTTACCGTGAACAGGACGCGCGCGGCCACGCCGCCTGCGCATGCAGGCTGGCGATGGCCCCGGCACCCTCCCCGCGGAGAGTCCAGGTCGAATCAGGGGACGGTCGTGTCCCCCGGCCGGGGCCGGTATTCGGGCTGATGGACACGGGCCGCAGCCCACCTACTCCCTGCCGCTTCCCAGGCGCGAGCCCAGTGCTGTTGGCAGGATTCGTTTCCATTCACCGCTGCGGGGCAGCTCCGGAATGGGCGCGCGCGGCGCCTTCACCGGATTCCCGTTTAAATCCCTCCCTGCGCCGGAGCGACGGGAGGGATACCTTCGGCGTGTGCAAGGTGGACCTGTTGGTGGCACCGGTCAAGGGGCGCCACGCTTGACCCTATTGCAACCTTGTCAAATCAGCGGTGCGGGAGTTGCAGGCAACGCAACCTGAACGTGACCAGGCTGCGGTAGGCCCGCATACCGTGGGTCGAGCTGCACCCCTTTTTCCCACACCCATTTCCCAAGCTCAGTTTGAGCGTGTGCCATGTAAGTTGCGATGTCATCAACTTGGCCAAAGGGGCCGTGAACATCCGAGTGCTGCAAGTCTTGGAAAAGCTGTCGAATGGTGGATTTGGCGTCCTCTGAGGCCTTCACCTGCAAGTACACATTCAAAGGCTTGTCCTTCTCAGCTTCGTCACCGTGAAGCAATCGCTCAAAGTCAGGAATGCTCACGCGATGCCTGACTAGCATCCCAGCCTTCTGAGTCTTCCGTACCTCGTTCCAGATCTTCTCGTTCTCTGTCCACATGCCATTCCCATTGCCATTCTTGTTCTTTGGGGAGTCCAAGTCGTGAAGCACCCCGAAGTGAATTTTGAAATGGCGAAGAACTTTAATGATGGGGACGATAAGAGCCTTCCCTCTTGCGCGGATCGGTGTAACTTGGCTAGCAATGGCAGCATTTTCCTCGGTGGCAGCAGCTAGGAAGGCTGCATGCTCGGTATCGCCCTCCACGATAACGGGATATGAGCCGAAGAAGACCTCAGAGAAGCTCGGGTCCATTTGCTGAAGTGCTTGGAGCCTGGATTTTTCATCTGCGTCGAACGCAATTTCATCCGAGCGGTAGGTCTTTGTAGAGAGCGATCCAAGTTCACCCGCAGAGCGCTCCAGCCGCACGATAGTGGTGTGATCCTCAAAAGGATTTACGAAGTATGGAGAGTGCGTTGTAAGCATCACCTGCCAGTCTTGACTCTTGGCAAGCTCATACAGGTACTTTTGGGCAGCTCGCGCTGCCATGGGGTGAAGTGCGTTCTCAGGTTCATCAATCAACAATAGGTATCCGGGGAAGGCGACGTCTTCCTTGTCTTCCGGGAGCGGGGCGCCTTCCCCGTGTGCATCTATCTCAATCGATACCGCAGCAAGCCGGGCTGCCAATTCATCGACAACATCCCCCTTCTTTGGCTTCGCAATCAACTTCTTAAGAGCATCTCGCTCCTTCTCAAGTGCGGAGAGATGCTCGTTTCGAGATCTATTCTGTCTCTCCAGTTCATTATGGACTTGAAGGACTGCCCAAAAGAGTGCCCTCCTGGCACCCGTTCCTTGAAGCGCAGCGCCAGTCTTAGTCTCGCCGTCCAAAACGCTGATCTGGGATCCATTCTTGACCAAGTCGAAGAATTTGATACTTGGAACTGCTGGTTTCAGATCAAGGCTGACGCCTAGATCAGGGAAGATGCCCTTGAATCCAGTGCTGACCCGCTCTGCAATAGAGCCAAAATGCTCCATGTGGCTGCTCGCCATTGCTTCCACTTGCCCTTGGATGCTTTTGACGGCCGCGCTAAGCGGAGATGATGGATCCTTGCTAGCGCGCTCAAGCTCGCGTTCAAGAGGGATCAATGCAAGCTTCAGAAGTTGATCCTGAGCGCCGGTTGCATCATCCAGGGAGCCAATTCGGATTGGCTCTGGCAAGCGTGATCCAAAGACAGTGTCCAAGCCGGAAGCCTTCTCCACTTGATCCCAGTCGCCCTTGCCATTCTCAAGCTCGGGATTCCATGTCTGCCTCTTCGCATCATAGTTAGGTCCGGACCACTGCCAGCGACTTTTTACGACTAAGTGTTCACCTTCTTTTGTCTTCCACTTCGAGTGAACATTTCCAAGTCCGTCGGGAATGTGGACTCTCAGAACAACTTCCGACAACTGATCTGATGATGCGTGCTGGTGCCGGTCGGCATCAACACGAAACTTTCTACCCTTAGCTAGCTCGTACGCATTGAGAACGGTCGACTTGCCGGCGTTATTGCGACCAACAAGGCATACAATATCGTCCAAGTCTACGGTAACCCCATCGTTGCCGATGCAGCCTATGTTTCGGATTTCGATGCTTAGGAGTTTTGAGCGATTTTCCATAACGGCTCCATGTAGTGGATTTAGCTAGTTACTGATTATCTTGGGTGACGTGCAACTGTGGCAGAGGTTTATCTTGTATACCACAGGAGCACGATTGCTTGGCCATCCTAAGTGCTAGACCATCGTTGCAGCCGTCATTGGGAAGGAAGGTACGAAAGCCTCGCGCGCTAAGTGGTGTGATATGTGCTCCAAAGTCGGGCATCTACACTCGACGCATGTTGCTTCGAATGCCCCGCAGCACATCTAGCGCTGGCGGGGTCGGATGCGTCGTCAACGCCCCGCCGCCGCCCGTGCGCGGATCTCATCCAAGCGCTGGTCGTGCAGCAGGCGCCCGTTCTCCCACACGGTCACCATCGCATCCTCGAAGCCGGTCGGCAGCGCCTCGTCACCGCTGGGAGGCAACGCCACCGTGTGCAGGCTGCCGTCATCCAGGCGCCGCAGCAGGCGCATGCGGCCACGCTTGCTGGTCTTGCCGGCATCGGTGACCGGGTCCTTGTAGACGTCGATCCACGCACCCTCGACCCGTGCTGCCGAGCACTTCAGCGCGAACTTCTGCGTGTCGCGGTCCAGCCGCTGCAGCAGGGCGCCGCCCATGCCGAAGGCCACGTTGTCGGCCGAATAGCCGTCGCCGGTGATGCGCTGCAGGATGGCGCGGATCGTATCCGGGGTGATGCCATCGCCCTGGATCACCCGCACGTGGTTGAGTACGCGGTAGCCCTTGCCGTTGAGGGTGTGGCCGAACGCTTCATCCAGCCGGCGCAGGCTTTCGGCCACCACGTCCACCGGGTCACCCGAGTCGGGGCGGATGACCAGGGTGGCGCCCGAAGCGATCACTTCATCACGCAGCGTCGTGCCCCAGTGCTCACTGATCGCGCGGTAGATGTCATAGCTGTCCGACACCACTGCCACGATCGCGCCCGGCTTGCCGAACTGGCGCAGCATGTTGCGGTAGGCGTCCACTTCGCGCTCGCGGCCCCAGCTGGTGATGGTGCTGTGCTCGGCGGCAGGAATCGAATAACCGGCCATTGGCGCGTGATAGTGCGCGCGGGCCAGGCACAGGGCCGATACGGTGTCGGTGCCGAGGAAGTTGACCAGGTGTGCGGCACCACCCAGCGCGGCCGATTCCAGGCTCGATACACCGCGGGCGCCGAAGTCGTGCAGCTTGAACGGCAGCTGCCCCTGCGGATCGTCGCTGGTCTGCTGCAGGAACGCAGCAATGGTCTGCCGTGCATGCCAGCTGATGGTGGCCACGGTGACCGGGTACCACACGCGCAGCAGCAGTGTTTCCAGGTACGACGGCACCCAGAACGCAGCCGGGTCGGTCGACTCGACGGTCATCAGTGCCTGGTGGGTGGGTACCACGCTGCCCTCGGGCACGGCACGGATGCGCACCGGCAGGTGGCCGCCGAGCCGATCGACGATATCGCGCCAGCCGGCTTCGTTGAACGGCTCGCCATGGGCGGCGAATACCGCAGCAGCGTCGTCGATGTCAGCGTGGGTGACCGGCCGTGCCAGGGCGTCCTTGAGGATCGCCTGCAGGCCGAAGAACACCGTGCGATCGTGCAGGCCGCCACGTGATTCCACGTAGAAGAACGTGGCATCGGTACCCGGCGGGTACTGCAGCCAATGGCTGGCCTTATAGCTGTCGGTGTTGAGGAGAAGGTTATCGAGGTAGTGCATGACGGAAGCTCCTTCGCGTCGAGTGACACCAGCGGTCTATCCGCCGGTGGGGAGAGCCGGGCAGGTCAGCCGCGGCCGAGGAAATACTCCAGGATGTGCAGGTGGTCTTCGAACAATTGCGGGCCCATGTCCAACGCCTCACTCACCGGTATCCAGCGCGCCTTGTCGGCGTCGTCGCCACCGCGCACCGGCGGCAGTTCGCCGGCCGGGAATTCGAAGTGGAAACCGTGGGTGATGGTGCGGCCGCGCTGGCTGCGGTCGGGGTGGTCGAAGACCTGCTGGCCCTTCAGCGAACCCTTCAGCACCGGCAGCGGAATCTTAAGGCGGGTTTCCTCGCGCAGTTCGCGCAGGCAACTGTCCAGCAGGCTCTGCTCCTGGCCAACGAAACCGCCGGGCAGCGCCCACAGGCCCTTGCCGGGCTCCGAACGGCGCCGTACCAGCAGCACGTGGCCCGAATGCACCACCACCGCATCGGTGGTGACGAAGGTGGGCGCGTAGGGCGCATCCTTCCAGGCGGCCTTGTACTGTTCGATGAAGCGGTACTCGGCCACCAGCTGGGCATACGCAGGCGCGCTTTTGCGGAACGCTTCGAGCATGTCGTACACCGGCGCCGGCACATTGCCACGCAGCATCAGCAGCGCGCCGTGGAAGTCGACGTCGCCAGCTTCGAACAGGTAGCGCCGCAGCTCGGTGGCCGACAGGGTGGCGGTGTGCTGCACGTCCACCAGGGGCCATTGCGGGAACTCCCGCAGGTAGTAGCTGGAGGCATCCTTGTCCATGCCGATCAGGCCCACCTTTGCATCAGCGGCGGCACCGTCGTTGCGCAGGGCGTCGGCCACCTGGCGCTGCACATTGGCGATCCACTGTGCTTCGTTGTACAGGTGGTCACGCAGCGGGCGGATCAGCAGGCGGTCGGCGTGGCCATCGAGGGCGGCCTGGATCATCACGGCGCGTTCGGCCACGGTCCAGGGATTGCGGAGGCTGCGGGGGGTATCGGCAGAGCCGACCAGGAAGATCAGCTTGCGGGCCCGGCTCAGGGCCAGGCGGGCAACGGCGGCGTGGCCGTTGTGGAAGGGCTCGAATCGCCCGATGAAGACGAGATAGTCGAATTCCATGAGAATCCCTCATGTCGTTGTGGCAGCCGCGGGTCTGTCCCTTGGCTTGCTGCAGATGCTACGCCGATGGTGGAGCCGGTCAAGCCTGCAGGCCTGCCATCGGCTGAACGCCGCAGATTCCTGCCCGGACTGCGGTGGTGTTCTCAGGCCCTGAGAAGCCGCTGCGCCATACTGGCATCCACGCGGCGGACGGTAGGCTCGGGGGCAAGACGGTGGCGGACAAGTACTGCGATCTGGTCATGAAAGGCGGCATCACCAGCGGCATCGTGTACCCCAATGCGGTACTGGCGCTGGCACGCGAGTATCGGTTCAAGAGCATCGGCGGCACCTCTGCCGGCGCCATCGCTGCGGCGGTGGCGGCTGCGGCGGCATACGGTGATCGGCGCCAGCAGGCCGGCGAGCACCTGGCCGGTGATGCCGGTTATGGCGGGCTGTCGGCGGTGTCGGCGCAGTTGTCGCGGCGGGGGTTCATCTACAGCCTGTTCCAACCGGCGCGGGGCGCGCGTGCGGCCTATCGGCTGCTGGTGGTGCTGACCGGCAATGCCAGCCTGCCGCACAAGCTGCTGTGCCTGGCGGTTGCCGTGTTCGAGATCGCGCCGCTGGAAGTGCTGGTGTCGTTGGCGCTGCTGCTCGGCCTGGGCGGGTGGGGCGGTGGTTGGAGCGGCGTGGCGGCCACGCTGCTGCCGTCGCTGCTGTGTGCATATGGTGCCGGCGTAGCCGGTGCCGCGCTGCGGGTCGCGCGCGTGGCCCGGCGCAACCTGCTGGGCCTGTGCAGTGGCCTCGGTCGCGATGCACGTAAACCGGCATTGACCGAGTGGCTGCATGAATGCCTGCAGCAGTTGTCCGGCAAGCCGCTGGATGCACCGCTGACCTTTGCCGACCTGCATGACGCGCCGCGCTATGCCGGCGAGCCGGACAGCCCGCATGCGATCAGCCTGCAGATGATCACCACCTGCGTGTCGCACAACGAACCACGCACACTGCCGCTGGGCGGCGCGCAGTTCTGGTTCCTGCGCGAGGAGTTCGAGCAGTTGTTCCCCGCCAGCGTGGTGCAGTGGCTGGTGACGCAGGCCGGCCCGCCGCTGGAGGTGGAAGGGCGCCGGTACTACCACCTGCCGCAGGGTTCGAAGCTGCCGGTGCTGGTGGCCACGCGCATGAGCCTGAGCTTCCCGTTGCTGATCAGCGCGGTGCCGCTGCATGAGCCCTCGCGCCGCGAACGCCGCTGCGAACCCACTGCACCTGCCGCCGACGAGGAACACAACGTGGCCGACAGCATGGAAGGGCTGACCAGCGCCGGGCAGACCTGCGGCCCGGTGATCACCGCGTTCCGCATCTGCTGGTTCTCCGATGGCGGCATCAGCAGCAACTTCCCGATCCATCTGTTTGATGCCGCGCTACCGCGCTGGCCGACCTTCGCCATCAACCTGGTCTACCCGCAGCATGCCGAGGACGTGGGCCGCGGCAGTGATGGCCGACAGGCGCTGGAACGTGCCGTCTTCCTGCCCACCGAAAACCGCCACGGATGGCAACGGCATTACCAGTCCATTGCCACGCCGCTCGCCGCAGCCGAGCTGGGGCGCTTCCTGTTCGCAGTCGTGGCGACCATGCAGAACTGGCGTGACCTGCTGCAGGCACGCGCGCCGGGTTACCGCGACCGTATCGTGCACGTCAGCCTGCAGGGCGACGAAGGCGGCATGAACCTGGACATGCCGCAGGAGGTGCTGACCCGCATCGCCGACAAGGGCAGCCTGGCGGGCGCGCGCTTCTGTTCGTTCTCGTTCGAGAACCACTACTGGATCCGCTGGCGCAACCTGGCCTCGGCCTATCAGCGCTACACGTTGGAAGTGGCGCGTACCGACGACCCGGCGCAGCAGGTGCTGGCCTATAGCGCGGCGTACTCGATGGTTGCCCGTGGCGATCCGGCACCGCCGTCGTACAAGCTCGGCTCGGAAGACAAGCGTCGCGGCTCGCAGCAGCTGTGGGCGCAGATGGTCGAGCAGGGCCGCACCTGGGAAGACCTTGGCCCGGACCTGACCGATGGCGCACCGCGCCCGCTGCCGCAGATGAAGGTGACGCCGATCTACTGAGCGCGATCGATACAATCGTGCTTCATGCTGCAAGGAGCTGTGGATGTCTGCCCGCCAGGAACTGCTGGATCTGCTTGAACGCCTCGATACTCGCGACCCGGAACACCTGCCGGTGGTGCCACTGGCTGCGTACTTCGAAGGCAATGATTCCGAAGAATGCATCGCGCCCAACCAATGGGGTTTCGGTCGCCCGCCGATTGCCGAGCTGTACGCGCGCCTGGCCGTGATTGCAGCGAAGCCTGAAGTGGAAGGCGTGTACGTCGGCCTGCACCAGGACTGGGGCAGTGCATTGGAAGACGACAGCGAATGGCCTGCTGCCGAGAACGTGCATGTGCTGACCAGTGCCGACGTCGAGACCGTGGAAGGCTGGCTGCAGGGTCTGGAATGCGACGGTGTGGGCGAAGGCTGGCCGTACGGCCAACACATCGACGCACCCGTGCCCTCGGAAGGCCACCGCGTACTGACCGTGTTCTGGGACTAAAACGCGCCAACGAGGGTTGGCACCTACCAGTAGAGCCACGCCACGCGCGGATGCATTCCAGACTGAGAATTCATCCGGATGGGGGGGGCGGTTGCAGGGGGCGTGAGCCGCATGGGCCCGAGGCGTACCTCGGGCGGGTTGGGCAGGACGCCCAACCCCGGTCTTGCCGTGTGCGCAGGACAGCGCACACGAGCAAGCGGCGACCGAGCCTACATGGGTGAGGGCGCTTTGCTTGCGAAGCACTGCTTCGCAAGCGCCCGAACGCACAGCCGCCAGCGGCTGGGCCGGGCCCCGGAGGGGTACTTGCAGCGTCCCCTGCAACCGGACCCACCCCGCCAACCCACGGAAAGCCCGCTGTTGCTTTTTAGGTTGCCGGCCAGCGGCCGGCACTACCGCAGGTGCAGGGCGCAGCCCTGCCGAACCAACCCTACCGCCCCGGCAACTGCGCGAACGCGCGCTGCATGCAGTCCTCGCGCGGGCACACCCGGCAGCCCGGGCCAATCGACACCGAATTGCCCGGGCTCTGCACATCCAGCCCCAGCGAATACACCAGCCGTTCGGCATGCTGCAGGTCACAGCCCAGCGCTACCGCAAACGTCTTGCGCGGCTGCCCGTGCCCCACCGGGCCACTGCTGACCTGCCGCGCCAGCCAGAAATGACGGCGGCCATCGGGCATGCGCGCGGTCTGGGTAAGGATGCGGCCTGGCTGGTTGAACGCCTCGTAGACGATCCACAGCGGGCACGAGCCACCCACCTGCGAGAAATGGAAGTCGGTGGCCGAATGGCGCTTGGATACGTTGCCCGCGCGGTCCACGCGGATGAAGAAGAACGGCAGGCCGGGCGCACTGCGCCGTGCCAGCGTGCTCAGCCGGTGGCAGACCGCCTCGAAGCCGACGCCGAACTGGTGCGCCAGCAGTTCGATGTCGTAGCTGCTGGCCTCGGCCGCACGCAGGAAGCGCATGTAGGGCATGACCAGCGCGCCGGCGAAGTAGTTCGAAAGACCCACCCGCGCCTGCGCGATGCGCGCGTCATCGGTGAAGCCCGCACGCGCCACCACCGCGTCGATCTGCGGCAGGTAGCCGTGCAGGGCCAGTTCGGCGGCCATCTGGAACGCCTGCTGGCCTGGCTCCAGGTAGTCCGGCAGCCACAACCGGCGCGTGCCGGCATCGTAATGGCGCTTCTCGCGCCCGGCCTGCAGTGCGGCCACTTCCACCAGCACGCCGTGGCGGTCGGCCAGCAGCTGGCGCAAGCGCGGCGCCACATGCCCAGGCGATAGCCCCCACTCGGCGAACAGGCGCTCGGCCAGTTCGTCCAGCTCGGGAATATGGTTGTGCATGCGGTTGAAGAACTCGCGCACCTGGTCGCCGGCCGGCAGGGTGCTGCCGGCGCCGGGCTCGCCCAGCTGGAACTCCAGCGCGGCGGCATGCTCGCGCAGTGCCAGGTGGCGGCGGTGCAGGTCCAGCAGCGCACGGCTGACCTGCGGCAGGTTGCCCGCCAAGGCGCGCAGTTCGGCGGCACTGACTTCGGCCAGGCCCAGGTCGCGCAGGGTCTCGCCCAGCGCTTCCTGCAGCGCGGCGGGCTCATCTTCGTCGAACAGCGCCGAAACATCCCCGAGTACCTGGCCCAGCTTCTTCTGCACGGCCGGGGTCAGTGGACGCTTGTTGCGCTCAATCTGGTTCAGGTAGCTGGCCGACAACCCCAGTGCCCGCGCCAGGTCAACCTGGCTGTAGCCGCGCTGTTCGCGCAGCCGCAGCAGGCGCAGGCCGAGTTGCCGCTGGGGAGCTGAGGGATTCACAGAATTAACAGGAATCGTGGGGCGTGTTGGCCAGATTAAGCGGATTCAGCCCGGAAATCGATGTGCATGCTGTGAATAATGCCAAGCATCTTTCGCACCCTGTGGGATTGTCGTCATGACTGTTGCAGCGCCCCGTATCCGCATGCTGATCGATGGCCAGTTCGTTGAATCGGTCACCTCCCACTGGCAGGACGTGATCAATCCGGCCACCCAGGACGTGCTGGCCAAGGTGCCCTTCGCCACCACCGGCGAAGTGGACGCCGCCGTCGCCGCCGCCAAGGAAGCCTTCAAGACCTGGCGCAAGACCCCGATCGGCACCCGCGCGCGCATCTTCCTGAAGTACCAGCAGCTGATCCGCGAGAACATGAGCGAGCTGGCCCACATCCTCACCGCCGAACAGGGCAAGACTCTGCCCGACGCCGAAGGCGATGTGTTCCGCGGCCTGGAAGTGGTCGAGCACGCCGCCGCCATCGGCAACCTGCAGCTGGGCGAGCTGGCCAACAACGTGGCCAATGGCGTGGACACCTACACGATCATGCAGCCGCTGGGCGTGTGCGCCGGCATCACACCGTTCAACTTCCCGGCGATGATCCCCCTGTGGATGTTCCCGATGGCGATTGCAACGGGCAACACCTTCATCCTCAAGCCGTCCGAGCAGGACCCGATGGTGACCATGCGCCTGGTCGAGCTTGCCCTGGAAGCCGGCATTCCGAAGGGCGTGCTGAACGTCGTCCACGGTGGCGAAGAAGTGGTCAACGCGATCTGCGACCACCCGGACATCAAGGCCGTGTCGTTCGTCGGTTCCACCCGCGTCGGCACCCACGTGTACAACCGTGCCTCGCTGGCCGGCAAGCGCGTGCAGTGCATGATGGGCGCCAAGAACCACGCCGTGGTGCTGCCCGACGCCAACAAGGAACAGACCCTCAACGCGATGGTCGGTGCGGCCTTCGGCGCTGCGGGCCAGCGTTGCATGGCCGCCTCCACCCTGGTGCTGGTCGGTGAAGCGCGCAACTGGGTGCAGGATCTGGTCGAAAAGGCCAAGACCCTGAAGGTGAGCGCCGGCACCGTGTCCGGCACCGACGTCGGCCCGGTCATTTCCTGCAGCGCCCGCGAGCGCGTGGAAGGCCTGATCGCCTCGGGCGTGGAGCAGGGCGCCAAGCTGGTGCTCGATGGCCGCAGGCCGCAGGTGGATGGCTTCGAGAAGGGCAACTTCGTCGGTCCGACCATCTTTGCCGGTGTCACCACCGACATGCGCATCTACCAGGAAGAAATCTTCGGGCCGGTGCTGGTCATCCTCGAAGCGGAGACGCTGGAAGACGCCATCGCGATGGTCAACAGCAACCCGAACGGCAACGGCACCGCACTGTTCACCCAGTCCGGCGCGGCCGCGCGCAAGTTCCAGGAAGACATCGACGTCGGCCAGGTCGGCATCAACGTGCCGATCCCGGTGCCGGTGCCGCTGTTCTCGTTCACCGGTTCGCGCGCCTCCAAGCTGGGCGACCTGGGCCCGTACGGCAAGCAGGTGGTGCTGTTCTACACCCAGACCAAGACGGTCACCGCGCGCTGGTTCGATGACGAAACGCTGAGCCACGGCGTCAACACCACGATCAGCCTGAAGTAACGGCAGGAGCAGCCATGAGCCACTCGATGACGACGGAACTGGAAGAAGCGCAGCAGGCGTACCGCGAGGCAGCGCGCGACTTCGCACTGGCCGAACTGGCGCCGTACGCCGCGCGATGGGATGCGGAGGGCATCTTTCCGCGCGAGGCGATCGCCAAGGCCGGTGAACTGGGCTTCTGCGGTCTGTACATGGACCCGGAAGTGGGCGG
This sequence comes from Stenotrophomonas sp. X, assembly GCF_055721025.1. Taxonomy (NCBI): domain Bacteria; kingdom Pseudomonadati; phylum Pseudomonadota; class Gammaproteobacteria; order Lysobacterales; family Lysobacteraceae; genus Stenotrophomonas; species Stenotrophomonas sp. X. Next base: position 232,985 of record NZ_CM146756.1, read on the forward strand.
CAGCGGCCTGAGCCGGCTGGACGCCGCCGTCGTCATCGAGGAGCTCGCCAACATCGATCCGTCGACTGCGGCCTACATCAGCATCCACAACATGGCCTCGTGGATGGTGTCCACGTGGGGCCAGCCAGCACTGCGCGATGCGTGGGGCACTGACCTGTCCTCGGGCAACAAGCTGGCCTCGTACTGCCTGACCGAACCGGGAGCCGGTTCCGATGCGGCCTCGCTGAAGACCACCGCCGTGCGCGACGGTGACTTCTATGTGCTGAACGGCTCCAAGGCCTTCATCTCCGGCGCCGGTGCCACCGAACTGCTGGTGGTGATGGCACGTACCGGCGGTGCCGGCGCCGGCGGCGTCAGCGCCATTGCAGTGCCATCGGACCTGCCGGGCATCAGCTTCGGCCGCAAGGAAGAGAAGATGGGCTGGAACAGCCAGCCCACCCGTGGCATCACCTTCGAAAACGTCCGCGTGCCGGTCAGCCACCTTCTGGGAGAGGAAGGCGGCGGCTTCAAGCTGGCGATGAAGGGGCTGGATGGTGGCCGCATCAACATTGCTGCCTGCTCGCTGGGTGCCGCCCAGGGCGCGCTGGATGCCGCGCGCCGCTACATGGGCGAGCGCCGCCAGTTCGGCAAGGCGCTGGCCGAGTTCCAGGCGCTGCAGTTCAAGCTGGCCGACATGGTCACCCAGCTGGTGGCCGCGCGGCAGATGGTGCACACCGCCGCACGCAAGCTCGATGCCGGTGCCAGCGATGCCAATGTCTGGTGCGCGATGGCCAAGCGTTTCGCCACCGATGCCGGTTTCAACGTCTGCAACGAAGCGCTGCAGATCCACGGGGGCTACGGCTACATCCGCGAGTACCCGATCGAGCGCCTGCTGCGTGACTGCCGCGTGCACCAGATCCTGGAAGGCACCAACGAGATCATGCGGGTGATCGTTGCCCGTCACCTGCTCAACACCGAAGAGGAACTGCGATGAAGGATTGGCGTACCCAAGAGCACGTGGGCCTGAAGGTCGAGGCCGACGGCCATACCGCCGTGGTCACCCTGAACAACCCACCGGCGCATACCTGGACCGTGCACAGCCTGTCGGCGCTGCGCGACCTGGTCGGCGCGCTCAACGCAGACCGCGACATCTACGCGCTGGTGATCACCGGTGACGGCGAGAAGTTCTTCTCCGCCGGTGCCGACCTCAACCAGTTCGCTTCCGGCGACAAGGCCGCAGCGCGCGAAGCCGCGCGCCGTTTCGGCGAAGCCTTCGAGGCGCTGTCCGGTTTCCGTGGCGTGTCGATCGCCGCGATCAACGGCTACGCGATGGGCGGAGGCCTGGAATGCGCGCTGGCCTGCGACCTGCGCATCATCGAAGACCACGCCCAGGTGGCGCTGCCGGAGGCCACCGTCGGCCTGCTGCCGTGCGCCGGTGGCACCCAGAACCTGCCGCGCCTGGTCGGCGAGGGCTGGGCCAAGCGCATGATCCTGCTGGGCGAGCGCATCAATGCCGAGACCGCGCTGCGCATCGGCCTGGCCGAAGAAAAGGTCGGCAAGGGCGAAGCCAAGGCACTGGCGCTGGAATGGGCGAAAAAGGCCGGCAAGCAGAGCCCGACCAGCATCGCCGCCTGCAAGACGCTGGTACAGGCCACCCGCACCGGCACCCACGCCTCGGCGCTGGTGGCCGAGCGCGAAGCCTTCGTCGACCTGTTCGACACCGCCGACCAGGTCGAGGGCGTGACTGCCTTCCTGGAAAAGCGCGCCGCGCAGTGGAAGAACGCATGAGCACCGACACCGCTGCCGACCACGCACCGGTGCTGTTCGAGGAGCGCGTGGCCGGTAACGGCATGCGCATCGGCATCGCCACGCTCAACGCGCCGCGCACGCTCAATGGCTTCTCGCTGCCGATGACACACCTGCTGCTGGAGCAGTTGAACGCCTGGGCCGACGACGACGGCATCGCCATGGTGGTGCTGCAGGGTGCTGGCGAGAAGGCGTTCTGCGCTGGCGGCGACCTGCACAGCCTGTACAAGGCCATGGTCGCCTTCCGTGAGGCCGGCCGCAGCGATATCCGCGAGAACGACTACGCCGCCGAGTTCTTCGACGTCGAGTACCGCGTCGATTACCTCATCCACACCTATACCAAGCCGATCCTGTGCTGGGGCCACGGCATCGTGATGGGCGGCGGTATCGGCCTGATGTCCGGCGCCAGCCATCGTGTGGTCAGCGAGCGCTCCAAGCTGGCCTTCCCGGAAATCACCGTTGGCCTGTTCCCTGATGTCGGTGGCAGCTGGCTGCTGCCGCGCGTGCCGGGCAAGGGCGGGCTGTTCCTGGCCCTGACCGGCGCGCTGCTCAATCCGGGTGATGCCATCTACGCTGGCCTGGCCGATGTACATGTGCCCGAAGAGCGCCGCAGTGCGGTGTTCGATGCGCTGCTGCAGGTGGCCTGGTCCAGTGACCCCGCACACAACCACGAACGCCTGACCCATCTGCTGCAGTCGCATGCCAGCGATGCCGCCACCGGTCCGCTGCTGGCCAATGCGGCGCAGGTCGATGCGTTGTGCGAAGGCGATGATCTTGAAGCCATTGTCGCGCGCATTGCCGGCCTGCAGACCGATGATGCGTGGTTGCAGGCGGCACAGAAAACGCTCGCCGCCGGGGCACCTGGGTCAGCACGGTTGTCGTACGAGCTGCAGCGCCGCAGTGCCGGCCAGGATCTGGCCGCAATCTACCGCCTGGAGTACATCGTCGCCCTGCATTGCGCCGCCCATGGTGATTTCGCCGAAGGCATCCGCGCGCTGCTGATCGACAAGGACCGCAATCCGCAGTGGAACCCGGCCACCCTGGCCGAGGCCACCGGTGCGTGGGCCGACACCTTCTTTGCTTCCCCCTGGGCCGCTGCCGCGCATCCGCTGGCCGACCTGGGCACTCCCCTTGTTGAAAGGAGCCTTGCATGAGCCGCATTGCATTCATCGGGTTGGGCAACATGGGTGGCCCGATGGCCGCCAATCTGGTCAAGAACGGCCACACCGTGCGCGTGTTCGATCTGGTCCCGGCCGCGGTGCAGGCCGCCGTCGATGCCGGTGCCAGCGCGGCGTCGTCGGCACGCGATACCCTGGCCGATGCGGAGGTCGTGATCTCGATGCTGCCGGCCAGCCGCCACGTTGAAGGTGTGTACCTGGGCGATGACGGCATCCTCGCCGCGATCCCGGCCGGTGCACTGGTCATCGACTGCAGCACGATCGCACCGGCCAGTGCCCGCAAGGTTTCCGAAGCGGCCGCCGCGCGTGGCCTGCAGATGATCGACGCACCGGTGTCCGGTGGTACCGCAGGGGCACAGGCGGGCACCCTGACCTTCATCGTCGGTGGCGAGGAGGACGCGCTGGAGCGCGCCCGCCCGGTGCTGCAGGCGATGGGCAAGAACATCTTCCACGTTGGCGCCAGCGGTGCCGGCCAGGTCGCCAAGCTGTGCAACAACATGGCGCTGGGCGTGATCATGGCGGTGACCGGTGAAGCCATCGCACTGGGCGTGGCGCACGGGCTGGACCCGAAGGTGCTGTCGCAGATGATGGCGGTCAGCACCGGCCGCAGCTGGGCCACCGAAGTGTGCAACCCGTGGCCGGGCGTGCTGGAAAATGCGCCGGCCTCGCGCGGCTACAGCGGCGGTTTCGGCAGCGATCTGATGCTGAAGGACATGGGCCTGGCGGTGGAAGCGGCGATGAGTGTCGGCGCCTCGATCCCGCTGGGCGAAGTGGCCCGCAACCTGTACTCGATGAACCACCAGGCCGGCCGCGGCAAGCTGGATTTCTCCAGCGTCGTGCAGCTCATCACCAGCGAAAAATAAGGTTTGGATGTGTAGAGCCGAGCCCATGCTCGGCTGCTTTTCCGCCGGATGTTCCAGCGCCGGACGGATCAGCCGAGCATGGGCTCGGCTCTACAGAAGCAGATGCGTCCCCGGCCGCGTGCCGGGGACCACCCGAGGTGGGATGGGCGGATGTTCGGTTTCGACCGGCATCCGCCCATTTTTTGCACCGCGCGCGGGTAGTGCCGGCCGTTGGCCGGCAGCACCGCATCAGGCAACGATCAGCGTTACATCAATATTGCCGCGGGTGGCGTTGGAGTACGGGCACACGACGTGTGCCTTCTGCACCAGTTCTTCCACCTGCTCGCGCGGCACGCCCGGCACGTTGATGGTCAGCTCGGCCTCGATGCCGAAGCCGGTCGGGATCTGGCCGATGCCGACCTTGCCGGTGACCGTGGTGTCGGCCGGCAGCGCGACCTTGGCCTGGCCGGCCACGAACTTCAGCGCACCCAGGAAGCAGGCCGAGTAGCCAGCGGCGAACAGCTGTTCCGGGTTGGTGCCTGGGCCGCCGGCGCCGCCCAGCTCGCGCGGGGTCGACAGCTGGATGTCCAGCACGTTGTCGGAGGAGACGGAACGGCCTTCGCGGCCGCCGGTGGACGTGGCCTGGGCGGTGTACAGAACCTTTTCGATGGACATCGGGATGCTCCTGGTCAGTGGGTGGGTGTTGCGTTGGAGCCTACTTTGCCCGCTTTCCGCGTACGTTGGGTTGCAACGCGTACGAAAAACTTGATCGATCGTCCTGTCGGCCTAGATCGTCCACTCGCGGTCGGTGGTGAACATGATGGTCAGCCAGCGGTCCGGCGAAGCCTCGCCCAGCGCGTCGCCGATCTCGTCGCGCAGCCGGTCCCATTCCACCAAGGGCCGCGGCGGGTCGTCTTCCGGCACCACGAAGAACAGCTCGATCTGCTCACCTCGCCCCACCTGCGCCACGTAGCTGCGGTGCTCGACGAAGCCGTGCCTGGCCACGATCCCGCGTGCCACCGCATCCACATGCGCCTGCAGTTCCGGCGGAGTGACCAGCAGGATGCCGGCCAGCGCCCGGCGCACGGTGCCGAGCGGGGCGATCATCACCAGCACGCAGACAAAGGCAAGGATGGCTGGGTCGATGTACGGCCCGACCCAGGCCAGCGAGGTGCCCTGCACCAGCACGCCGCCGAGGAAGGCCAGCAGATAGCAGGCCGACATGCTGGCGGCGATCACCCAGTTCTTCGCGTCCAGTGCGATGAACTCCGAACCGATGCGGCGGTTGGCGCGCAGGATGAACCCGGCCAGCGCACCTTCGCCAACGATCGACAACCCGGCGAAGGCGATGGCCGGACCGAGCGCGATGTGGCGGCCGCCGGACATCAGCGCATCCACCGCATTGACCAGCGCATACAGCGCCGCGCCGATCATCAGCGTGCCGCTCACCCCCAGCACGATCGGCTCCAGGTGCCAGAAGCCCATGGTGAAGCGCTGGTTGAGCCGCGACTGCAGCGCGTCGGTGCTGGTTGAAAGCGCGATCAGCCGCGCGACCAGCAGCGACAGCCAGGTCATCACCACGTCGATCAGGCCGTAGATGCCGTCGAAGATGATCAGCGAGGAATTGGCCAGCAGGCCGAACACTACCGCTGCCGCGGCCAGCAGCAGTGAGCCTGCGATGGACAGGCGCAGCACGCCTTGTTCGGTGGCGGGATCGAAGAACTGTGCGTGGTCGGTGGCCATGGCGCGATTGTAGAGCGGAGCCATGCTCCGCTGCCGTTGCGGACTGTCGACGCTGTCCCTTGGCAGCCCTGTGCCGTAGACTGCGTCCCTCCCACGTACCGATTCCCGCCTGCAGTGATCACGCCACCCTGACCCTTGCCGCATCTCGGCAGCCGGCCCGCCCGGCTCAGGAACCCGCGTCTTTCCACTGCAGCGCCATGCGGCCACGCCCGCGTGCGCGCGGAGTTTTTCCATGCAAACGTCCTATCCCCTGCGCCAGCAATGGCTCGGCAACATCCGTGGTGATCTGCTGTCCGGCATGGTCGTCGCCCTGGCCCTGATTCCCGAGGCCATCGCCTTCTCGCTCATCGCCGGCGTCGACCCCAAGGTCGGCCTGTACGCCGCGTTTTCCATCGCGGTGGTCACCGCCATCGCTGGCGGCCGGCCGGGCATGATCTCCGCCGCCACCGGTGCAATGGCGCTGGTGATGGTCGACCTGGTCAAGGACCATGGCCTGCAGTACCTGTTCGCCGCGAGCATCCTGGCCGGCCTGCTGCAGGTGCTGGCCGGTGTGTTCAAGCTTGGGTCGCTGATGCGATTCGTCTCGCGCTCGGTCATCACCGGCTTCGTCAACGCGCTGGCGATCCTGATCTTCCTGGCGCAGATGCCGGAACTGATCGGCCGCGGTCCCACCGTCTACGTGCTGTGTGCCGCCGCACTGGCGATCATCTACCTGCTGCCGCGCCTCACCCGCGCTGTGCCTTCGCCGCTGGTGGCAATCGTCGTGCTCACCGCCGTAGTGATCAGCTTTGGCGTGGACGTGCGCAGTGTTGGTGACATGGGCCAGCTGCCGGACAGCCTGCCGCAGTTCCTCATCCCCGATGTACCGCTCAGCTGGGAAACGCTGCGCATCCTGCTGCCGGTGTCGGCCACGCTGGCCGTGGTCGGCTTGCTCGAATCGATGATGACCCTGCAGATCGTCGAGGACATCACCGAGACGCCCAGCGAGCGCAACCGCGAATGCGTCGGCCAGGGCGTAGCCAACACGGTCACCGGGTTCCTCGGCGGCATGGCCGGCTGCGCGATGATCGGCCAGTCGGTCATCAACGTGACGTCTGGTGGCCGCGGCCGCCTGTCCTGCCTGGTGGCCGGCGTGCTGCTGCTGGTGCTGGTGGTGTACGGCAGCGACCTGGTGCGGCAGATCCCGATGGCTGCGCTGGTGGCGGTGATGATCATGGTCAGCATCGGCACTTTCAGCTGGCGCTCGCTGCGCGACCTGCGCACGCATCCGCGCAGTTCCTCGGCCGTGATGTTGCTGACCGTGGTGGTCACCGTGGCCACCCACGACCTGGCCAAGGGCGTGCTCAGTGGCGTGCTGCTGTCGGCGCTGTTCTTCGCCCGCAAGGTCGGCCGCATGCTGGAGGTGCAGCGCGAGGATGCCGGAGACACGCAGGTCTACCGCGTACGCGGGCAGGTGTTCTTTGCGTCTGCCGGCCAGCTGGGCGCGGCGTTTGACTACCAGCACGTCGCGCCGAAGGTGCAGATCGACCTGCGTGACGCCCACCTGTGGGACCTGACCGCAGTGGCCGCGCTGGAACGTGCGCAGGAAAAGCTGGCCGCGCATGGGGCGGAGGTGGTGGTGGTGGGCCTCAATGTGGCTAGCCAGACGCTGATCGAACAGGTGGGCGGGCGCGCGGGCGGGCATTGAGGCTTACGCATCCTGCTTCTGCGACGAGGTGCACGCATTCTGAATCCGGTCAGGCATCTGAAACCGGCGCTGTCGTAGCATTGCCCGCGTGATGGGGGTCGATGGACGGCCCCTCCCTGCCGGCACCCGCTGGCGACACGCAAGGGAGAAACAGGCAATGCAGGCAATGGACGCGCTTGGGCGCAACGAACGGGTCGGCGTCGGCCGTGGGTGTTGGAAGGTGTTGGCCCTGTGCCTGGCGCTCACCGCATGCCAGGCGCCTTCTTCCCAGGCATCGACCGAAACGGCGGCCCCCGCGTCGATTGCTGCGGCATCGCCGACAGCCCCTTCCGGCCCGGCATCGGCAGAATCCCCCCACTACCCGGATGCGTCCTATACCGAGGGTCGCCTGCGCCCAGCCTATGGCTGGTGTGTGGATGGGGTGGAAGATGCAGGCAAGCTCCAGGCCTGCGGCAAGGACGAACTTGCCTACCAGGAAGCGCGTCTCGAAGCGGCGGCCAGCAAGGCGCTGGCCGGGCTCGACGCCGCTGCCCAGACGGCGTTCCGGGCCAGCCAGGCGAGCTGGCGCAGCGATACAGACCGTTATTGCCGCGATGTTCCCAACGGCAGCGTGCAGCAGCTGCAGGGCGCGCAGGAATGCCGCCTGTACCGTGTTGCCAACCGTGCCGACCAGCTGCTGGCGCAGAGCGCGCCGCCGGATACCTCGTATACCCAGGCAACGCTGCGTCCGGAATACACCCGTTGCGTGCAGGACGCCCGCGGCATGGACGACCAGCTGGAAGCCTGCGATACGGCCGAGCTCGCCCACCACAAGGCGCTGCTGGAAGCACAGGTCGCGCGACTGATGGACGGCCCCGACGGCCCGGGCAAGGACCGCTGGATGGACGAGCAGGCCAACTGGGCTGCAGATACCGAAAAGCGCTGTGCACCTTCCAGCGACCATGTGGGGCCGATGCTGGATGCTCAGTCGTGCCGCATCAACCGGTATGCCAACCGCGCTGTCGAGCTGCACACGCGGGTGCTGACGCCCTGATCCACGGTCGCCAGCAGGCAACTGCAACCGGTCAATCCTCCACGGACAAGGAAGTAAGACATGCCAAACAATATTGACACCCGCAACCTGGACGCCACTGCCGGCGCGGTGTTCTTTGCTGTCGGACGCGGCACCGAAGGTGGTGGATCGTCGTACCACCTCAGCATTGCTGGCATCACCAAGCACCTGAACGAGCCGCAATGGGGCACGGTCAGTGCGGTAAGGGACAACAGCGGCTATTCACTGGGCACCATTCAGGTGGATTTCGGCCAACGTGGCGAGTGGCCGCTGGGCGCGACGCAGGAGCGCAAACTGAAGCCGGGCGAGACGACGTATGTCGATGGGGTCATCGACCAGGCCAGCGCCTACGCCAAGGCACACAACCTGCCCTTCACGCATGATCGCACTGACCTGCGTGCGGATCTGCTCAGCCACGGCAATGGCGAGGGAAAGCGCTCATCCATCCGCTTCATCGATGCACCAACGCGTGACAGCATCAATGCTTGGGCCGGCTCGGCGGAAGGCAAGCAGTGGATTCACACCCACATCGATTACCCGCAGGTGCGCAATGCCACGAATATCGCCATGACCATGCTGGACAAGCATGGCAGCGGCATTGCCGAAGACAAGCGCTTCGAGGCCATCGCATTGATTGCCAAGACCGCCAACCAGCTGCCGGGTCGGCTGGATGACCTGGAAGCGGTGCTCAAGCGCGGTGGTGACTACCAGGAACTGCGCGACCAGGCCGCTGCCATCCGCCAGCGCACCCCTTCCTATGCCGGGTTGGCTGCCGCCGATGTCGCTGCCAGGTATGAAGATGCCTATGCGCAGCATTCCGCCGAAATGGATCGCGCGCACCTGAAGGTGGGGCGCCGGGATTTCGCGCCCGCCACCGAAGGCAGCGACCCGGATATCCAGGTGGCGCTGCAACAGGCGCGAGCGCACGGGCACGGTGGCGGTGGTCCGCAGGTACTGAAGGAGGGCTCAAGCGGCCGCGCGGTGGAAAAGCTGGAACACAACCTGCACACACTGGGCTATGGCGGCGCAGGCGCGCAGGCCATCCATCCCGACCGACAGTTCGATGCCACTACCCGGAAGGCCGTCGAAGCCTTCCAGCGCGATCATGGTCTGGCCCCGGTGGATGGCAAGGCCGGTCCGGCAACGCTGGGTGCGATCGATCGCGAGGCGCGCGCGCTGCAGGCTGACATGGTGGCGTTGGGGCTGACCGATGCACAGGGCAAAGTGATTACCGCCGATGGTTACCTGGGGACAGGTAGCCAGCACGCCATCAACACGTTCCAGCAACAGCACCATCTGCCGGTCACTGGCATGGCCGACGCAGGCACACGCAGTGCGATCCAGGCCGAAGCGGCACAGCACCGCCCTGCAACGCCGACACCGTCCGCACCCGCTGCGCCTGCTGCACCGGCCGCGGCACCTGCACCCGAACGCCACAGCGGGCCAGCTGCAGCTGCTGCACCCGGCGGCGAGCGCATCTCGGTGGTAGAGCCGTTCGGCAATGGCGGCAGTAACCGCATCCTGCGCCACGGTATCAGTGGCGAAGAAGCGTTCCGCGAACTGAAGATCCACCACCCCAACACCAACGCGGCTGCCGTTCGCGCGGGCGATGCCAGCCGGGTCGACCGTAGCGCGGAGATGGTCGAGGGCGAGCTGGAGGCCGTGCGCCGGCGTGGCGACGTCAACAACATTCCGCTGGTGCAGAAGGACCTGATCCTGACCGACCGGTCAGGCGGGCGCAATCTGATGGTTCCCAGTCCGGTCGCCGGCTACGTCCAGCTCAACAACGACGGTACCAACTCCATCAGCATCTACAGCCATCCGGTCGGCGACGCGCGCCGCGAACTGGTGGGCCAGGTGCTGCACGGCGCGCGCGGGTCCATTCCATATAAGACCGGGGATTTCGTCGAATACGGTGCGCCGCTGGTGCGGCAGTCGGACGTGGGCTCGCCGGGTGCAGTGCACGCGCACATCGAAGTCGAGCCCGACCAGTACCGTCGCTATCTGGGCGACATCCTCAATGACCGCATCACCCTGGGCGGCAAGGTCCACGCGCAGGGCCCCGAGGCCGCGCAGGCCGCACGCAGTGCACAGCAGGCGCCGATGGCCGATGGCGTGCTGAAGCAGGGCGAGCGCGGCGATGAGGTCAAGGCCTTGCAGGGCAAGCTGGCGGCGCTGGGCTATGCCGGGGCCGATGGCAAGCCGCTGCACGCCGATGGTGTGTATGGCAAGGACACCTTTGCGGCGGTCAAGCAGTTCCAGGCCAACAACGGCCTGGACGACGATGGCAAGGCCGGCCGCAAGACCCTGGCGCAGGTCGATGCCCCCAACGCGGTCAAGGCCGGTACCCCGCCGGCGGCACCGGCCCGGGCCGAGCCCGCAGAGCCGGCCAGCATGCGCGACCCCGGGCACGCCGACAACGCGCGCTTCGGCCAGGCGCTGGGCAAGCTGCAGGCGCTGGAGCAGCAGCGTGCCCAGGCCGGCCTGAAGCCACTGTTCGCCAACCCGCAGGAGGTTGAGCGGGCGGCCGGCCAGCTGGCGTACGAAAGCAAGGTGTCCGGGATGCGCCAGATCGACCACGTCGTGGCCCGCCCCGACGGCACCGGTCTGTTTGCGGTGCAGGGCGAGCTGGGCGACCCGGCGGCGCAGCGGACCTTCGTCGACCGCCAGCAGGCGGTATCGCACTCGGTCGAGGCCAGCAGCCGGCAAAGCGAAGCGCTGGACAGCCAGTTCAACCAGCGTGCGCAGGAGCAGCAGCAGGAACAGGTGCGCAACCGCGGGTTGTAAGCCACGCGGCGACCCCGGGGCCGGTCGAGCGGCCAGTCCCGGCGCCACCCGCCGCCGTTCAGCCGTCCGGTGTAAACTATTGATCTCACTGGCAATGCCAGTCTCCCCGATCAACACCCCGATGACGTCCGCCACCGCCCGTTACGCCGATTCCCTGCGCCTGTCCGTGGCCCCCATGATGGATTGGACCGACCGCCATTGCCGCGTATTCCACCGCGTGTTGGCGCCCGGCGTGCGCCTGTACACGGAAATGGTGCACGCCAATGCGGTCATCCACGGCGATCGCGAGCGCCTGCTCGGCTTCGACCGCAGCGAGCAGCCGCTGGCGCTGCAGTTGGGGGGCAGCGACCCGGCGCTGCTGGCGCAGGCCGCGCGCATCGCCGCGGAGTGGGGCTACGACGAGGTCAACCTCAACTGCGGCTGCCCATCCGACCGTGTGCAGGCCGGGCGTTTTGGCGCCTGCCTGATGCGCGAGCCGGCGCTGGTGGCCGACTGCGTGGCGGCGATGGTTGACGCGATCGAGATCCCGGTGACGGTGAAGTGCCGCCTGGGCGTGGACGAGGACAACGACTATGACGTGTTCGCCGCCTTCGTCGACCGCCAGGTCGCCGCCGGTGCGGCGATGGTGGTGGTGCATGCGCGCAATGCCTGGCTGAAGGGCCTGTCGCCGAAGGAGAACCGCGAGGTTCCGCCGCTGAAGTACGATTGGGCCTACCGCCTGAAGCAGGAGCGCCCGGCGCTGCCGGTGGTGCTCAATGGCGGCCTGGCCACCATCGAGGCGGTGCAGGCGCAGGCCGCGCACGTCGATGGCGTGATGCTGGGCCGCGCGGCCTACCACGACCCCTACCTGCTGCATCAGCTGGAGGCGCTGCAGACCGGCGCCCCGCTTCAGGCCCGCGGCGACCTGCTGCGCACGCTGCGTCCCTACGTGGAAGCGCGCCTGGGCGAAGGCCTGGCGCTGAAGCACATCACCCGCCATCTGCTCGGCCTGTTCCACGGCCAGCCCGGTGGCCGCGCGTTCCGCCAGGTGCTGAGCGAGGGCGCACACCGCCCGGGCGCCGACTGGAGCCTGGTCGAGCAGGCGCTGTCGGTCACCGAGCGCGAAGCCGATCGCGCTGCAGCGTGACCGCAGTCACATTCCTGACTTGACAAGGGACGGCGATTCGTCCCGAATGTTCACCTAGCTGAACATCGTGGGGCTGCGACCGGAAAAGTTCAGACCGGATTCACTGCCCCAAACCAAGAATTTGCAAAGGATTTGTAAAGCGCCGGGTCCCGAACCCGGCATCCGGATTTACGACTTTTGAACGAATCGCCGTGCTCGGCTAGGATCGCATCGATGTCTTCCGCTCCCTTCCATTGCCGCATTGCCCTGGCCACCTGCGTGGTGCTGTCGGCTGCGCCGCTGTCTTCGGCGCTGGCGCAACAGCCGCCGCGTGGCGAGCAGGCACGGGCGGAAATGATGGATCGGGGAGAGCGCGGCAACCGTGGCGACGAGCGTTCGCTGTCCGATGCCGTGCGCCGCGTGCAGCGCAGCACCGGCGGCCACATCCTCGGCGCCGAGCGCGTGCCGTTCGATGGTCGTGATATCAACCGGGTGAAGTACATGGACGACCGGGGCCGGGTCCGCTACATGGACGACCCTGCCCCGTCGCGTTCACAGCCGCGCACGCCGCGGTCGGATATGTCATCACTACGCGGCGATAACCCCTGAACAGGGATAGTCGTCGCTATCAACCCGTACCCCACAGGCCTCCGGGCCACACCCAGGACACTAGGGAGAGTTCATGCGTATCCTTCTGGTCGAAGACGAAGCCCCGCTGCGTGAGACCCTGGCAGCCCGGCTCAAGCGCGAAGGCTTTGCCGTCGATGCTGCGCAGGACGGCGAGGAAGGCCTCTACATGGGGCGCGAAGTTCCGTTCGATGTCGGCATCATCGACCTCGGCCTGCCCAAGATGTCGGGCATGGAGCTGATCAAGGCCCTGCGTGACGAAGGCAAGAAGTTCCCGGTACTGATCCTGACCGCGCGTTCGAGCTGGCAGGACAAGGTCGAGGGCCTGAAGCAGGGCGCCGACGATTACTTGGTCAAGCCGTTCCACGTCGAAGAGCTGCTGGCCCGCGTCAACGCGCTGCTGCGCCGCGCCGCCGGCTGGAGCAAGCCGACCCTGGAATGCGGCCCGGTCGCTCTGGACCTTGCTGCCCAGACGGTCAGCGTGGCCGGCAGCAATGTCGACCTGACCAGCTACGAGTACAAGGTGCTGGAGTACCTGATGATGCATGCCGGTGAACTGGTCTCCAAGGCCGACCTCACCGAACACATCTACCAGCAGGACTTCGACCGCGACTCCAACGTGCTGGAGGTCTTCATCGGCCGCCTGCGCAAGAAGCTGGACCCGGATGGCGAACTGAAGCCGATCGAGACCGTGCGCGGTCGCGGCTACCGTTTCGCGATCCCGCGCAACGAGGGCTGAGCCGGCTCACCCTGGCGATAACACGATGTCCGGCCGTCTGTGGTTCTTCCGACGCTGGCGGCCGCGCTCACTGCAGGCGCGCCAGATGCTCGCCGCGTCCGTGGGCCTGGTCGCGTTCCTGGCGCTGGCCGGTTACGCGCTCGACGCCGCCTTCGCCGATACGGCGAAGGCGAACCTGCGTGAGCGCCTGAAGAACTACGCCACCTCCTACGCGGCCGGCATCGACTTCACCCGCGACCGCTCGCTGTACATCCGCGAGCAGCCGCCGGATTCGCGCTTCGACGTACCTGGCAGTGGCCTGTACCTGCAGGTGGTGATGCCGCACGGCAAGGGCAATTCGATGTCCGCCGAAGGCCCGATGCTGCCCACCGTCGGTGGCGGCCTGCTGGCGCCGCGCCAGGAGGTGTTCGAAGGCCCGCTGCCGATGATCCAGATCGATGGCAGCCAGGGCTCGGTGTACCGCTATGGCCTGGGCCTGGTGTGGGGCGCCGACGCCGACCCCGCCACTGAATTCCCCTACACCATCTATGTGATGGAAGACTCGCGCGCGCTGGGTGCGCAGCTGCGCGTGTTCCGTGGCCGCGTCTGGTTCTACCTGGGCGGCATCGGCCTGATCCTGCTGCTGCTGCAGACCGTCATCCTGCAGTGGAGCCTGCGCCCGCTGCGCCGCGTGATCACCGAGCTGACCAAGGTGCAGCGCGGCGAGACCGAGCGCATGAGCGAGCGCCACCCGCGCGAGCTGGAACCGCTGACCGACAGCATCAACGCCTTCATCGAAAGCGAGCGCGAGAACCTCGAGCGCCAGCGCAACACCCTTGCCGATCTGGCGCACAGCCTGAAAACGCCAATCGCGGTACTGCGCACGCAGATGGACAGCGGCGCCGGCGACGGTGCGCTGCGCGAAGAACTGGACGTGCAGCTGCAGCGCATGAACAACCTGGTTTCGTACCAGCTGGCACGCGCGGCCTCGTCGGGCCACAAGCTGTTCTCCGCGCCGCTGCCGATCGAGTCCAACGCCGAGGAAATCGTGCGTGGCCTGGAAAAGGTCTACGCCGCCAAGGGCGTGCTGTGCGAATTCGATATCGACCCGGCCGCGCGCTTCCACGGCGAACCGGGTGACCTGCAGGAACTGCTCGGCAACCTGCTGGAGAACGCCTTCAAGTGGGCCAACCGCCGCGTGCTGCTGACCGCGCAGCCGCTGCCGGCGCCGAACGCGCGCCGCGCCGGCCTGCTGCTGGCGGTGGACGACGATGGCCCGGGCATCGCCCCGGATGACATCGGCAAGGTGCTGCAGCGTGGCGTGCGTGGCGACGAGCGCGTGCAGGGCCACGGCATCGGCCTGTCGATCGTGCAGGACCTGATCAAGGACTACCGCGGCGAACTGACCGTGGGCCGTTCGGCCGAACTGGGTGGCGCCCGCTTCGAAGTGCGCTTGCCGCCGGGGCCGTAAACCTCGTTGATCGGTAGTGCCGGCCGCTGGCCGGCAACCAAGCAATGCCATCGAAGATCATGAGGTTGCCGGCCAGCGGCCGGCACTACCGCATTTCGATCTTCGGCGGCTCGCCATAGAACCGCCGCAGCTGCGCGGCGACCTCGGGCAACGCCTGCTGCAGCAGATCCGGTGCCGAGAAGTGGTACTCGCTGGCCACCGCGAAGAACTCCTCCGGCGCCTCGGCCGCATACGGATCGATCAGCGTCTCTTCGCCTGCGTCCACCTGCGCACAGAAGGCATCGTAGGCGCGCTGGAACGTGGCCGCCCACTCGCGCTGCCATTGCCGCGGCAGCGGCGGTGTGCCGTCCATTGCACCATCCAGCGCATCGAGCTTGTGCACCATCTCATGCACCGCCACGCAGTAGCCGTCGTGCGGCGCGGCCAGGTCGGCCTGCACATCGGCCCAGGACAGGATCAACGGACCACTGTCCCACGACTCGCCGATCAGCTCGTCATCCCACTCGTGCAACACGCCGGCCGCATCCATGTGGCTGCGGTGCACGCGGAACGCATCCGGGTAGAGGATCAGCTGCGACCAGCCTTCCAGCCCCACGTCGCCGAATTCCAGCAGCGGCAGGCAGCACAGTGCGGCCAGCAGCACGCCATCGCCAGCCTGCAGTTGCAGTTCACCGACAGGGGTAATGGTCTTCTCATGCAGGAAGCGCGTGGCCAGCACGCGCAGTCGCGCGCGGCGTTCGTCGTCCAGGCCGCGCAACCAGGCCGCACGGCGGCAGGCGTCTTCCCAAAGCGCATCGTCGATCGGCCGCGGCGAGGGCCGCAGCCACTGCAGCAACGACTTGATCAGCGGAACATTCCCGGCAGGTAGCTGTGCCACTTCGGCGCACGGATGCGCTGCAGCACGTCGTCGTCGCTGCCGCCGCCCCCGGTGCTGGTGGCACTGCCGGCCGCAGGGCGTACCGGTGCCGGCTTGGTGGTCGCAGCCGAGGCGGTCGCGGTCGGCGCGCGCTGCGAGGCGGCATCACCGTTGGAGGACACGCAGGCGCCCCGGCTGTCGTCCAGCGCTGCCGTTGCAGACGCCGCGAAGGGCATCATCAGCAGGATCAGGCAATGGGCATAACGGCGCATTGACGACATCCACGTTAAGGGAGGGTGAGTTCCCGATTCTAGCCCGAACCCGGCGCCCCGTTGGAAGCCCCGGCGGAACCCAGCGTGGCAGGCGTCGCTGGCGGCTTTCCCGCATAATTCCTTCCTGACTTCGTGGAAGCTGCCGTGGACGATCGCCAATTGCTGGCCAAACTCGCTGCCGGTCGCCTGTCCGGCGACGCCCTGGCCCGAGAGCTGGGCCAGACCCGGGCGGCTGTTTGGAAGCGTATTCAAGGGCTTAGGGCCGCAGGTGTGGACATCGAGGGCCGTGCTGGCGAGGGCTATGGCCTGACCCGCCCGGCCGACCTGCTGGACCCGGTGGCGATCCGCGCCGGCCTGCCCGCCGATGCCCAGGCCCTGCTGCACGACCTGCAGGTGGCCTGGACGGTGGACTCCACCAACGCTGAATTGCTGCGGTGCAGCGCGCCCCAGCGCGGGGTCAGCGTGCTGCTGGCCGAACGCCAGACCGGTGGCCGCGGCCGTCGTGGCCGCACCTGGGCCTCGCCGTTGGCCGCGCATATCTACCTGTCGGTGATGCGCCTGTACTCCGGCGGCCTGGGCCGCCTGGCCGGGTTGAGCCTGGTGGCCGGCATCGCCGTGGCCGAAGCGCTGCACGATCTGGGCTACACCCAGGCGCAGTTGAAGTGGCCGAACGACCTGATCGTCGATGGCAAGCGCAAGCTGGTCGGCCTGCTTGCCGAGGGCGGTGGCGAATACGCCGGCCCGGCGCGCGCGGTGATCGGCATCGGCATCAACACCCACATGCCGCCGTCGTTCGGCGAGCAGATCACCCAGCCGTGGGTGGACCTGGACACGTTGGCCGGCAAGCCGGTGGACCGCAATGGGGTGGTTGCTGCCGTGCTGGCGCGTCTGCTGCCGGCGCTGGAAGAATTCGATCGCGAAGGCCTCGCTCCGTTCCTGCCGCGCTACGCTGCGTTCGACATGCTGGCCGGCCGCGAAGTGCGCGTGGAACTGGACGGGCAGTGGCAGCACGGTACTGCGCTTGGCTTGGCCGATGACGGTGCATTGCGCGTGCGCATCGATGGCCAGGAACGCCTGCTGCACGCCGGCGAAGTCAGCGTGAGGGCGGCATGAGCGATTGGTTGTTCGACCTCGGCAACTCGCGCTTCAAGTTCGCGCCGTTGCAGGGTGACCGTGCCGGTGACGTGCAGGCCTGGGCGCATGGCGCCGAAGGCATGGCCGGGCAGCCGCCGCACAGCCTGCCCAGCGGCCGCACCGCGTTCGTGGCCAGCGTGGCGGCACCGTCGCTTACCAGCGCGATGCTGGACCAGCTGCAGCGCCGCTTCGAGCATGTGCATGTAGTGCGCACCAGCGCCGAATGCGCCGGCGTGCGCATTGCCTATGCCAGGCCGGAAAAGTTCGGCGTCGACCGCTTCCTGGCCCTGCTGGCCGCGGCCAAGGCGCAGCGCCCGGTGCTGGTGGTCGGCGTGGGCACCGCACTGACGATTGATCTGCTCGATGCCGACGGCCAGCACCACGGTGGCCGCATCTCCGCATCGCCCACCACCATGCGCGAAGCACTGCATGCCCGTGCCGTGCAGCTGCCCGCGACCGGTGGCGGCTACAGCGAGTTCGCCAACGACACCGCCGACGCGCTGGCCTCCGGCTGCGATGGCGCTGCGGTGGCGCTGATTGAACGCAGCGCACAGCACGCGCACACGCTGCTGGGCGTGGCACCGTCGCTGCTGGTGCACGGTGGCGGCGCACCGGCGCTGATGCCGTTGCTGCCCGCTGCCGATTACCACCCCTCGCTGGTGCTGGATGGCATCGCCCGCTGGGCGGTGCACCAGCCCGCGCGCTAGTATCCGCGCATGCTGACCCGTGCCCTGATCGTCGTACTGGCCATTCTCAATCTCGGCGTCGCCTGCTGGTGGCTGCTGCGCGATGCACCACAGAAGCCTGCGCCGCCATCGCAACCCGCTGGCGTGGCCGAGCTGCGCTGGGTGCCCGGTGGCGTGGATGCCAATGCCGCAGCCGAGGCCACTGCCACCGCCCCGACCGCACCGTTGATGGAGCGCGAACCGGCGGCGAAGACCGCGGTGGCTGCGACGCCCGCGCCCGTTGCGCCGGCAAAGCCGGAGATCGCCAGGCCGCAGACGGCTGACGCTGCGCCGGTTGCTGACGCTGCCAAGCCGGGAACACCGCCTGTACCCGTTCCGGCACCGGAAAAGCCCGTCACCCCGCCCGCGGCCGCCGAGCCGCCGCGGTGCGTCGCGCTGGGCCCGTTCGCCGACCGCGCCGCCGCCAGCACCGCGCAGGGCAAGGCCGGCACGCTGCTCAGCCAGGTGCGCCTGCGCGAACAGCCCGCTGCCAGCGGCAGTGCCCGTTACCGGGTGATGCTGCCGGCCGCCGCCAACCGCGACGAAGCGCAGGCCACCGTGAAGCGCATCGTCGCCGCCGGCCTGAGCGACTACTACATCATCAGCCAAGGGGAGGAGGCCAACGCCGTGGCGCTGGGCCAGTACCGCAACCGCGAAGGCGCCGAGCGCCGCATGGCAGCGGTGCAGGCTGCCGGCTTCCAGCCGCGCCTGGTCGCCAGCGGCGACGCCGGCCAGTGGTGGCTGGAAGGGCAGCTGGCGGCAGGCACGCAACCGACCCAGGCCCAGCAGCGCAGCGGTGCAGCACAGAGCCGGTCGCTGGAATGCGCAAGGTTGCGCTAGAATCCCCGGACCGCGGCACTGCCGCCGGTGCACCAGCCATGCCGCTTTAGCTCAGTTGGTAGAGCAACTGTCTTGTAAACAGTAGGTCATCCGTTCGATTCGGATAAGCGGCACCACTCGGGAAGCGCCGAAACGCCTTTTAAAACAGGGGTTTCAACGAAAAAGGCCAGCGCGGTGCGCTGGCCTTTTGGCTTCCGCCGGTAAAATTGCCGGTAAAATTAGCCCTTCTTTTTTGGTTTCACGGCCGCTTTCACCACCGGTACGGAATGGTCGTACAGCTGACGCATGGCCTCGGTCACGTGGCCGCCAGCGCTCTTGTCCTCGCTGTCGGTGATTCCCCGGTGTTTCAGGCCATGGAGCGCGAACCGCTGCTCCTCCTCGATCACGTCCTCCGCAATCGCGCGGCGGACCAGGCGTTGCCAGGCGCTGTCGAGGGCTGATTTCGTGAGCGGGGTGCCGGACTCCGAAACAAGAAGGCGTCGCTGCTCAGGTTTGATCGGTACCGGCCGCCCATGCGCCTGCATCCGTTCGTCCCGGTAGGACTGTAGCCACTTCACGGCCGCGCGCAGATCCTTGGTCCACAGCGTCACGTTGTCGCGCGACCCCTTTCGGCGATTGCTGCGAATGCCATCAGTCTGCAGGTTGGCGTCGGTGAGAGTGTTCACCTCAATGCCGCGTAGGCGGACCGCATAGGCCAGCACCATAACTGCAGGGAGATAGGGCGGACAGCTGCCAGCGGTATGCGCCTGGCGGCTCGCGCACGTGCGTGCGAATCGCAGCACCGCGTCGAAAGAATCGTGGTCAGGCATGCGCGCATCGCGCTTCTCACGCACCTTGCGTATGCCGTCGGCAGGGTTCGACGTGCAGTGGCCATGCCGGATTCCCCAAGCGAACAGACGCCGCAGATAGCTGGCCACGCGGTTCGCCGCCGCCGGTGTTGCCGCGATCAGGGGCAGCTTACCTATGGCAGGCCGGCCGGTGGCCATGGTTTCCACCACTCGCTGGAGGACCGGCACCGAAAGATGCTCGATGCGCTGTTGGCCCAGTGGGCGACCATCGCGCAGGAGGTAGCCGCTCGCCTTTGCTGCGCAGTAGTCGTAGCCCTCCTTCGACTTCTTCGACAGGTCGATGTACTCGCTGGACCGCTTGAACACCTCGACCAGGTAGTCGAGGGTTCCACGAATGTTGCCGCCGGCTCGCGCCTCCATGATCGCGTGCAGATCCGAAAGGCGGGCGCGCCGCGAGGCCACCGTTTCCTTCTTCTGTCCGATGCCCTCGGGGTGTGGGTCGAGCACGTACCAACGGCCCTCGCCCCAATACACGCCGCGTGGAAGCGATCCCTGGTCAATGTGACCAGGGATCTCCGGGTTGAGCGGCGGTGTGGGCGGCGATGGAGCTTGCCCCGCTGCAGACGCGAATGACTGCGATCAACGAATGGCTGGGCCAAGAGGTGATCCGCTTCGACGCCTTCGAGCTGGGAGCGGCAGCTGCATGAATCAAGCACGACAGAACCTGCGCTGCGGCGCCTGTGCGCGCCTGCTGGCCAGAGCGGCTGGCGACTACGACCTACAGATGAAGTGCCCCCGGTGTGGGGACATGAACCACATGAAGGCCCAGAGCCTCTCCACGGATCGCCGCGAGCGACACCACGAAGAAGGCTCTACCCATGAAGAACGAACTGATCCACGGCGATGCGCTGACCGTCCTGCCGACCCTGCCGGCCAACAGCTTCGACGCCCTCATCACTGATCCGCCATACGCCAGCGGCGGCACGCACGCCTCCGCCCGTCAGCGCAGTCCGAACGAGAAGTACATGCAGAGTGGTGGCCCGCACCTGCATGCCGACTTCCCGAGCGACGAACGCGACCAGCGTTCGCACCTGGCGTGGATGCACCTGTGGCTGGCGCAGTGCCACCGCGTCCTGCGCGATGGAGCCCCCGTGTTGCTCTTCACTGACTGGCGGCAGCTGCCTCTGACCACCGACGCGCTGCAATGCGCCGGCTTTACCTGGCGCGGTGTCGCGGTATGGGACAAGACAGGCGGCGTCCGGCCGCAGCGTGGCCGATTCTCCAACCAAGCCGAATACGTCGTGTGGGGTAGCAAGGGCGGGATGCCGCTGGACCGGGCGGCGCCCACGCTTCCGGGCGTGTTCCGCGAGGCGGTACGCAAAGCCGACAAGCATCACCTGACCGGCAAGCCGACCGACCTAATGCGGCAACTGGTACGCATCTGCGAGGAGGGTGGCCGCATCCTCGATCCCTTCGCTGGTTCGGGTACCACCCTGGTAGCCGCGGATGCTGAGGGCTATGCATGGACCGGCATTGAGATGACCCAACACTACTACGATGTTGCTAGCAGTAGATTGGGCGGTCACTGACCTCATGCCTTCAGGAAGGAAGGCCGCTTATCTGCGGCCTTCCCCTGTGCGTTCTAGATGCAGTGCTGGATGCATCTATCTGGTGAGAACCAAGATGGAGAAACTACAGCTTCGCGTCGTCGAAAGTGTCTCGCTGGTAACGGACCACTTGTGTTGGCAACCTCGTACTTCCGACCTGTGCTGAGCGATCCTACTCCGCCGATGTTAGCGGGCTGACTTCTGCCGGAAGCTTAATGAATCCATGGACAACTGAACCAAAGGCAGTGGGAAGCATCGTGGCGAAATTGTCTCCAGACATGATTTTGTAGAAGCCTGGCCGTACGGAAATTAGTCCTGCAGATTCAAGCTCACGGCAGGCCCTCTCTACAATGTAGAAGGGCAGGTCATGTCTGAAACAAGCCCGTAACGGTGTCTCAAAGTCAGATGGGGTGATTGCCCTATTATCCTTCCCCAGTCTTTCTACAACATCTGGCCGTCTCGCTGCATAAAACTGAAGCACTTTGATATGGATGCTGGTCATGTCCCTTAAGGCCGCAATTCGCATCTGATTGAAAGCCTCATCATCGCTGGCATTAAGGGCAACGTTGAGCATTGCAGCTCTCAGTGCATCAATTTTTTCCGGCTCTTTTGTCAGTAGTGCAATATGGGTCGTGCTGATAAGAGCTGAGGAGTAAGCCCCTGATTCAAAGAGTTCATCAGGCAGGCTTGACAGCTTGCCCTCGACAGCTCTCAGGTCATTGTGAACGTGATTGAAGAACTCCGACGCCCGCTTCTGGCTCGGTGACTGAAAGGCAATTTTTAGCATCCCGCTCGCGGCCGGTCCCACAACAGGGACCGCCTGAATGGCGGCATGCGCCGCTTCTACGACGATGTCGCTCGCCGTGAGTTTATTCATTAGGTTCGGATCACGATCAGGGCCCGAAACCGTGAGCGTTATGGTTTTTTCTTCCTTGGGCATAGCAATCTCCTTAGTAGTATTGCAAAAGCAAGAAGTCGTTCAGCAGTCCGGCGCTTTCATCCCTACACAAGGGTTAGCAGAGGGAGTGCAACCGCTCAGCGGCAACATCTGCGGTGTGGTCGGCCCTCGGAGCTAAAAGCTGAAAGGGATCTAGATAGCAGAGTATCGGTTCGCTTGGCTAGGCCGTACCCTTCCTAGGGTGATTTTTTCCCTGCCAGCCCACCGGAACCCATCTACGGGCGGCTTTCGTCATTCTTAGCCTCGCCGACTTCGCTAGGTGGTGGCCACCTCGCCTGGAATGCTCGGATCTTTTCGAGCAGCCGGCTCCCAATGTGATCCACTTCATGGCGTCTGCCCTCATCCGCCGTGAGGTTCAAACCGACGATGCCGCTCAGGAACGCTAGGACGGCAACGCGCCTAACCTTAAACGCCATGTCGTCCGGCCCGACCTGCGACTGCAGTGTGTCGCCGCCATCGTACAGATCGACTACCACGTTCCCACCGTGTACGAGGCTGTGCCAGTCCGGGACCTCGTCTGCAAGGTCGTTCAGCATGTCTGGCTCATCCGGGCAGATCCTGGGGCCGACGAGCCTAGCGATAAGTCGAGGGGTGATCTGCGTCGGGCTTCCAGGGTTGCTAGGCCAGGGGCGATGAGGAAGTAGGCCTTCATTGTGGAAGGTAGCCACCTCATCGTCGCTCGCCTCCAACGCAAAGAACGCTGCGCGCAGCCAGATTTCCAATAAAGGTCGCCATAAGGTGAGCACCACGATATGTGTGCGCATTGGCTCTGTGCGCAGAAGGTGGCAAATCGACCATGCGATGTCTAACGCGTAAACCAGCAGTCCGCCGACGACGACCCGTCGCTCGGTCCTTGGGCCGCCGGCACCGGCCGCCATTGCTGATCGAGTGTCTTCAACGAATTGCTGGGCATCGGTGGCGAGAGCCATCAACGATTCGCGTGGTGGGAGGCGACGCGAATGGTTGGGGGCCGGGGTCTGGGCGAGCGCTCGGCGTATCGCGTCCTGCAGTTCGTTCACGTGCAGCGTTCCTCAACCAGGGGTAGCAGCATAGCGCTCGGGGGCGCCGGCCCGTGCGCGCCTCTGAGCCTGCCGTGCGCACTCGTCTCCCCGCCACGCCTGCGCACTTCATAGGGTGCTTTTTCTGCACTCCCTGCAGCAAAGCCCAGCCCCGGCCCTGTATGGCGTTCTCCGGGGTTTCCAGCCAACGCCCGGCCCTGCGGTTCCCTGCGCGAGAGGGGCGCCTGCGAGGCCCTCTGCGGGCGTCCCCTGGCCCTTCTCGACAGGCCCGATTTTTCAGGTGACCACGGGAAAGAGGTAACCAGGTAACACGCGGCCTCGAACAGGTGCTAAGCCTCTGATTGCAAAATCATAAAGGTGGTTACCTTTTGAGGTGATAGGAGGTAATTTTCTGCGGCCTACAAAGTAATGTCATTGATTCCTAAGGAATTTTTACTCTGCCGATGTTACCTCCCCAAAAGGTAATCGGGTTACTCCAAGGTTACCCTATTGTTACCTTCATAAGGATAATATAAGAAGTTGATTTTAAAGGTTAATTTGCCTAACTCGATGGGCTGATTACCTTTGTTACCTCTTTCCCGTGGTCACCTCAAAAATTGCACTCTAGCGCGCGTAAGGGGGCCATCAGCTTCCCTGCCGCCGCACGCGCTCACGCCTGCAGCCCGCGCCCTTGTCGCAGCGTTTGCGACGCCCAGCCGTATCCTGCCGGCCATGCCGCTGCCCCCGACTTCTACTGGACGACGCGTTCTGCCAGCCTCCCGGACGATGCCCCCACGGTCATCGCTTGCAGCGGCGTGTGGGTAGTCGTACTGATGCAACGGGTGAACGACGGGATCTGGATCGCCAGTCTCGGCCGGCACCGGCATGGTCCCGGCGGGCCGTTCCGCTGGTGTACCAGCTACGAGCAGGGGCGGGCCGGCGCCGAGATGTGGGTGACCAGGCACGAGACCCGCCTGCGCGAGGATGTGGCCAAGATCGAGGCCTATCGAGAGGCGGTGCGGGCGAACAGGTTGAAGAAGCTGCACATCAAGCCACCCTTCGGCTGGCAGGCATGAAGCGCGCCTGCGCGAGGACGTGGCCAAGATCACGGCGCACCGGGAGGCCAGACGCGCGAACAGGTCGGCCAAGCTGCACATCCCGCCGCAGTTTGGCTGGATGGGATAAGCGGCATCACTCGGGACTGCCCCAACGCCCTGAAAGCAGGTGCAGCGAGAGAGGTCAGCGCGGTACGCCGGCTCATTCGCGACGATCGGGGAAACGACCTTGAGCTCAGGTTCTGGGAGAGGAGCCAATGAGGCTACCGAAGCCGATTCATCTCGCGTCTGATCTGCTGACACCGTTGCAGCATCAACTCGCCGGATCGAGCTCCAAGCCGGATGCCTCCGTCCGCTAGCAACGGATAGGTTTCCAGCCGCACGCGATAGGCTTCCTGCGAGGAGTAGCGTACTGCCCGATCACCGGACGCGAGAGGGGCCCCCGGCAAGCCTTCTTCCGTGATGAAGCCGTTGATCTGAAGTTGCGCGCATAGGCCCGCGTAGTAAGCGCTTCTTTCGTCCAGCGCTCGGGGATGCTTTGTAGCGTGGCCCAATGCATGAAGGCTCTCGTGCGCAACCAGGTCAACGAGATTCGCGAAGGTCTGATGTTGATCGCCGTAGACCGGTGACACAAGTGCGAGCGTCCTGCCCGTGGCAAAGCGGCCAAGCGATCTTGCCCGCGCTGCCGCAGAAGTGCCTTCCTGTACAAGAAGGATCCGATAGCTGTTCGATGCTGCCGGTATCCATGACTCGGATGAGGCAGCCGCCGCATCGACACGTGCGCAGGCATCTTCGGCGTTAATCGCAAGCCCATCCGCGATCTGTAGGTTGATCGTCCGCTTGGTGTGCGCGCAGCGGACGAGATAAGTAGTGCCTACGGCGTTCTGGCCAGGAAGCATGGAAGCCGTGTAGAAGTAGCGAAGAGGGCCTAGAGGGACGGAAACAACTTCAGTATATCCAGCTGAGGCAACGCCTTTCGGAGGTACGGTAGTCGCGCAGCCTGAAAGAACAATGGCGCAGACGCCGACCAGGAAGATTGCGATTTTGTGCATCTTGTCCCCACATGAGAGCGGGGGCTGATGCCCCCCGCTCCAGTCAATTAACAGGTACTACATTTCCATGCACAAATGCGGCGATGGATGATTGACACAGTCGCGTCCCTCAAATTCAAGATAATAACTAGCCTTAGTGATGCCCTCCTGTTTGGCTTGGCCGGCTATCACCTGAAGTCCGTTCCCATACGCTGAATGGAATGGAGCGAGATCGTACGACAACGAATCTCCACTGCCGACGTTGGAATAGATCCATGCATTCACGGCGGCAGGATCAGCGACCCGGATCACTGTCCCCGTTCGAATCCATGCGAAGGTTTGAGAGGCGCTGATTGCGCCGGTCGATGAATTCTTAACGCGAAGCACCACGCTGCCATTTGATGGATAGGGGATGGTGGAGCCTGACGTATCCAGTTCAAAGCTTGCCGCGTCTGGAAGTACGTCTAGCGTGGAGAGAAGGGAGTTGTATATTGATTTTTTCCCGCCACCATCACCCTCCCAAATCACCTCCATGCCAATCTTGCATTCGCCACCGCCCGTTTGCTTTCCACTGCATTCACCATAGGCCTTCATGGTTTTCATGGCACAGCCACTCAATATAAATGCCGTGCCTAGTGCGATAGCGGAAAGGGCTAAAGCCTTCGAGACTTTCACAGTCATACTAGATCTCTCCTTGGTCTAGGATTCGTGCAGCTTTCATCACGGCACATGGGATGCCGCAGCCAGTGATTATCACAAATATTAATGGATAATTGTGACGTTCATCACGCATTGGCGATTATTGCAATTTTTGCGTGAGGGCCGAATGAGGCCGGCATCCTGCTTGGCTAATCGCTAGGTAATCCAGTGAGCGCAGTCTGGCCTTCGCCTCCCGTTCTCGGTCCCAGGCGCCCCAAGCGCGTAGATGCAGGTGAACGCAGCGCAATGTCTGCGGTGGGGCAGCCGAAAGCTACAAGCGCTAGGCCTGGGAAAATTCTGTAGCGGAACCAACAGTGTCAGGTGTTCCACGACAACCAGTTAGGAAAAATAGAGGCCCTAAGTCATTGATTATATGAATTATTCTAACTGTCTTGTAAACAGTAGGTCATCCGTTCGATTCGGATAAGCGGCACCATCCCCATGAGTCAGCGCCTCTTTGCGCTGCTCCAGGTACTCGCCCAGTGGTTCGAAAGGCGGTGCACCCGGTGCCTCGGCAGTCTTACCTTGAGAATGATGGTCCGTCCTGCGCATGGACCTGCTGCGCTGACTGCTGTTCAAGATTTGCTGCCAATGAATCAGCGCGATGAAGTGACTCCGCTTCAGGCGCGCGAAGCGCGTCCATCGTATTCATGGTTCCACGGCGTTGGGCAGGATCGTCCATCGCTCCCTCGACGATGAATACTCTCTCGCCACGTGCAAGGGACTCTGTCGGGTTGTTCACTACGACGTGGTCAACTCTTGAAAGCCCTTGCTCCTTCGCGAGCACCAGCAAACTCGCGGACATGCGTTGGCTCGACTCATCCCACTGCTTCCCGCTCTCGGCATCCAGGCGTTCCACACCCGCTCTTATCTGCTTATAGAGAGAACGGTCAGCATCGCAGAGTTCAGCTACTGAGAAAGCCGCTCGTTGCAGCGAAAGTGAGTCGTCGGCGACCACGGCGACTCTTTCCGCAGCCGAAGTGCGCTCGGCGTCAAGTTCTGGCTCGGGCCTACGTCGACGCTGCGTGGGTGCTATGTGCTGATCATAGTGCGCGCCATAGTAAAGCTCGTATGTCGCATGAGGACCAACAGAAGGAGCCTCTGTTTTGAACACTTCAGCGATCTGCCCAAGCGCTTGGTTTCGATTGATCCGCCCGGCCTGGAGTTCAACGGCAATAGCTCCATACTGTTGTGGACGATTACCCGTGCCGGACACACCAATGTCCGGCCCACCAGCTGCAATGAGTTCACGCTGGACCTGGACATTACTGAGCGTCGCAGCTGCTTCTCCGCGTAGCAGGGTGTTTACATAGGATTGCTTGGACGTCGGATCGGGACGTTCAGTGAAGAGATGGTGCCCCACTTCATGGGAAAGAGAGCGCGCGATTCTGGGGCCTTGCCCAACCGCGTTCTCGTCAATAACGATCTTCTCACCCGGAACAAGATAGGTGCCCCTACCGGCTTGTCCCCAGACAACATCCAGATCGTCGCGCTCGGCCTGTGCGAGACCCGCTCGAAGTGTTGGGGATTTCGCCAGAAGCGGCGCCAACGAAGGGTCAGCCAACGGGGACTCCGGCCGACGTACGGGTCCTGGGCGAGGCCCGTCCTGCGGCTGCGGCAGTTCAGAGTCTTCAGTACGTTCCATGTTCGAGCTCCTGCCCAGGGGGTCAACGCTGACTGATCAATACGTGGGTCAATGTCGCATTGTCAGGGGCCAGAGTGAGTACAACCTCAGCACCGTTGACTGGCGCGGTCCAGTAGGGGAGGGAGTCAGGGGCATCAGGCCGAGGTGGATACTGCGCCGTTCCCTCCCAGATGACTTCTTTGAGCGCGACGCTCGGTGGCGCGACATCGAAGGTCAGCTTCGCCTGCGCAGGATTATCGACAGCACTTCTCAGTGTGATGTTCCGAACTTCAAGGCCGCCCAACATTCCACGTTCTGCGGTTCGCTCGTCTCTCAGGCCCTGCCGAGCCGGTTTTCCAAGATGCGTGTGAAGCTGTTCGTTCAATGCATCGATATCGCCAAAACGCACATTGGACAATCGCTCGATGCTGTTCTTGAATCGCTCCATACCAGCTTCACTCCCTGATTTGATGGCCTGTCTTTGATTCACATGATCTGATGGGGGCGACGTCGCGGCGCTCGAACATGCTGTCAGCACAAGCGCCGGAATAACGATCGCGAGGCGACGACGCGCTGCGATCCAGATGCGGCGCCGACGTCCGCGTTTTGATGAAGAATCGCATTTCTCGACCCACGCATCCATGAAAGCATCTCTCGCGCCAATGTCACGCTCTTGAATCTAGCACAGCATCTTTTGACTGCGGATTGGGTCCGTGATCCGTGCCTTGGGTGTGCGCCTGCATGTCCGAGCGGCATAGGCACATGCGCCGAGCATGATGTCGGCGCGGCGCCGGTCGCAAAGGCGGGGGGAACGAAAATGAAGAATCCGCCTTTCGCCGGTTTTCTCGCCCCAACCCGGTGAGTCAGCTCAATGTATGACGTGGGCAGATCCTTCGATCAACGCCGCACACACACTGCGACCACCGCAGCCTCAGCTACGCACCTGCAACGCCACATACTCCGCCAGGCCCCGGCAGGCCAGCATCAGTCCTTCGCGCGTGCCGTCACCGATGTCGTCTTTCTCTTCCCCGTCCACGCGCACGCGCTCGGCGGCGTGGTACAGCTCCAACAGCGACACCAAACCCACCGCAGCGCGGTCCCGGCGTGCGGCGGCCACGGCCTGGCCGGGTGTGCTGGCGGGCCCCGTCCACCGCTGTCCATCGGCGGCATCACCGGCGCGGATGCGCTGCAGGCAGCTGGGCAGGTTGATGGACGCAGGCGCTTCGTTCGCAGCGGCAAAAGCAGCTTCCAACGGCTGCGCCAGTTCGGGCGGCAGGCGCAGGGCGGCCTCGCCCAGGGTGGCGGTCAGGTACGGGTGGCAGGTTCTGGACATGCGGGCATCCTCGGCAGCAACAGAGATGCCACCGGAGAAGGGTGGCGGGCGATACGTGGTTTCCAATCCCGGGACTGAATGAGCCGGTGGGCACGAAGCCCCCACGCACCGCCCGCCGTCGATCGGCGAACGGATTGCCAGCCGGCGCCGCACCTGGGAAGGACGACGCCGGCTGGCAAGCGTATACAGCTTTCAGTCTTCGGGTTGGAAATCCCGGCCACCTCGCTGAAGGTGGCGATTCATCATGCGCAGGCGAAATCCCCGCCTGCCAGTCGTTTGTTTCGATGGCATCGGGCGATCTGAAAGGAAAAATGAATTATCGCGTTTGGCCTGTTTCGAGCAGTGCAAAGCCAGAAACGACAGTTCGTGCGGTGCCGCAGCCCACGACACATCCGGCTGTGACACCGCTGTCGCACCGCCCATCGCGGCCTACGACGTAAAGCTGGCTTAACCGCCCCGGCAGGGCTCCAAGAGCACCCTAGCAGACCTGAATCCCCCACGCGTGTCACCGGGTTCTTGCTATCCCTCACGGAAAGTCCGCCACGGCCCATCGCATACTGCCGCCACAGGCCCACCCCGGGCCCCTTCGGGATCCGATCATGCGTCGCCACGCCCTGCCGCTCGCCGCCGTACTGTTGTCCGCTGCGTTCGTGGCCCCGGCCATGGCCGCCGTGCCGTTCTTCAACGCCAGCTGCCTGGGCGGCATCGATGTGCACGCTGACGAAGGCGGGCCGGTCTACGTGCAGGGCCGCGAGGCCACGCTGAAACGCTTCAACGACCGCTATTTCGAAGCACGCGATGCCAACAGTGGTATCACGTTGTCGATCAGCCGCAGCGATGACGGCACGCCGCAGATCAGCTACACCGGCCGTGGCGGCGCCAATGGCATCTGCCAGGTCAGTGCCAGCGGAACGCCCGCGCCCGCCGCAAATGGCGCACACCCCCGCGAGGTTGCTACCGGCGACGCCGCGCTACCGCGCGAAGTCACCTGCGAATCCACTGATGAGCAGCAGGTGTCGTGCGATCTGAATACCCGCGGAAATGTGGAAATCGTGCGCCAGCTCAGCCGCACCCGCTGCGAGGAAGGCAAGAACTGGGGCCTGTCGCGGCACTCGGTGTGGGTCAATGGCGGCTGCCGCGCGGTGTTCCGCAATGTGTCTTCGGTGACCACCCCGGCGCCGGCAGGCGATACCGCGCTGGGTTCCTGCAACATGCGCAAGGGCGCGCAGGGCACGCTGGTGACTCAGATGCCGGTGGGTAGCGATTACCAGGAACTGATCATCGATTACCCCGATGGCCGCTTCCTGTGCATGATGCGCAACAACGGCCAGGTGCAGAGCCTGACGCCGGTTCGCCGCCGCGGCGGTTGAGGCGCTGCGGCGGCGTGTCCGAAGGGGGCAGCGCGGTGCGCGTTGCCCCAGTCCGGCTATTGCTGGTTCACCGGGTCATTTCCCTTCTTGTAGGAGTACCCGGTGACATCCCAGCCGCCGCCATGGCCGGATGAGGGTTCTACCCAGGTGAATTCCCACGTCTGGATGGAGCCGTCGGGAAGCAGGTTTTCCACCCGGTAGATCTCACCGGGAATGCCCTGGTCTGGCAGCTTTCCAGGAATCGATTCATCCGAGCGTGCAGACGCACGTCCTACGGAGACTGCCTGTCGTTCCACTTGTATGCTGCCGTAGCCCTGCGGGGCGAACGACGGCTTCACCCGCTGCGCCACCCAGTCGAGTACCTGGCGTGCGCCTGCCGTCTGCATGGGGTACGCGTCGGTGGTCACCGTATGCGTGATGCGTTGCGAGGGTGCACTGGCAGCGGCGGGAAACAGTCCGCCCAGGGCAATTGCCAGTACCGCAAGTCCATTGAGTGCATGTTTCATGCGCGTGGTGCTCCATGAGTGAGGAAGTGATGCGGCACCTTCAGGGTGCCGACGCAGCCTGGACACAACAGCAGCCTTGCGTAAGAGGCGAAACCGACCGGGATGTGAAGCGGGTCGCGGAAGGTTGAATGTCTGACGATCCAGCGCTGGAAAGCCTGACCGGTAAGGGCCACCCGTTCCTGGCGATCTTACCCTCGGCCTGCTGCACCGCCGCGAGTGGTGTCACACAGCTCTGGCTAGACTGTGCTTCTTTTTTCGCGCAGGAGGCACCCATGGCCCATCCCATTTCCGTATCCCTGATCGGCGTTCCCACCGATGTCGGTGCGGGCCATCGCGGTGCACGGCTGGGGCCGGAAGCGCTGCGCGTGGCGGGCCTGCCGGAGGCGCTGGAGGCGCGCGGCGTGGACGTGCGCGACGTGGGCAACCTGGATGGCCCGCGCAACCCCTGGACCGCGCCGGTGGAGGGCTACCGCCACCTGGATGAGGTGGTGGCCTGGAACCGCGCACTGATGGAAGCCAGCTACGCCGAGCTGCAGGCCGGGCGCATGCCGATCATGCTCGGTGGCGACCATTGCCTGGGCATCGGTTCGATCACCGCCGTCGCGCGGTGGTGCCGCGAGCAGGGGAAGAATCTGCGCGTGCTGTGGCTGGACGCGCATTCGGACTTCAACACCAGCGATGTCACGCCGTCGGGCAACATCCACGGCATGCCGGTGGCCTGCCTGTGTGGCCTCGGCCCGGACGCACTGACCCGCCTGGGTGGCAGCGCACCGGCGATCACCCCGGCGCAGATGCACCAGATCGGCATCCGCTCGGTGGACCCGGAAGAGAAGCGCCTGATCAAGACCCACAAGGTGGATGTCTATGACATGCGCTACATCGACGAGAACGGCATGAAACGCGCGGTGGAAGCGGCGCTGGCCGGCATCGATGAGAACACCCACCTGCATGTCAGCTTCGATGTCGACTTCCTCGACCCCAGCATCGCGCCGGGCGTCGGCACCACGGTGCCGGGCGGGGTGAACTACCGCGAGGCGCAGCTGGTGATGGAAATGATCGCCGATACCGGGCGCATGGGTTCGCTGGACATCGTCGAGCTCAACCCCTTGCTGGACAAGCAGAATGCCACCGCCGAACTGGCCGTGGACCTGGTCGAGAGCCTGTTCGGCAAGTCCACCCTGATGCGCGACTGACCGCCCCCCGCTGAACGGATCGCCGAACCGTTCACGCCCGCTCCACGCCCCTGCCGCCAGATTGCACTTCACGCGGCGGCAGTGGGCATTGGTGCCCTCCCGCCGAGCGAAAGAATCCCATCCGCGAATGAAGCGGTATAGCGGCGAACCCAAGGAGAAGCCCATGAAGCGCGTAGTTGCCCTGATGCTGTTGTCGATGTTCTCGGTGGCCCTGCTGGCCGGTTGCAACACCGTGGCCGGTGCCGGCAAGGACGTGCAGAAGGCCGGTGAAAAGGTTGAGGATGCCGCCAAGGGCCGTTGAGCCTGAAGTGGAACGGAAAGCCAAAAGGCCGGGGATATCCCGGCCTTTTTTTATGCGCGTCTTCCACACCGTTGGCGTGCAGGGGTAGTGAACCATTCAAGCAGGTGAGCGTGCATTTCATTGCCGGTTGACCGGTACTCAACAGCGACTGCGCGAAGCTGGAGCCACGGTAAGAACGCCGTTGCAACCAAGGACTCCCAGCAATGAACAAAGACATCATTTCCGGCAAGTGGTCGCAGCTGAAGGGCAAGGCCCAGGCCAAGTGGGGCGATCTGACCAACGACGATTTCGATGTGGCCGAAGGCAATGCCGAATACCTGGCCGGCCGCCTGCAGGAACGTTATGGCTGGGCCAAGGACCGCGCGGAGAAGGAAGTGCGTGAGTTCCAGGACGCGGTGAGCAAGGACTACCCGGACTACAAGTAAGCGCTTCGGTTTCCCCCACAACACGACGCCCGCACCGTGAGGTAGCGGGCGTCGTGTTGTCTGCGCGGGACGATCAGCGGGCCGGCGGGTCCGGCACGTAGCGGTTGGGGAAGGCCTGCGGTTCGCGCGGCAGGCGCGAGGGCGCATCGACCAGGATGCCGCGCGCACGCAGGTTGCGGGCGCTGTCGTAGCGCAGCTGCAGAACCTGCGCCGGGCTGCGGCTGGCCCGTTCGAAGTCGGTATCGCGCACCGAAGAGTGTTCACGTGCGCCGTGGCCGGTGCCCAGCGCTGGCGCCTGTGACTTGCTGGCATAGCCCTCGATGCGGCTGGCACTGGCGTCGGCGGCAGCCTCGGCTTGCGCGGTCGGTGCCGGCAGCGGCACGCCACGTCGCAGGATCGGCTGCGGGTACCAGCGACGCGCCTCCTCGAACACCGCCACCCCGACCACGCCGATGTTGCCCGGGCGGCCGGTGCGGCTGGCATAGCTGCCGCTGGGGCTGCTGAACACGAACTGCGCCACTTCGTCCTGGCTCTTGCGCCAGCCGGTGATGTCGGCGCGCTGGCCGGGATTGAGCACGTAGCCGGTCTGCGAGGGATCGGCATCCTCGCCGGAGATGGCGTTGACGCCGTCCACCGACAGCACCACCAGCACCCGGCGCGGGCTGTCGTTGTACAGGCGCACGGCGTAGCGGTGGCCGCGCTCGCCGGCCACCCAGCGCTGGCCCTCGGCGGAGTAGCTGCGCAGTTCGGTACCGCGGTCGCGGTCGACCAGGGCCATGCGTACGCGGCCGCCGTCGTACACCGGTGGCGGCATGGGCGCCGGGCGGAAGCCGGCCAGGGGCAGGATCAGCAGCAGGGGCAGCAGGCGTTTCATCGGGCGTCTCCAGCGGGGTTGGGTGAATGAACGCGCCGCGGGCCCTGACGGGGTTGGTGGCGTGCAAGGTAAACTGGCCCCGTTCATCGAAGGTTACCCCACGCAGTCATGACGACCCGAGTCCTTACCGGCATCACCCCCTCCGGCACGCCCCACCTGGGCAACTACGTTGGCGCCATCCGTCCGGCCATCGCGGCCAGCCGCGCGCCGGGGATCGAGAGCTTCTTCTTCCTGGCCGACCTGCACAGCCTGATCAAGTCGCAGGACCCGCAGCGCACCCAGCGCGCGACCCTGGAGATCGCGGCCAGCTGGCTGGCCTGTGGCCTGGACCCGGAACACGTGTGGTTCTACCGCCAGAGCGACATCCGCGAGACCACCGAGCTGATGTGGTTCCTGACCGCCATCGCCAGCAAGGGCATCCTCAACCGCGCGCACGCCTACAAGGCGGCGGTGGACAAGAACCGCGAGGAAGGCGTGGACGAGGATGCAGGCGTCAGCGCCGGCCTGTTCATGTACCCGGTGCTGATGGCCGCCGACATCCTGATCTTCAAGGCCAACCAGGTACCGGTGGGCCGTGACCAGATCCAGCACATCGAGATGGCGCGCGATTTCGCCCAGCGCTTCAACCACGTGTACGGCAGGGAGTATTTCCCGCTGCCGGACGTGGTGATCGACGAGCAGGTGGCGACGCTGGCGGGCCTGGATGGCCGCAAGATGAGCAAGAGCTACCACAACACCATCCCGCTGTTCGTGCCGCGCGAGGAGCTGAAGAAGCTGGTGTTCTCGATCCTGACTGACTCGCGCGCGCCGGGCGAGCCGAAGGACACCGAGGGCTCGGCGCTGTTCCAGATGTACCAGGCCTTCGCGACCCCGGAGCAGACCGCGGAATTCGCCAGGGCCTTTGCCGCCGGCATCAGCTGGGGCGACGCCAAGCAGCAGCTGTTCGAGCGCATCGACAGCGAGCTGTCGCCGCTGCGCGAGCGCTACAACGCGCTGATGGCCGAGCCGGAGAAGATCGAAGCGCTGCTCAAGCGCCGTGGCCAGCAGCTGCGCGAGCAGTTGGCGGCACCGCTGCTGGACGAGCTGCGCTATGCGGTGGGCCTGCGTGACCTGTCCAGTGCCGGTGACATCGCCAGCGAAGATGCCGGCGTGGCCCGCGTGGCGCCGCCGCAGTTCAAGCAGTACCGGGAAAAGGATGGCCGGTTCTACTTCAAGCTGACCGCTGGTGACGGCACGCTGCTGATCCAGAGCGAAGGCTTCGATTCGCCACGTGATGCGGGCCAGCTGATCGCGGTGATCAAGCAGGCCGAGCAGGGCGACCAGCTGCAGAGCGAGCTGTTCAAGCTGGACGCCGAGGTGGACGCGGTACTGGCCGCCCTGGCCGCGCTGCGCGAAGCGGCCTGATCGCCGGGCCTGCCCCTGCCCTTTGTAGAGTCGAGCCATGCTCGACTCGGCTCCGCTTCTGTAGAGCCGAGCCCATGCTCGGCTGGGTAGCAAAGCAGCCGAGCATAGGCTCGGCTCTACAGGGAAGCCCCCGCCGGCACGACCGTGGCACAGCACCCATGGCATGATGTCCGCGCGCCTCTGGCGCGATGACATGGAGTCTGCGATGGCCTGGTTGTCGCTGCTGCTGTTCCTGCCCTGGTTCCTGCTGCTGGGCAGCCTGTACTGGCTGTTTCCGCGCCAGCCGCGCAGCGCGCGGCGGCGCCTGTTCGATGGCACCACCCTGTTCGTGGCGTTCGCGCTGAGCATCGTGTCGATGCTGTGGGGCTACCGCATTGGCGTGGTGCAGCCCGGCGCCGGCCCGATCTGGCCGCAGGTGCTGGCGGTGCTGTATGCCTATGGCGCGTTCCTGGCGGTGCTGGTGCTGGCGTTGCTGCTGCGGCCGCGATGGCTGGACCGGTAGAGCCGAGCCTATGCTCGGCTGATGCCTGACAGAATGGCAGCCGAGCGTGGGCTCGGCTCTACAGAAGAGCGCCCTCCGACCAAAGCCGCATCGAACCCGGGCCGCATGCGCGCCTACCATGGGCGTCTGTTTCCGAGACTGCCAGGTGCGTGCCGATGACCGCCGACCCCAGCATCCACACCATCGATACCGGTTTCCAGCGCCCGGACTTCGACGCGGCCTACCTGATCGTTGAAAACGGCCGCGCGGCCTTCGTCGACTGCGGCACCGGCCTGTCGGTGCCGGCGATGCTGCAGGCGCTGGCGGACGCTGGCCTGGGCGTGGACGCGGTGGACTGGCTGCTGCTCACGCACGTGCACCTGGACCACGCCGGTGGTGCAGGCCTGCTGATGCAGCAGTTGCCGAATGCGAAGGCGGTGCTGCATCCGCGCGGTGCGCCGCACATGATCGACCCGACCCGGCTGATTGCGGGTGCGACGGCCGTGTACGGCGCCGAAGAGATCGCGCGCAGCTACGGCCGCATCGAGCCGATTCCCGAACACCGCGTGGTGGTGGCCGAAGACGGCCACCGCATCGATCTCGCTGGCCGCGAGCTGGTGCTGCTGCACACGCCGGGCCACGCACTGCACCATTATTGCGTGTGGGATGCGCGCAGCCGCAGCTGGTTCACTGGCGATACGTTCGGCATCTCCTACCGCGAGCTGGACAGCGCGCAGGGCGCTTTCATCTTCCCGACTTCCTCGCCGGTGCAGTTCGACCCGGAGGCAATGAAGGCCTCGATCCAGCGCATGCTGGGCTATGGCCCGCAGGCGATGTACCTGACCCACTACGGCCGCGTGGAGCAGGTGCAGAAACTGGCCAACGACCTGTTCGAGCAGATCGATGCGATGGCCGCGATCGGCCGCCAGTGCGATGGCCGGCCGGACCGTCACCGCTGCCTGCTGGCCGCACTGCAGGCGCTGTACCTGGAACGTGCACAGCTGCATGGTTGTGCGCTGGACGATGCGGCAGTGACCGCCGTGCTGGCGATGGACATCGAACTCAACGCGCAGGGCCTGGCCTGCTGGCTGGACCGCATCAGCAGGTAGACCCACGCCCTGCGTGGATGACGTGGGCCCAGGCTGCGCCGTGATGTCACGACCACGTTACACTCTGGTGACTTCCAAGCTAGCCGTGGTACTGCCGTGAATCCGATGCGCGTGTTGCTGCTGTCGTCCTGCCTGTTCGTCGGGGGCCTGGCCCATGCGGCCAACGACCTGCCGGGTGGCGGCATCGATCCGCAGGCACTGTCGCGGCATGTGCGCGTGCTGGCGTCGGATGAGTTCGAGGGCCGCGCACCGGCCACCGAGGGCGAAGAGCGCACGGTGCAGTACCTGATCGAGCAGTTCCGCAGCTATGGCCTGCAGCCGGGCGGCGTAGACGGCAGCTGGGTGCAGCCGGTGCCGCTGGTGCGCGCGCAGCTGGAGGGTGAGGCCAAGGCCAGCCTGTCGCTGAAGCAGGGCAAGCGTGCGCTGGCCAATGGCGCGGACGTGACCCTGCAGAGCCTGCAGCCGCGCAAGCGCGTGCAGATCAAGGATGCACCGTTGGTGTTCGTCGGCTACGGCATCGACGCACCGGAACGCCACTGGAACGACTATAAGGACGTGGACCTGCACGGCAAGATCGCCGTGGTGCTGATCAACGACGCCGACTTCGAGGCCGATGCACCGGGCGCGTTCGATGGCAAGGCGGTGACCTACTACGGCCGCTGGACGTACAAGTTCGAGGAAGCCGCACGCCGTGGCGCCGAGGGCGTGCTGATCGTGCACGAGACCGCGCCGGCCGCGTATGGCTGGGCCACGGTGAAGAGCTCGGGCACTTCGCCGCTGTTCGACATCGAACGCAGCCAGGCCGAGGCGATGGCGCAGCACACGCCGCTGCGCGGCTGGATGCAGCGCGAGCTGGCCGAGGCGATCTTCGCCGACGCGGGCCTCGACTTCGATGCGGAGAAGCGCAAGGCGATGCGTGCCGACTTCCGCCCGGTGGCGCTGGACAACGCCAAGCTGAGCGTGGACTTCGCGCTCAAGCGCGAACAGGTGGTGACCCGCAACGTGGTGGCCAAGCTGCCCGGTGGCGAGCATGCCGACGAGGCGGTGATCTTCTCCGCGCACTGGGATGCGTTCGGTATCGGCCAGCCCGACGCCAAGGGCGACCGCATCCGCCGTGGTGCGATCGACAACGCCACCGGCGTGGCCACGGTGCTGGAACTGGGCCGTGTGTTCGCCGCTGGCCCGCAGCCACAGCGCACGCTGTACTTCGTGGCACTGACCGCCGAAGAGAAAGGGTTGCTGGGCGCCAGCTACTACGCCGCGCATCCGCTGGCGCCGCTGGACAAGACCGCTGCGGTGCTGAACATCGAGATGTTCAGCCCGGATGGCCCGACCCGCGACATTGCCTCGTGGGGCAAGGGCCGGGTGTCGCTGGAAGGCGATCTGGAGCGCGTGGCCAAGGCCCGTGGCCGCAGCTACAGCCCGGACCCGAACCTGGAAGCCGGCTTCTTCTACCGCGCCGACCACTTCGCCTTTGCCCGCCTGGGCGTGCCGGCGATCACCATCGGCCCGGGCCTGGACAAGCTGGATGGTGGCGTTGAAGCCGGCCGCGCGCTGCGCGAAAAGTACTTCGCCGACTGCTATCACCAGGCCTGCGATGCCTGGACGCCGAGCTGGGACCCGAGCGGCCACGCTGCCGACACCCTGCTGGTCTACGACCTGGGCGCCGAGCTGGCCAACAGCCGCCGCTGGCCGACGTGGGAAAAGGAATCGGAGTTCCGCGGCGCGCGCGACAAGAGCGAAGCGGCCCGCCGTTGAGTAATGCCGGCCAGCGGCCGGCACTACCGAAAGAAGGTGGCTTTGCCGGCCAGCGGCCGGCACTACCCGCGCCGTCGCAGCAGCTTCCACGCGCCCCAGCCGCCGGCGGCGAGCGCGGCCAGATAGCACGCCGCCATCGTGCGCAGGCCGACCAGCGGCCCCGCGTTGACGCCGCGATGCAGCCGCAGGTGCAGCGAGCTGTGGCCGCTGCCCAGGTCCATCGCCAGCTGCAGCGCCAGCGCGGCGCAGAACACCAGCAGGGCGACCCCGAACCCCGTGCGCGGCCACGTGGCCTGCGCGTTGGGGCGGCGCAGCACCCAGGCCAATGCCGTGACTGCGGCCAGCGTCACCGCGATCCACATCAGCGCGGTGGCGGGAGACGTAGCGGCCACCGGCATTGCACCAGTGGCCGCGATCAGGGCAACGCGCTTACTTGCGGGTGCCGTCGAGCCAGTTCGGGCCCTTGTTGGTAAGGAAGAACACATAGACCACCAACGATACCGCGATCGTGGCGGTCACGTAGATGGCGAACCAGTCGACATGGCCGGTCTTCAGCGCGCCCTGGTACAGCAGCGGGGCGGTGCCGCCGAACAGCGAGTTGGCCAGCGCATAGCCCAGGCCCACGCCCAGTGCACGCACGTGGGTGGGGAACAGCTCGGCCTTCACCACCGCGTTGATCGAGGTGTAGCCGGTGAGGATGACGAAGGCCAGCGCCAGGGTCAGGAAGGCCAGGGTGGCGTCATGCTGGTGCGGCAGCTGGGTGATCAGGTACCAGCTGTACAGCACGCCGCCGACGCCGAAGAACACCAGCAGGGTCTTGCGGCCGATGATGTCCGACAGCCAGCCGCCGACCGGTTGCAGCACCATCAGGAAGGCCAGCACGCCCAGGTTGATCAGGGTGCCGGTCATCGGGTCGTTGCCGGCGAAGGCGCTCTGGATCATCTTCGGGCCGTTCACCGAGTAGGTGTAGAAGGCCACGGTGCCGCCAGCGGTGATCAGGAAGCACAGCAGCAGCGGCCGCCACTGGTGCACGAACAACTCGTACATCGAACCGGACTTCTTTGCCTTGCCCTCGCGCGCGGCTTCGATGGACGACTCCGACAGCGATTCGTCCATGCCCCGGCGCAGCCAGAACACCACCACCGCGGCGATGCCACCGATACCGAAGGCGATGCGCCAGCCCCACTCGGAGATCTCCGGCTTGCCCCAGAAGGTCAGCATCAGCAGCAGGGTCAGCTGGGCCAGCACGTGGCCGCCGACCAGGGTGACGTAGTGGAACGAGGACAGGAAGCCGCGACGGCCCGGAATGGCGGCCTCGGACATGTAAGTGGCGCTGGCACCATACTCGCCGCCAGTGGCGAAGCCCTGCAGCAGGCGCGCGAACAACAGGATCACGGCGGCCCAGATGCCGATGCTGGCGGCGGTGGGGGTGATGGCGATGAGGAACGAGCACAGCGCCATCAACGTGACCGAGACGGTCAGCGCCAGGCGGCGGCCGTGGCGGTCGGCGAAGCGGCCGAAGAACCAGGCGCCGATCGGGCGCATCAGGAAGGTCGCCGCGAAGATCGCCCACACGTACAGGGTGGAGTTCTTGTCGTCCGGCGAGAAGAACTGCGATTCGAAGTACACGGCGAACACCGAGTACACGTAGACGTCATACCACTCCACCAGGTTGCCGGCGGAGCCTTTGAGGGTGTTGGAGATCGACCGCCGCAAGGCGGCACGGTCGTTCGCGGGGACAACAGGTTGGGACGTGGTGCTCATCTGGGTGGAAATCCTCGATGCGGCGCGTCCGTGCGCAGGGAAAACGGCGTCCGGTCTTGGGGCGGCGCGGCCGGGCAGCCTTCTTGGTACTGCATCGGCCGTCAACACGGGGTAGCAGACCAGAGCAGGGTGCATGGATGGATGACAGCGTGCCACCGTATGGGGTCCCGGACCATACTCAAAACGTCCTAGAATCCGCCTTCCCCCGGCTCCCTGGTGTGTCATGTCGGCTCCCCCCTCTTCGTCTGCGGCTGCCCCCCGGGGTGGCCTTGTCGCGCTGGCACTGCTGCTGGTCTACGTGGTCTGGGGCTCGACCTATCTGGGCATCGCCAAGGCCCTGCACGGCGGCGCACTGCCGCTGACGATGGTCTCCGGCAGCCGCTTCATCATTGCCGGCGGCCTGATGTTCCTAGCCTTGCGCCTGTTCTGGAAGCTGCCGAACCCGACGCTGCGGCAGTGGCGCAACCTGGTCATCATGGGCGTGACCATGCTGGTGCTGGGCAACGGCATGGTGGTGCTGGCCGAGCGCGAAGTGTCCTCGGGCCTGGCCGCCACGGCGGTGGCCTCGGTGCCGCTGTGGATGGCGCTGTTCTCGGCGCTGCGCGGGCAACATGCCAGCCGTGGTGAGTGGCTGGGCATCGCCATCGGCTTCCTCGGCGTGGTCTGGCTCAACGCCGGCAGCAGCCTGACCGGCTCGCCGACCGGGCTGGTGCTGCTGCTGATCGCGCCGATCGGCTGGGCGTTCGGTTCTGTGTGGGCACGCGGCCTGGACCTGCCGGGTCCGTTCATGACCGCGGCCGGGCAGATGATCTGCGGTGGCGTGCTGCTGGTGCTGATCGGCCTGGCGGTGGGCGAGCGCCCGACCACGCTGCCCGATACCGGTGGCCTGCTGGCGATGGCCTATCTGTGCGTGTTCGGCTCCATCGTCGCGTTCACTGCCTACGTGTGGCTGCTGCAGAACGTGCGCCCGGCGCTCGCGGGCAGCTACGCGTATGTCAATCCGGTGATCGCGGTGCTGCTGGGCGCGCTGCTCAACGGTGAGCGCTTCGGTTGGCGCGACCTGCTGGCCATGGCGGTGATTCTTCTGGGTGTGGTGGTGCTGACAATGGCAAGGACGAGAAGGAAGTGAGCATGGACGAGAAGGAACAACGCCGGGGCCTGCTGGTCACCGCATCCACCTTCGTGATCTGGGGCCTGGTGCCGGTCTACTGGCACCTGCTCAACGAGGTGCCCTCGTTCCAGATCATCGCCCACCGCATCATCTGGAGCACCGTGCTGGTGCTGGGCTGGCTGTTGATCAGCGCACGCCTGGGCTGGTGGCGGAAGATCGCCGCGCAGCCGCGCGCGCTGCCGATCCTGCTGGTGTCGAGCCTGACCATCGCGTTCAACTGGGGCCTGTACATCTGGGCGGTCAACGCCGGTCATGTCATCGAGACCAGCCTGGGCTACTTCATCAACCCGCTGGTGAACGTGCTGCTGGGCGTGCTGGTGCTGAAGGAACGGCTGCGCCGGCTGCAGTGGGTAGCGGTGGCAATGGCGGCGGTGGGCGTGGCCTGGCTGACCATCGATGCAGGTACGCCACCGTGGATCGCGCTGGGCCTGGCCTGTTCGTTCGGCCTGTATGGCCTGCTGCGCAAGCTGGTCTCGGTCGACCCGGTGGCCGGCCTCGGCGTGGAGAGCATGTACCTGTTCCTGCCGGC
Source organism: Stenotrophomonas sp. X (assembly GCF_055721025.1). Lineage (NCBI taxonomy): Bacteria > Pseudomonadati > Pseudomonadota > Gammaproteobacteria > Lysobacterales > Lysobacteraceae > Stenotrophomonas > Stenotrophomonas sp. X. The sequence goes on from NZ_CM146756.1 coordinate 274,784, forward strand.
GCTGGCGTTTGCGATCTGGGCCGAGAACGGCCACGGCGGTGCGTTCTTCCATGGTTGGGGCTGGCGCAACGACCTGCTGCTGATCTTCGGCGGCGCGGTCACCGCCGTACCGCTGATCGGCTTCGCCTATGGCGTGAAGCGCATTCCGCTGTCGCTGGTCGGCATCCTGCAGTACATCGCGCCAAGCCTGCAGCTGCTGCTGGGTGTGTTCTTCTTCCATGAGGCATTCGACACTGCCAAGGCGATCGGGTTTGCAGCGATCTGGGCTGGCCTGGTGCTGTTCGTCGGCGACAACATCCGCACGATGCGCGCCAAGCGCTAGCGCCGGCGGGGATCCGACCCCGCTTCCACGCAAAAAAGAACGGCGCCCCGAGGGGCGCCGTTCTGCTTCCATCCACGGCCAGGAGAGAGGGATGGCCGTGGCGGGAACGCGGTTGCAGGCTTAGAAGCGCTGCTGGTACTTCATGTACATGAAGCGGCCGATGTCGAAGCCACCGTAGTAGGTGAAGCTGCTGTTCGGCTGGCTGTACATGATCGGACCCTGGTGGTTGAACACGTTGTTCACGCCCAGCGACACGGTGCCATCCCACGGCAGGCTGTAGCGCACCTGCAGGTCGTGGAAGGTGTTGGAGCCCACCTTGTTGGTTGGCGAGGCGCTGGTGTACGACGAGTTGAAGCCCGGCATGTTGCATTCGTCCATGTACGAGCACTTCTCCTTCATGCTGGAGTAGTAGCGCGCGGTCCAGCCGATGCCGAGGTCGCCGTACTGCCAATCCAGGTTGAAGGTGGAACGCACGCGGAAGTCGCCGGCCCAACCGGTACGCTGTTCCACCGGGGTGGTGGCGGCGCTGTCGTTGCGCTGCTCCAGGTAATCGGTATAGGTGGTGTTCCAGTTGACGGCGAACTTGCCGAACGCGGTTTCCGGCAGGCGGTAACGCACGTTGATGTCATAGCCGGCGGTTTCGCGGTAGCCCGCGTTGACCAGCGAGCGGTCCAGCGAGTTGACTTGGCCGTTGCTGCCACGAGTGAAGCGGCCACAGGCAGCATCCGAAGCCTGCACGTAGCACTGTTCCAGGATGTTGGTGGCCGACTCACCGACGATGGCGTTGTCGATGCGGATCTTCCACCAGTCCAGGCTGACGTCCAGGCCCTGCACGAAGTCCGGGCTGTAGACCAGGCCCACGGTCCAGGTCTTGGCGGTTTCCGGCTTCAGGTCCGGGTTGGAACCCGAGCTGAAATCGGTGGTGGCCTGCTGGCCGGGCTTGGTGGCCACGCTGCCATCGCTGTTGAGCTGGCGGAAGTTGGCCGGCACCTTCAGCGCCTGGCAACGGGCAGCGACGGCCGGGCTGGTGGCGGCGGTGCCGAAGGAGGTATCGCACGGGTCGGTGAACGAGTCGCGGCTGCTGACGGTGCCGCCGTACAGGTCATCCACGGTCGGCGCACGGAAGCCGGTGCCGTAGGTGGCGCGCACCAGCAGGCTGTCGATCGGCTTCCACTTCAGGCCGAACTTGCTGTTGGTGGTGGAACCGAAGTTGTTGTAGTCCGAGTAACGACCGGCCACGTCCAGCGACAGTTCGCGGGCGAACGGCAGGTCGGCCAGCAGCGGCACCTGCAGTTCCAGGTAGACCTCGTTGAGCGAGTAGTTGCCGCGGGTCGGCTGGCCGCTGGTGCCGGCGATCTCGCCCTTCTGCACCTTCATGTCCGGCGTGTAGCTGGCCTCCTCGCTGCGGTGCTCGAAGCCCATCGCGGCCAGGATGTCGCCGGCCGGCAGGGTGAACAGCGAACCGGAGATGTTGCCGCTGGCGACCTTGGTGGTGCTCTGCATCTTGTCGACGAAGCGGGTGAACAGGTAGTCCTTCACGTCCTGGTTGCTCAGCGAGCCCGGGCCGGTGTAACCCATCGGGGCGGCCGGGTTCCACGGCACGCAGCCGGTGATCACCGCGCCCGGCGCACCGCAACGGGCCACGTTTCCGTCCATGAAGGACGGGCCGACGGCCAGGTTGACGTGCGGCTGGTACATGCTGCCGGTACCGATGCGCTCGCCTTCGTTGCGGTTGTACATGTAGTTGATGTTCCAGTCCCAGTACCGCGAACCGGTTTCGAAGCTGCCTTCCAGGCCGATGCTGGCGCGCTTGGTTTCCAGGTTGTTCTCGGTGCCGCGCGGCAGTTCCTCTGTGCGGTGCGCGAACAGCGCATCCTGGCCCCACAGGTTGAACGCGCTGTCCTTGGACAGGGCGGCACGGCTGCCATTGCGGGCCTGCGCGGCGCTGACCGAGTACGGGTAGCCGGCCAGGTGCTTGGTCGACTCGCGCTTGCTGTACAGCGCGTCGGCGACGATGCGCAGGTTGTCAGTGATCGAGAAGCCACCGTTGGCGAACACCGAGGTGCGCTCCAGGCCGGTCAGCAGGCTCATGTTCGACTTGGTGTTGGCACCATCGGCCGGGTCCGGCGCATGGAAGTTGCCGGCCTTGCTCGGGTCGCCGCCCGGACCCACGGTCAGGTTCTTGCCACCGACGGTGACGTAGCCCCACGGCGTGTTGCCGTTGAGGCCATCGTTCGGGTGGCGCGGGCCGTTGGTGTAACGGCTGAACTCGCGGTCCTTGCCCAGCACCTCGTCTTCCTTGGTGCGCTCGGCGCCCACGCTGAACCAGCCGCGTTCGAAGGTCTTGCCGAAAGTCGCGCTGTAGGCGCGCTTCTGGCCGTCACCCTGGCCGTACTGGCCGACATAGACGCTGGCTTCGCCACCATCGAAATTCTTGCGGGTGATGATGTTGACCACACCGGCGATGGCATCGGAGCCGTACAGCGCGGAGGCGCCGTCGGTCAGCACTTCCACGCGCTCGACGATGGACGACGGGATCGAGGCCAGGTCGGAGTAGCCGCCGGCGCTGACGCCCATGCGGCGGCCGTCGATCAGCACCAGGCTGCGTTCCGGGCCGAGGTTGCGCAGGCTGACGTACATGCCGCCGAAATCGCGCGAAGAAGTCAGCGACGAGGCGCGGCTCATGCTCGGCGCACCGGCGGCAGGAATGTCCTGCAGGATGTCGGCGACGTTGACGTAACCCTTCTTCTCGATCTCGGCGCGGTTGAGCGCGACCACCGGCTGTGCGGTTTCGACACTGGCCTGGCGGATGCGCGAGCCGGTGATTTCGATGCGGTCGAGGTTGGTCGGGGTATCGCCGGCGCTCTGTGCGAAGGCGGGGGCGGTGCAGCTGGCGGCCAGCGCGATGACGATCGCGTTGCGCAGCGGATTGGTTTTCAGGGACATCCGTGAAATCTCGTGTTTCAGTAAAAACATGCGCCCGTTCTATGGGCGCGTGGGGTGCTGCAAACCAACGTGGGGGGCGCGATTCTAGAATGTTTCCATTCGTAACTGTTTGTCTCGACGCCGCTGGAAGTGCGCGAAGATGAATCGCAACCAACAATCCACAGATGCACTGTGCGCAGCGTCACGCGCGCTGCGTTTGCGATGAGCAGAGGCATCGATAGCGGCGGGTTTCCTGCAATCTGTAGCAGTGCATGTGCGCAGGCATCCATCCACGCATGGCGTGGATCTACTGCATCGAGATCGGGGTCAGATCCCTTCGCGTAGCGAAGGGATCTGACCCCGCCAACGAAAAAGGGACGGAGCCTTCGCTCCGTCCCCTGCGTGATGCGCAGTCCACCGCTGCATGATGCTCAGGTTTCGCGCAGCGCCGTGGTGATCGGCAAACGCGCCGCGCGCAGCGCCGGGAAAAGGCCGCCGACCAGGCCGATGCCCAGTGCCCATTTCAGGCCGGTCCACAGCAGTTCCGGTGATACGTGGAACTTGAACACCACCGCGCTGAAGTTGCTGCCGATGGTGGACACGCTGTAGCCATTGAACAGCAGCCATGCAACCGCACAGCCGAGCAGGCCACCGAGCAGCGCCAACAGCATCGTTTCCAGCATCACCGCCGTCACTACCGGCAGGCCGCGGAAGCCGATCGCACGCATGGTGGCGATTTCGCGGGCGCGCGTGGCCACGGCCGCATACATGGTGTTGAGCGCGCCGAACACCGCACCGACCGCCATGATCGTGCCGATCACCTTGCCCAGGATGTCGATCAGCTTGGTCAGCCCGCCGCCCTGCTTGCTGTAGTAGACGCGGGTGGTTTCCACGTCCAGCTTCAGGCGTGGGTCGGCAGCGACGGCCGCCTTGAACTGATCGAAGCCGGCCTTGCCATCGGTACGCACGCTGATCGACTGCCAGGCACTGCGCTGGTAGGTGGTGGCCAGCGTATCGGCGTCGGTCCACAGTTCCGAATCATGCGCATCGCCAGTGGCGAACACACCTACCACGGTCCAGGTCTGGTTGCCCAGCGTCAGCGTCCTGCCGACCTCCATGTCGCGGAACTGGCCCTTGGCGCCCTGGCCGACCACGATCTCGCGCAGCCCGGTGGCGAACTTGCGGCCCTCAACGATCTTGACCTTGTCATGCACCGCCCACGCCTGCGGGCCGACGCCGCGGAACTGGGCGTTGACGTCGGTGCCATCGGACTTGGACACCAGGTTGACCACCTGCGACAGTTCCGGTGACAACAACGGCCGTCCCTGCGCATCGCGGCTGATGCCGGGCAGGGTGGACAGCATGGGTACCTGCTCGCGGGTGATCACCGAGTTGGTCTCGGCCTGCGAGCCACCGCGCAGCACGATGGCAGTGGTGTCATCGCCGGTGTTGTTGAGCGTGGCCTGGAAGCCTTCGCCCATCGCCAGCATCGCCACCAGCACGCCGACCACGCCGGCAATGCCGACCACGATCACCGAGGACGCGCCCCAGCGTTGCGGCAGGCTGGCCACGCCGATGCGGGTGGCGGCCAACGCCAGCCGTCCACCGCGGGTCAGCAGCAGCCACAGCGTTACCAGCACGGCCACGGCCAGCACGCCAAACCACGGCAGCCCGATCCACAACACCAGGCCGATCGCAAGCAGCAGCACGGTTACGCCGTTGCCCAGCCACTTCTTGAGCTTGTTCATCTGCAATCCTCCTCAGCGGCCGGCCAGTGCATCGACGATCTTCAGGCGCTTGGCACGCAGCGCGGGCAGCAGCCCGACGATGATGCCGATCACTACGATCAGGCCCAACCCCATCAGCCAGGTCGGCGTTGGTACGTGTGGCGGCAGCATGCCCATGCTCTTCGGGCCGATCGCCGGCAGGATCAGGGCGGCCAGGCCCATGCCGATCAGGCCACCGAGGCCGATCAGCAGCACCGATTCCACCATCACCAGGGTCAGCACGGTGCTGTCCTTGAAGCCCAGCGTTTTCAGCGTGGCCAGCTCCGGCACGCGCTCGCGCACGGCCTGCGCCATGGTGTTGCCGGTCAACAGCAGCAGGGTGAAGAACACCGCGCCCATGATCGAGGTGACGATCATGCCGATATCCGCGAACTGCTTGACGAAGGCCTGCTGGAACGCCGATTCGGTCTGGGTCTTGGTCTCGTGGTCGGAGTTCGCCGAGATCGCATCGATCGCCTGTGCCACCCGCGAAGAGTGGTCCGGGTTGTCCAGCGTCACCGTGTACCAGCTCACCTGGTTCTTGATGTAGTCGTTGGATTCGTCGAAGTACTTCCAGTTCATCATCAGTTGGCGTTCTTCATTGGCGGCCAGCGCGCGGTCCTTGGAGCGGTAGACGCCCTTGAGCACCAGTGGCCAGTCATTGCTGCCGCCACGCGGGAAGATCGTCGCCTGCAGCGGGATGGTATCGCCGATCTTCCAGCCGAACTGCTTGGCCAGGGTTTCGCCGACGATGGCGCCGGTGCGGGTCTGCTTCCAGTCCTCCAGTTGTGCCGGATCGATCTGCAGCTCGCGGTAGACATCGAAGTAGTTGGGTGACACCGAGAAGTTCGGGAAGAAGTTCTTCGGGTCCTGGTAGATGCCACCAAACCACATGCCATAAGCCACGTCACGGACACCGGCTACCTGGCGCACCTGTGCTTCCAGCCGGATCGGCAGCGACTGGGTGATCGACAGCCGCGAGGCCACGATCAGCCGGTTGGCACCTTCCACGCTGCCACCCGACGAGAACGCCACCCGCACCGAATCGAGCATGCCGAACAGCAGGAACGCGGCCACCACCGACAGCAGGGTCAGCAGGGTGCGGGTACGGCTGCGGAATAGCTGTGCCCACACCAACGAGAAGTATTTCATCGCTGTGGCCTCCGTCAGTGGGCCAGCGGCGCGTCGGCCAGCTCGCCCTTGTCCAGGTGCACCGTGTGCGTGGCGTACTCGGCGGCCTTCGGGTCATGGGTGACCATGATGATGGTCTTGCCGTGCTCGCGGTTGAGCTGCTGCAGCAGGCCGAGGATCTCCTCGGCCGATTGGCGGTCGAGGTCGCCGGTCGGTTCGTCGCAGATCAGGAAGGTCGGGTCGGAGACGATCGCGCGGGCGATCGCCACGCGCTGCTGCTGGCCGCCGGACAGTTCATTCGGGCGATGGCTGCGGCGATCGGCCAGGCCCACCAGGGTCAGCGCGATCTCGGCATTGCGGCGGCGCTGCGCCGCGCTGAGGTGGGTCAGCAGCAGTGGCAGTTCCACGTTCTTCTGCGCGGTCAGCATCGGCATCAGGTTGTAGAACTGGAACACGAAGCCAACGTGGTGGCTGCGCCAGGTCGACAGCTGGCTACCGCTCATCTGGTCGATGCGCTCGCCTTCGATGCTGATTTCGCCGCCACTGGGGTTGTCCAGCCCACCGATCAGGTTGAGCAGGGTGGTCTTGCCCGAGCCGGACGGGCCCATCAGCGCGACGAAGTCGCCGCTGGCGATGTCCAGGTCGATGCCGTGCAGCACCTGCACTTTCTCGGGGCCACGCTGGTAGGTCTTGGTGATGTTGCGCAGTGAAACCAGGGTCGACATGGGTGGTTCTCCACGGAAGGCGGGAAACGGGGAAGCGCACCTGCGGTGGCTGCGGGCGTGCGTCGAGCGGTGTTGCCGGCGGCGCCCATGGGCGCCAGGCCGTTACTGCGCTTGTTTCTGTTGCACCTTGGCGCCATCGCGCAGGGCGTCCGGCGGGTTCACCACCACCGATTCACCTGCACTCACGCCCTTGAGGATCTGGCGGTCCTTGCCCATCGCCTGGCCGGCCTCGACCTTGCGCTGCTGCACGCGGTTCCCGTCCCCCAGCACGAAGGCCACCGAGGCACCGTCGCGCTGCACCACGGCGCCGCCCGGCACGCGCACGCCCTGCGGCTTGGCCGCGGCCTGCGGCTGGGCCTGTTCCAGGAAGCTGACCCGCACGCCCATCTCCGGCACGATGCGTGGGTCCTTCACTTTCAACGCCACGCGCACCTTCACCGTGGCCTTGCCGCGGTCGGCGGTGGGGATGATGGCGATCACCTCGCCGGGAATCTTCCATTCCGGGTAGGCGTTGAGCGTGGCTTCCACCGGCATCTTCGGCTGCACGCGGCCGATGAAGGCCTCGCCGACCTCCACTTCGATCTCCAGCGAGTCCATGTCCACGATGGTGCCGATGCCGGTACGGGTGAAGCCACCACCCGCCGACAGCGGCGAAACGATCTCACCAGGCTGCGCCGCCTTGGCGGTGACCACGCCGGAGAACGGCGCGCGCACGATGTTGTTGTCCACGCCCAGATCGGCGATGGCCAGCTGGTCGTTGGCAACCTTGACGTTGCGCTGCGCGGTATCCAGCTGCGCACGCAGGCTGTCGCGCTGGGCCACGGCCTGGTCGTACTGCGAGCGCGAGACCAGCTGCTGGCCAACCAGCGCCTGCAGGCGGCTGGCTTCGGCGGCGGCCTGCCTCTGCTGCGCCTCCAGCCCGGCGACCTGGCTGCGTGCGGCCTGCAGCTGCGAGGCGTACAGGCTGCGCTGCGCGTCGGCATCGATCGGGTCGAGCGTGGCCATCACCTGGCCAGCCTCGACCCGCATGCCTTCTTCGATCATCACCTCGCGCACCTTGCCGGTGATCTTGGCCGATACCGTGGCCATGCGCCGGGCGACCACGTAGCCACTGGCGTCGAGCACCGAGCTGCTGGCGCTGCCCTGCTGGATGGCCACGGCGGGAGCGGTTTCCACCTCTACGGCCGGTGCGCGACCGAACAGGTAGGCCACGGCCGCGGCGACCAGCAGCACGACCACGATGATCGCGATCCACAACCCGCGGCGACCACCGCCATTGCCTCGGGAGGCCGGCGGCGGCGACTTGCGGTCGATACGGAGTTCCTTCAACAGCTCGGCAGAAGCGTTCATTCGTTCCATCACATGCGTTCGGGCGGGTGTGGCCGGAAGCGCGGACGACGGCGGTTCCGGCGGTGGAGCGTGCGGCACAGCATGAAGGCAGGTACAGCGATGACGGCAGTGACAGCTGTCATCCGATGACACTGACGGCGGCAACTGCGAAATGTGACCACGGCGGCACAGGATGGCAACGTTCCCGCTACCGGTACCGCTCGTGGATCCGATCGCCCCATTGCCGGCCCGCCGCAGCGGCACCACCAAGCGTACCGTGATCTGCGCTCGGTTGCGCCGGTGCCAACTGGCCGGCGGCGGCGCCTGCGCGCAGCCGGCCGAACTGGCATGATCGGCGGCGATCATCCCCGCCTGGAACCGCCTGTGCCGTCCACCTGGCTTGCCTCCCTGCTGCGCCCCGCGCCGGACTCGGCGGTGGCCGAGACGCTGCGCCGGGGAAAATCACCCTGGAGCGAGGCGATCCACCTGCTGTGGTCGGTGTGGATCTTCCTGACGCCCTTGCTCGGCCATGGCTTTACCCTGCGCTGGCTGCTGCTGACGCTGGCCAGCTATCCGGTGTTCCTGCTGCTGTACGCCAAGGTGATGGTGGCGCCGCGCCATCACGCCCCGCGCTATGCCCTGGGCCTGATCGCGATGTCGCTGGTGCTGCTGCCCTGGTACCCGTCCGGGCTGACCTACTTCGTGTTCGGCTGCGTGCTGCTGCGGGTGAGCGGTCGCGGCGGCTGGTGGCAGTATCTGCTGCAGCTCACTGGTCTGAACCTCCTGTTCTGCAGCCTCGCCCTGCTGTTCCAGTACCCGTGGCAGAGCCTGGTCTGGATCCCCGCCGTGTCCTATATCGTCGGCCTGGTCGTGAACGTGGAGGCACTCAACCAGCAGAAGGATGCGGCACTGCAGCTTTCGCAGGACGAGGTGCGGCGGCTCGCAGCCACCGCCGAGCGCGAACGCATCGGCCGCGACCTGCACGACCTGCTCGGCCACACCCTGTCGCTGATCACGTTGAAGCTGGAACTGGCGCGCAAGCTGCACGACCGCGGTGATGCACGCGCGCGGCAGGAGATCGGCGAGGCCGAGGCCATCGCCCGCGAGGCGCTGGCGCAGGTCCGAAGTGCGGTCACCGGTATCCGCGCCAGCGACCTGGCCGGCGAGCTGGCATCGGCGCGGCTGCTGCTGGAGTGCCAGCAGGTCCACCTTCAGTACGCACCACCACCGGCGATGCCGGTGGATGTCGAACGCGGGCTGGCGCTGGTGCTGCGCGAGGCCGCGACCAATATCGTGCGCCATGCACAGGCGACGCAGGCACGGGTGGAGTTCATGCTGGAGGGACGCATGCTGGCGATGCAGATCCGCGACGATGGTCGTGGCGGCGTGCAGGCGGAGGGCAATGGGTTGTGCGGCATGCGCGAACGCGTGGCCGCCCTGGGTGGAAGCCTGCAGGTGCAGTCCGCAAAGGGCGAGGGCACGGTGCTGACCGTGCGCGTGCCACTGGCCGCTGCGACCACACCGCTGCCGCCAGGCGTGCCGCCGTCGCTGGTGCAGGACGGTGCCGCATGATCCGCATCCTGCTGGCTGAAGACCAGGCGATGGTACGCGGCGCACTGTCGGCGCTGCTGGGCCTGGAAGCGGATATCGAAGTGCTGGGCAGCGCCGCCGACGGCGAAACCGCGTGGCGCATGCTGCAGCAGCTGCAGCCGGACATCCTGGTGACCGACATCGAGATGCCGGGCCTGTCCGGGTTGGAGCTTGCACAGCGCATCGCGCGTCACGAGCTGCCGATCAAGGTGGTGATCGTGACCACCTTCGCCCGCGCAGGTTTCCTGCGCCGCGCGCTGGAAGCCGGCGTGCTGGGCTACCTGCTGAAGGACGCACCGGCCGAGAACCTGGCCGAGGCACTGCGCAAGGTGAAGCAGGGCATCCGCGCGATCGACCCGCAGCTGGCACTGGATGCGTGGTCGCAGGCCGACCCGCTGACCGACCGCGAGCGTCGCGTGCTGCGGCTGGCGGGTGAGGGCCGCACCGCCAGCGAGATCGCCGAGCAGTTGGGGCTGTCGCACGGCACGGTGCGCAACTATCTGTCCGAGTGCATCGGCAAGCTGGGCGTAGCCAATCGCATTGAGGCGTACCGGCTGGCGCGGCAGAAAGGGTGGTTGTAGCGGCGCCTTGCGTTTCCCGGTGATGTCATTTCCGCGACCGCGGAGGGGTGTCACTTTCTTTGCGCGCAAAGAAAGTAACCAAAGAAACGCTCCGCCGGCCGCGAGCCGCCGCTACGCGACGGTTCCCTGTGCTCCTCGGTCCGTCGAGGTACGGCGCGGGAACTCGCTGCGCTCAGACACCCGCGCCTCTTCGCCCTCGCCGGACCTGCGGTGCTCGGCTCGCTCAAGGCGGACTTGAAGGTCAAGATCAACAGCAAGAGCATCCACGCATGGCGTGGATCTACTGGGTGCAGCTTCCGCCTTTGACGTTGGTTCCGCCTTTTAGCGAGCCGAGCATCGCAGGGGAATCAGGGGCGCAGAGGCGCCGATGTCTGAGCGCAGCGAGTTCGGCGCCGGCCCCTGATTCACCGAGAAGCGCAGGGTACCGGCGCATAGCGCCGGCTCGCGTTCTGGCGGCGTGTTTCTTTGGTTACTTTCTTTGCGCGCAAAGAAAGTGACACCCCTCCGCGGTTGCGGAAACGATCCGCCGGGAACTCCCGGCGAACCCGCTCAATCCTTCCCGCGCGCCATCGCCTGGAACACCCCGTCCCGCCGCACCCACAGGTGGAACAACGCCGCACCCACATGCATCAGCACCGTGGCGAACAACACATAGGCCAACAGGCTGTGCGCATTGCGCAGCGCGGCATACAGCGCCGGGGTATGCGGCACGATCGGCGGCAGGTGCAGCCCTCCCCACAGCACGATCGGGTATCCGCCAGCCGACAGCATCGCCCAGCCGATCAACGGCATCGCCAGCATCAGCGCGTACAGCATCCAGTGCGAGGCCTTGGCCGCTACCCCCTGCCAGACCGGCAGGTCGGCAGGCAGCGCCGGTGGGCGATGGCGCAGCCGGTTGTACAGGCGCAGCAGCGCCAGCAACAGGATCGCGATGCCCAGTGGGCGGTGCAGGTCGATCAGCGCGGGACGCAGGTGCAGCGAGGCGACCATGGTCACGCCGATGAACAGCATGGCGACGATCATCAGTGCCATGGACCAGTGCAGCACCCGCGCCAGCAGGTTGAAGTGGCCGTTGCCGGTGCTCATCGTGCGGCCTCCTTCGGTTGTTCGACGTTGCCGCTGGCGCGCTCGCGTTCACGGCGGTTGAAGGACTGCGAGTACACCGCCGAGCGGGCCGCCAGGATCGGATCATTACTGCCGCGCACCCCACTGGGCAGGATCAGCGGATCGAAGTTGATCTGGCCGCAGGCGCCTTCTTCCTGCGACTGCATGCGGTCCAGGCTGAGTACGCCCGCCACTACCTGGTCACGCGACTCGGGCCACGGCACCGACGGATCATCGATGGCGTCGCCGGGCTCGGCAGTGGTCACGACCAGGTTCCAGCGTACCGGGCCGCGGGCCAGGCGCTGCTGCAGTTCCTGGCTGAGGAAATCGACGCTGGCCTGCTTGCGCGCTTCCGCATCCATCTCCACCACCGGCGCCAGCGGCTGCCAGCGCCAGCGCACCGCACGCTTCTGGCCCTGCGCATTGGTGAACCAGAAACTGTTGACGCTGTTGAAAGTGGTGTCGGCCCAGCTGCTGGTCCATGGCGCTGTCTTCGCCCACTGCTGGAACGCCTGCGCACTGGGGTATTTCGCCAGCACTGCCGCCATCTTCTGCGGGTCCGGCTTGCCGGTGGCCGGGTCGGGAATCGAGGCGCGCGTCTGCTCGTAGAACGCCTCGGCCGTGGGTACCGCGAAGAACGGGAAGCTGTTCATCGCCATGCGCCATTCCTGGCCATCATCGCTGACCATCTGCACCGCCAGGCTGCGCACGCGTGCGGTGTTGTCGGCGCCGTAGGGGTCGCCGCCACCGATTGACAGGCGGCCCATCACCGGCACCCGCGTCTGCGAGAACACCCGGGCACTGGACAGGGTAGGGGCCTGCGCGCTGGGTTCGAACCAGCCGCTTACGCAGATGCCCTTGCTGTGTGCACGGCGGAAGCCCGGATGGGCCGGGCCGGTGGCCTCGATGGTGTCGGTGAAGCGCTGCGCGGTGAGGCGGTCGCCCATCCAGCCGGCCAGCCAGGCGAAGGCCAGCACCACGGTTCCCAGGATGAGCGCGATCAGCGCGATCCAGAGCAGGGGGGAATGCTTGCGCGGTGCGCCCGGCGTCTGGCCGGAACGGGTGTAGCCGAAGAGCGACATGGTCGGAGTCCTGCCTTCACGGAGCGTGTGGGTGGTCGACCCACACATCCTCGCAGAACCCGGCCGAGGCCGAAATTCAATTTTTCGTCAGATTTGCCGGGGACGGCGTGCCGACCAAGGTCGGCATCCACCCGATCAGCTGTAACGCGCCTTCAGCATCGCCCAGGCCGAGCGCAGCGCCAGCGCTTCGCCACCGGCCGGACGGCCCGGGCGTTCGCCGTCGTTCCAGGCGTACACGTCCAGGTGCGCCCAGCGCTGGCTGTCTTCCAGGAAGCGCTCCAGGTACAGCGCGGCGGTCACCGAGCCGGCCATGCGCGAACCGGCATTGGCCAGGTCGGCGATGCCGCTGCTCAGATAGCGCAGGTAGGGGCGCCACAGCGGCATGCGCCAGACCGGGTCACGGGTTGCGTCGCCGGCCTGCAGCCACTGCTGCGCCACCGTGTCGTCGTTGCTGAAGAGCGCCGGCAGATCCGGACCCAGCGCGATGCGTGCGGCACCGGTGAGCGTGGCGAAATCCAGCACCAGGTCCGGCTTCTGCTCACCAGCGAAGGTCAGCGCGTCGCACAGGATCACGCGGCCTTCGGCATCGGTGTTGTCGATCTCCACGCTCAGGCCCTTGCGGGTGGCGATCACTTCGCCCGGGCGGAACGCATCCGGACCTATCGCGTTTTCCACCGCCGGCACCAGCAGGGTCAGCCGCACCGGCAGTCCGCGCGCCATCACCAGGCCGGCCAGGGCCAGCGCATGCGCGGCGCCGCCCATGTCCTTCTTCATGTTGCGCATGCCGTCGGCCGGCTTGATGTCCAGGCCGCCGGTATCGAAGCACACGCCCTTGCCGACCAGCACCAGTGCCGGGTCGGTTTCCTTGCCCCAGCGCAGCACCACCAGACGCGGCGCGCGGTGCGACGCGCGGCCCACGGCGTGGATGGCCGGGAAGTTCTGCTTCAGCAGTTCATCGCCGGTGATCGCCTCGACCTGCGCACCATGTGCATCGGCCAGTGCACGCGCGGCGTCTTCCAGCTGCTGCGGCCCCATGTCTTCGGTCGGGGTGTTGACCCAGTCGCGCACGCGCAGGCTGGCGGCGATCAGGTCGGCCACTTCGCCGGACGGTGCGGCCACCAGCTGCGCCGGGGCGCGGTTGCGCTTGCGGTAACGGTCGAAGCGGTAGCTGCCCAAACCCCAGCCCAGCTGCAGCAGCGCCTGTTCGGCAGCAGGCAGTTCATTGGCCAGCTGCCAGACACTGCCTTCCGGCAGCGCGTGCGGCGCATGCGCATAGCTGTAGGCATCGGCGCGATCACCGACACCGATCACCGCGCCGGCCAGGCCCTCACTGCCGGGCAGCAGGGCCACGCTGTGCGCACCGGCAGTGAAACCCTGCGAGGCCAGCCAGGCCTGGGTGGCGGCCGGTTGGCCTTGCTTCCAGGCGGCGAACTGCTCGCGGTCCAGCACGTACAGCGGCAGCGCTGCGGCGGTGTCGGCGGTGAAACCAGTGATCTCGCTCATGCGTCAGGTACTCCGGGATGCGGCGGCGTCGAGGTTGGCGTCCAACCAGTCGGCCAGGCCGGTGAGGGTGTCGAACTGCAGGTCCGGCTGCAGTTTCGGATGGGTCCAGGTGGCTGCTTCGCGGTTGATCCAGCACCCACGCAGGCCGGCGGCGATCGCCCCGGCCACGTCCATTTCGGCGTGGTCGCCGACATGCAGCACCTGTGCCGGCGCCACACCCAGTCGGGTGCAGGCGGCGTGGAAGATGCTTGCCTCCGGCTTGGCCGCGCCGTGTTCGCGCGCGCCCAGCTGGAAGGCGAAATGATGGGCCAGGCCGATCCGCTCCAGATCGGCGTTGCCGTTGCTCAGTGCTGCCACCGGCACCCGCGCGGCAATCCTCGCCAGCGCATCGATCGCATCGGGATAGCACTCGACCTGGTTGCGCGCGGCGTAGAACGCTTCGTACGCTGGCTCCAGCAGATCGAGGCTGGCGCCGCTGGCGTGCAGCGCTTCGTGCAGGGTCAGCCGACGCAGCGCGCTCAGGTCGTGGTGGAGGTGCGGATGGGCGTGGTACAGGCGCTCGCGCAGTTCGCGCATCGCCGCCACCGGATACATCGCGGCGGTGGCGGGGCTGTGTTCACGCATCCACTCGTGCAGGACCAGGTCGATGCGGGCGCCAATCGGAGCGAACGGCCACAGCGTGTCGTCAAGGTCGAGAGTGATGGCTTGGACGGGGAAATTCACCCCTCCATTCTACGCCTGCCCGCGCGGGCTTTCATTCCAGCAGCCGTGCCCAGCCCTGCATGCCGTCCAGCCGTGCCAGTACCAGCTTGATGCAGACCAGCAGCGGCACCGCCAGCAGCAGGCCGATCATGCCCCAGGCCCAGCCGAACACCATCAGCGCCAGGATCAGCACCAGCGGCGACAGCTTCATGCGCCGGCCCAGCACGATCGGGGTCACCATCTGCCCTTCCAGAGTGTGCAGGGCCAGGTACGCGGCCGCCGGCAGCAGCGCCTGCAGCGGGTCGCGGAATTCCACGAAGCCCATCAGCAGCATCAGTGCCACGCCGATCAGCGGACCGACGTACGGGGCAAAGTTCAGCAGCGCGGCCACCGTGCCCCACAGCAGCGCCTCCTGCAGGCCGATGCCGAGCAGCATCAGCACGCCAGCGAACACCAGCCCGACCAGGGTGTTGATCACGCTGATGGTCAGCACATAGCGCGAGACCTCGCGCTCGATCGACCGCAGGATGTCGGCGGTGAAGCGCTGCTGCTGGCGGTTCGGGAACAGCGCGATCGCCGCGCGCTGCAGGCTCTGCCCGTAGATCATGAAGAACAGGGTCAGCAGCACCACGGCCAGCACCGAGGCGGCAAGCCGTGGCGCGCGGGTCAGCATGCGGTACGGGTCGTCGAGCTGGGTGCGGATCACCTGCACCTTATGGTTGCTGTCGCCGCCGGCGACGCGCGCGAAGTTCTCCGCCGCCTGGTTGGCCTGCTGCACCGGCTTGGTCAGGTCCTGCACCTGGCGGGCGACCTTGCGCAGCTGCTGCGGGGCTTCCTGCGCCCATTCCATCGCCGGGCCGATCAATTGCACCGCCAACGAACCGGTCACGCCCAGGCCGGCGCCGAGGACCAGCAGCGCGCCCAGCGCGCGCGGAATCCACAGTTTCTGCAGAAGGCGCAGGATCGGGTTGCCGACCAGCGCGAAGAACATCGCCAGCAGCACCGGCAGGATGATGTCCTGCGCCGCCCACAGCGTGTAGCCCACCGCCAGGGTCGCCAGCACCACCAGCGACATCGGCCCGCGTGGGCGAGACGGAGGCGGCAGCGGTGCCTCCGGGTCCTGCGGATCGGCTGGTGACAGGGACAGGGAGGACTCGCTCATCGACGCATCAGCCGGAAGGGGGAGCGCATTATCCGCCGGCCGCCATCGGCGCGGCGGATTCCATGGATCAACGTTCGGACAGTTCGGTGGCCGCCTCGGCCGGGCGCGGTTCGCGCAGGTCCGGTTCCGGCTCCGGCACAGCTCGCGCTGCCGGTGCGGGCCGTGCTTCAGCGGCGGAGGCCGCCGCCTGTGCCTGTTCACTGGCGTTGTCGGCTTCTTCGGCCGCATCGTCGGCGGTGGCCGCCGCCTGCGCCGCCATCGCCGTGGCGAACGCCGCCTGCGCACTGGCGAACAGGTTCGAGACCGAACCGACCATCTGCAGCCAGCGCGCACCGTTGACCTTGCCCGGCATTTCCAGCTTGCCGGCAATGAAGCCACCGGCAAGGCCCACCACCACGATGCGCAGTGGCGACCAGCCCTGGCGCCAGACCTGGCTGAGCGTGGACCAGTGGTCCTGGGTCTCGACCAGGCGTACGGTCACCACCTGTTCGCAGCGCTTCACCCGCCGCTGCAGCGCACCGAACTTCATGGCTTGCCCTCTGGCAGCTGCACATCGGCATCGGGGTCGTCTTCGCTGGGCTCGTCGAACAGGCCCAGGCGGGACAGCTGGCGCCGGGTGGCGTGCATGCCGGTGTGGTGGAAGAAGTAGGACACCCGCCAGATCGCATAACCGGTGACGGCCAGGCTCAGCAGCGAGGTGATCAGCAGGGCCTGTAGCCAGCTCAGGCCCCAGCTTTGCAGCAGGGCGATGAGGGTGGCGGCCATCAGCAGCCAGGCCGACGCACCGAATACGATCGCTACGCCGGCCCAGGCCAGCGCGCGGCCGAAGGCACTGCGTGCCAGCGCGAAGTCGGCCGAGGCCAACCGGCGCAGCGAACGCAGCGAGTGCTTGGCCGAGTCGGCAGCGGCACGACCGGCCGCGCCGACCTGGCGGATGCTCTCATCCAGCGGCGGGGTAGCCGCCGGATCAGGGGCTTGCGCGTTGTCTTCGCTCACGCCGCGGCTTACTTGTCGCTGCTGCCGCGGGCCAGCTTGGCGATGATCCAGCCGGCAGCGAAGGCCACGCCGAACGAGGCCAGCGGACGCTCACGGATCAACTCGGCGGCGCTGTCGATCAGGTCCTTGCCCTTGTCCATCAGTGCATCGACCTGTTCCTTGGCGGCGGCACCACCAAACTCGGCAGCGGCCAGGCCGGACAGCGCGCTATCGGACAGTTCAGCCTTGACGTTAGCCTTGCCGATGCGCAGTTCGTCGGTGGCGGCACCGGTGGCGCCCTTGATCGCACCGCCGGCGGCGCTGGCGGCCTGCTTCAGGTGGGAACCGGCTTCACCCAGGTGTTCCTTCAGGTTCTCGGTATTGGTGGGGCTCATCGAATCACTCCTGTTGCGATGGGGGAACGGGTGTCGGCGGTGCCGACCTGGACGGACAGCAATAGCATTGCCGGGGTATAGGGGGTGTTACGGCAGGGCGATCAGCGCATCACGAGCTGGCCCTGCTGCTGGCCATTGTTGCGCAGCACGCGCACCACCAAGGTCGGCGGGCGCTGCTGGAAATTGGCACGCCAGCTGGCCAGGTCGGCGAATTCGCCCACGGTGGCGTCGGTGATGATGTCGCCCTGCTGCAGGCCGTTGCTGGCGGCGCGGCTGCCGCGCTTGACCTCGCTGACCAGCACGCCGCCGACCCCCGACTGCCGCAGTGACTCGGGCAGGTCGACGAAGGTGGCGCCGGTCAGCCGCGGGTCCAGGCTCTCGCCGGTGACCGCACGTGCCTGTTCCTTCAGCGTCGCCTTGATCTGTAGTGGCTTGCCTTCGCGGCGTACGTCCAGCGTCATCGCGCTGCCGACGGCCGCCAGGCCTTCCACGTTGTGCAGGGCCTCGGCGCTGTCCACGCGCTGGCCGTTGGCCGACACCACCACGTCGCCCGGTTTCAGCCCGGCTGCGGCGGCGGCCGAACCGGCCAGCACGCGGGTGATCAGCGCACCGCGGGTTTCGCCCAGGCCCAGGCCCTGCGCGATCTGCGCGGTCAGGTTCTGGCTTTCCACGCCCAGCGTGCCGCGCACCACAACGCCGTGCTTGACCAGCTGATCGACCACGCTGCGCGCCAGGTTGGAAGGAATCGCCAGGCCCAGGCCGATGTTGCCGGCCATGCTGCCCTGCGGGTTGAAGCTGGCGGTATTGATGCCGACCAGCTGGCCCTGCAGGTCGACCAGCGCGCCACCGGAGTTGCCCGGATTGATCGACGCATCGGTCTGGATGAAGTTCTGGTAGCCCAGCCCGCGGATGCCGCTGCGGCCCACCGCCGAGACGATGCCGGACGTGACCGTTTGGCTGAAGCCGAACGGGTTGCCGATGGCCACCACGAAGTCGCCTACGCGCAGCTGGTCGCTGTTGCCGAGCTTGATGTCGGTCAGGTTCTGCGCCGGAATGCGGATCAGCGCGATGTCGGTATCGCGGTCCGAACCGAGGAATTCGGCCTTGACCGTGCGCCCGTCCGCCAGTGTCACCTGCACGTCATCGGCGTTGTCGATGACATGGTGGTTGGTCAGCACCAGCCCCTCCTTGGCGTCGATGATCACGCCCGAGCCCAGCGATTCGTTGATGCGTTCCTGCGGGATGTCCGGGAACAGGCGGCGGAAGAACGGGTCGTTGAAGAAGGGGTTGCGCACGCGCACCACTTGCTTGGTATTGACACTGACCACCGCCGGCATTGCCTTTTCCAGCATCGGTGCCAGCGACGGTACCGCCTGACCGGCCACCGAAGCCGGCAAGGCCGCCGTGGTCGGCAACATCGCCGGCAGCGGCGCGGCGTCGGCACGGTTGTCCATGTGGGCATTGATGCCGGTGGCAACGAAGCCACCGAAGGCGGCGGCGATTGCGAGCGTGAGCAGGGTAGGAAGCGGTCGCATGGGAGTCGGTTCGCTGGCGTGGGTGGGGGCGGTACGGCCCTACGGTAGAACAAGCTGAATGAGTGTGTCGCGATCTGGATAAATGCGCCATGAAAACGGGTGCCTCGAAGGGGGGGCGCAGGGGCCAGAACGCGGTTGTGGCGACACCCGGGCAGGTGATGGGTGCGCCACTCAAGGCCAACGCGCGCCGCACTGGCACAGGCGGATACGTGCGCAGTTCCGCGCAGGCGGGCGCCGCAATGCGCCACGACGGATGCCGGACGCTGCCTCCGTGCACGTGCGCGCGACGACGGTCAGACAATGCTGGGTTCGCGTAGCGCAGCACTGAAAAAAAGGGGTTTGCTGCGAACCGAAGGTGGCAACAGGGGCTGCTGCGTACACCATCGGCGTCGCAACAGATGCGATTGCTGGCACATGCCCCGTTCCACGATCGTCAATGTCGGTATAGCATCGCCCCGTTTTGATACTTAAGGCCCGCAGGAGGGCAACATGAGCAACGGTAATGGTGTGTCGGTCGTGACCGACGCTGTCGAGAACGTCAAAGAAACCGCCACCAACGTCGGCGAGACCATCGCCCACGCTGCCGAAGACGCAGTGAAGTCGGTCAAGAAGACCGTCAAGCGCGCCAGCAAGGCTGCCGGTACCCGCGTTGCCAAGGCCAAGAAGGCCGTGGCCAAGGTCGAGAAGACCGTTGCCAAGAAGGCCGAGAAGGCTGCCAAGTCGGTCGGCAAGACGGTTGCCAACGCCAGGAAGAAGCTGGAAGCGGCCAAGAAGAACGCCAAGGCCGAAGCTGCTGCCCTGAAGAAGGAAGTGGCGAAGAAGAAGGCGGCTGCGGGCAAGGCCGTGACCAAGAAGGCCGCCGCTGCCAAGAAGACCACCAAGGCCGCCACCAAGGCTGCCGGCAAGAAGGTCGCCACCGTGAAGAAGGCCGCCACCAAGAAGGCTGCTGTCGCGAAGAAGACCGTTGCCAAGAAGACCGCGGCCGCCAAGAAGGTGGTTGGCAAGAAGGTCGCCACCACCAAGAAGGCTGTGGCCAAGAAGACCGTCGCCGCCAAGAAGGCCGTGGCTGCGAAGAAGGTTGTCGGCAAGAAGGTTGCCGCCACCAGGAAGGTCGCCACCAGGAAGACTGCCGCCGCCAAGAAGGTTGTGGGCAAGAAGGCTGCCGTCGCCAAGAAGGCCGTCGGCAAGAAGACCGCCGCGGCCAAGAAGGTTGTCGGCAAGAAGACCGCTGTTGCCAAGAAGGCAGTTGGCAAGAAGGTTGCCGCCACCCGCAAGACGGTCGCCAAGAAGGCTGCGCCGCTGAAGAAGGTCGCCGCCAAGAAGGCTCCGGCCAAGAAGGCCGTGCGCAAGGTCGCCAAGCGCAAGTAATCGCGCCGTGACCGAAGGCCCTGCCACCCCCGGGGTGGTGGGGCCTTTCGCGTTTCTGGGACGCGGTCTGGGGCAAGATGCAGGTTATTCCCGCCGGAGCCCCGGGCATGCGTGGTATCGACTTCAGTTCCTGGCAGGGCGTGCTGTCTACCTTGGCCGGCCTGGTCCTGATCACCCTGCTGGGCGTGGGCATCCGCTTGCTGGTGATGCAGACCCTGCAGCAGCGTCGCGAGCGCGAGAACCGGCAGATCAACGAGCGGCTGCGCACACTGATGGCGGCCTACAAGACCCTGGGCGGTTCATTCACTGGTGAACTGGGCGTGGATCCTAGCCATCGCCGCGATCTGCGCCAGCGCGAAGCGGCCGAAGGCATCGCCGAACCGCGTTCGGATCGAACGCGCCGCATCCGCGATGCGGTCGAGGCCGCGCTCTCGGACATCCTGTTGCTGGGCACCGACGAACAGGTGCGGCTGGCCGCGCGTGCCGCCAATGAA
Source organism: Stenotrophomonas sp. X (assembly GCF_055721025.1). NCBI lineage: Bacteria > Pseudomonadati > Pseudomonadota > Gammaproteobacteria > Lysobacterales > Lysobacteraceae > Stenotrophomonas > Stenotrophomonas sp. X. The sequence continues at coordinate 295,473 of NZ_CM146756.1, forward strand.
CTGGCACAGGGGCGGCCGGTACATACCCACGAACTGGTGGTCTCGCTGCGCGACTTCGTGCGCGAAGCGCTGGATCTGGCGCCGATTCCGGCCGACCTGCAGATACCGCCGCAGGGGCCGACCCGGCCGGGTGCCGCCAGTGGCGGCGGCAAGGGCCGCAACGAGGGCGATGCCAAGGGCGGTCGTGCGGGTGGAGGAGGTGGCGGTGGCGGAATGGGCGCTGGCATGGGGGGTGTCGGCCTCGGCGCCGGCGCCGCTCTGGGCGCCGGCCATGCGTCTGCCAGCGATGAAACGGACGCGCGCTGAGCACGTCCGCCCGGTTCAGCGCGTCAGCTCGTAGAGCGGCACGAAGCCGCCGTAGATCATCCGCGCGCCGTCGAACGGCATCGGATTCTTCGCAGGATCAAACCGCGGGTCTTCCATCATCTTCTTCATGCCGGCGTCGCGGGTCGGCTTGTCCGGCCATTCGATCCAGGAAAACACCACCGTCTCGTCTGGCGTGGCTTTCACTGCGCCGAAGAAGTCGGTGGTCTTGCCGTGCGGCACGTCATCGCCCCAGCACTCGACCACGCGCAGTGCCCCGTACTCGATGAAGACCGGATTTCCTGTGCGTGCATGGGCGAGGAACTTCTCCTTGTTGGCGGTGGGCACCGCCAGGACGAAACCATCGATGTAGCTCATTGCCAGCCTCCGGATGGACCGTGCCACATGCACGGCCTTCAAGTACACGACGAACCAGGGGATCGGGGATCGACAGCGGTGGATCGTGAAGAAACCTGAAAATGCACGCGCGCCGCGCGCGTATGCCAGAGACAGCCTGAATCAAGCCAAAAAATTCAGCAATGCGAAGAACGCTGTTTTCAGGGAGCGTTGTGGCGAATAACGGAGAATTTACATTCCCGATGCGATGGCGCCTTGGCGCTGCTGCACACCATAAGAAAGTAAAAGGTGTACCCCCATGAAGAATTCGCTGATTGCTCTGGCCCTGGCCGCTGCCCTGCCGTTCACCGCCTCGGCTGCTGAGAACCTGTCGTACAACTACGCCGAAGCCGACTACGCCAAGACCGACATCGACGCGTTCAAGGCCGACGGCTGGGGCGTGAAGGGTTCGTACGGCTTCGTGCCGAACTTCCACGCTTTCGGTGAGTACAGCCGCCAGGAAATCGACCACACCAACATCAAGCTGGACCAGTGGAAGATCGGCGCCGGCTACAACGTTGAAATCGCCCCGACCACCGACTTCGTTGCCCGCGTTGCTTACCAGAAGCGCGACCAGAAGCACGGCCTGGACTTCAACGGCTACAGCGCTGAAGCGGGTATCCGCACCGCCTTCGGTGCCCACGCCGAAGTCTACGGCATGGTCGGCTACGAAGATTTCTCGAAGAAGCACGGCATCAATCCGGAAGGCCAGTGGTACGGTCGCCTGGGTGGCCAGGTCAAGCTGAACCAGAACTGGGGCATCAATGGCGAGCTGAAGATGAACCGCGACGGCGACAAGGAATACACCGTCGGCCCGCGTTTCAGCTGGTAATAGCTTCCTCGGCGCGCCTGCGCGCTGAAGATGCCTCGACAGGCCCGGCGCATGCCGGGCCTGTTGCGTTGTGACGACCCGAAACCGCAGCTGAGCATGTTCCGGGGCCGCTGCTGCGTTGCAATAAATTGGATTCCGCTGCTCCCCGCGCGGGCCTACGGTGGGCACTTCGTACCGTCGGATCCATGTGATGCCGCCTGCCGTTCCCGCTCTGCCCCTCGATCGGCCCCGCCGCCTGGCAATGCTGGCGCCGCATCCCGTGCTGCGCCTGGGGGTGGAGGTGGTGCTTTGCCAGCACGGTGGCGTGCAGGTCTGTGGCAGCTTCACCCGCGAAGGTGATCTGCTCGATCTGCTGCAGCGCCAGCCGGATGGCATCGACCTGTTGCTGATCGACCTGCTGGCGCCGTGCGGACCCGAACAAGGCCTGGCCCTGTTGCGGCTGTTGTCGCGGCGCTGGCCGCTGCTGCCGGTGCTGGTGCTGTCTGCGCACTGCAATGCCAGCACGGTCACCATGGCGATGCAGGCCGGCGCGCGCGGCTTTCTGTCCAAGGGGACCACGCCGGAGATGCTGCGGCGCGCAGTTGACGTACTGGCGCGTGGCGGCCGCTTCGTGCCCCCGGAGTTGCGCACGCAGTTGAGCCGATCGCGCATGCGGCGCACACAGGCGCCGGTGCTCACGCCCTTGAGCCGACGCGAGCGCGAGGTGCTCCGGCTGGTCCTGCAGGGCTGCACCACCGGGGAGGTGGCGCGGCACTTCGGGCGCACAGCCAGCACGGTCAGCACGCAGAAGCGGACGGCCTACCAGAAGCTGGGCATCCACAGCGATGGTGAGCTGTTCCGCATCCGGCACCTGCTCGAATGCGGATAAGCCGGCTTATTCGCCCTGGTACTGCTTTTCTTCCACCAGGGCCGAACCGGCCACGCGGTTGATCTCGTTCTTCACCTGCACGCGCTCGCCATTGGTGCCATAGACACCGCGTGCCAGCTGGATGAATGCATCGTCGAACACCTGGGCCGCTTCCTTGTCGCGCAGCTGGTCCTGGATGTCCCACATGCGCTCGTTGATCGCCTTCAGCTGCTGCTTCAGCGCGTCCAATGCCGGCTGCGCCTGCAGCTGCTGCTGCAGCAACGGCAGCAGGCCGTCCAGCTCGGTTCGCACGTTGCTCAGCTTGGCCGCATCGTCGATGCGCTCGGCCTTGATCTCGAGGATGGTGATCTTGTCGATCAGCTCGCCGATCGATACCGGGGTCAGGATGGCGTCCACGTGGTTGGTTCCTGGAAACGAGGCGCCATGATACCGCGCGGCTGGCGCGTAGCCTCCATCCACGGGATTTACGCCGAATTTGCGCCGCAGGCCGGGCAGCACCCTCGATCCGTTACGGCGGCGCACCCGACACTGCCGTCCCGGCGGCGCGACCGCCTTCGACGAGGAACACAGTGCAGTGAACAGCAAGGGGATGATGGCGGCGCTGGTGGCCGCCCTGGCAGGGCTGCTCGGGATCGGCAGCGCGCAGGCACAGGTGCAGGCCAGTGGCAGTGCCGCATTGACCAGCGACTACGTGTGGCGTGGCAGCTCGCAGAGCGATGGCGACCCGGCGGTGCAGGCCGGCGCGAAGGTCTCGATCCCGTCGGGATGGTACGCCAGCGTGTGGGGGTCCAACGTTTCGTTCAAACCGGACAATGGCGCGCGCAGCGAGTTCGACCTGGTGGCGGGCTGGTCCGGCGCACTGGCACCGGACTGGAGCCTGGATGCCAACCTGACCCGTTACGTGTACCCGGGCACCGGCCGCGCGCTGGACTGGACCGAACTCAATACCACCGTGACCTGGAAGCAGCGCGCCTGGTTGCAGGTCGCCCATTCCAGCGATGCATTGGCCGGCGGCCATCGCGGCACCTATGCCCAGCTCGGCGTACGGGTGCCGCTGCATGAACGCTTGCGCCTGGAAGCGGCGGTCGGCCAGTACTGGCTGGCGACCGCGCAGGGTCCGGATTACCTGCATGGCCAGCTCAGTGCCATCGCCTCGCTGACCCCGGCCTGGGAACTGCGCGCCACCGTGCATGACACGGACAACGCAGCCAAGCGCCTGTTCCCCGGCAACGCCGGTGGGCGATGGGAGCTGGCGCTGCAGGGCAGCTTCTAGTCGGCCAGCGACGCCTGGCGCGCGCGCAGCGCGCCGGGCAGCCACAGCAGCAGGGCCAGCGCAGCCACGGCAGCGCCGGCCACGCAGACGCCGGTCCAGCCGAAGCGCTGGTAGACCTGCGCAGACAGCAGCGAACCCAGCGAACCGCCGATGAAATAGCCGGTCATGTAGCCGGCATTGAGGCGGTTGCGTGCCGCCGGTTGCAGCGCGTAGATCAGGTTCTGGTTGCTGACGTGCAACAGCTGCGCGGCCAGGTCCAGCACCACCACGCCTATCAGCAATGCCAGCAGCGAGTGTGCGGACAGCCCCAGCGGCAGCCACGACAGCAGCAACAGCAGCAGTGCAATGGCGGTGGCACGCCCGGTCTGGCCACGGTCGGACATGCGGCCAGCCAGGCCGGCCGCCAGTGTGCCGGCCGCGCCGACCAGCCCGAACAGGCCGATGGTGGCGTCGCTGTAGGCATACGGCGGCTGTGCCAGCAGGAACGCGAGCGGGGTCCAGAAGATCGCGAACATGGCGAAGCTGCAGGCGCCCAGCAGCGTGCGCTGGCGCAGCACCGGTTCCTGCACGAACAGCACGCCGATCGAGCGCAGCAATGCGAAATAGCCAAGGCCGGCGCTGTGGTGGAATCGCGGCAGGCCGCGCTGCAATGCCAGTGCGGTCAGCACCAGGGTGGCAGCGGCGATCGCATACACCAGGCGCCAGTCGCCCAGGCTGGAAAGCAGGCCGGCCACGGTACGCGCCAGCAGGATGCCCAGCAGCAGGCCACTCATCAATGTTCCGACCACGCGGCCGCGGTGTTCCGGCGCGGCCAGCGTGGCGGCGAACGGCACCAGTACCTGGGCCACCACCGAAAACAGGCCGGTGATCGCAGTGCCCACCAGCAACCAGGTCAGCGACGGTGCGCAGGCACTGATCACCAGTCCGCCCGCCGACAGCAGGCTCATCACCACGATCAGGCGGCGGCGTTCGAACAGGTCACCCAGCGGCACCAGCAGGATCAAGCCGGCGGCATAGCTCAGCTGCGCGGCGGTAACCACCATGCCGACCTGGCCGAACGGCACGCCGAAGGCGTCGGCGATGGTGTGCAGCAGCGGTTGCGCATAGTAGTTGCTGGCCACGGCCACGCCGGTGGCGACCGACGTCAGCAGCACCTGCCAACGGTGCAGAGGGGGAAGGGACGGGCTCACGCGATGTTCCAGGAAGCGGGGGGCACAGTGTCCGCCTGCTGCGAGCATGATGGAAATGAATCATCATCATCCATGCCATCTGAAAACAAGATCGTTGTATGAACCTCAAGCAGCTCGAGTTCGCCGTGGCGCTGGCCGAAGAAAGCAATTTCACCCGTGCCGCCGAGCGCTGCCACGTGGTGCAGTCTGCGCTCAGCCACCAGATCGCCCACCTGGAACAGGAACTGGGTGCCACGCTGTTCGAGCGCCTGCCGCGCCAGGTGCGGGCCACCGCCGCCGGCGAGGCGTTGCTGGTGCACGCACGCCAGGTGCTGGCCAGCCTGCGCCACCTGCGCGCCGACGTGGCCGCCGTCAGTGGCGAAGTGCGTGGGTTGCTGGCCATCGGGCAGATTTCCTCGCTGACCGGAATCGACGTTGTGGCGATGCTGGCGGCCTTCCAGCGCGTGCACCCGCAGGTGGAGTTCCAGTTGCGCGTGGACAAGAGCGAGGACCTGATCGCGCAGGTACAGTCGCGCGCGCTGGATGTGGCACTGGTCGGCCTGGCGCCTTCGGCAGCGCTGGACGGTGTCTGCCATCAGGTGCTGCGGGAGGAGAATCTGGTAGCGGTACTGGCGCCATCGCACCGGCTGGCCGGACGCAAGCGGCTGCCATTGGCCGCACTGCAGGATGAAGCACTGGTCGACTTCCCGCGCGGCACCGGCGCACGCCGGCAGACCGATGATGCTTTTGCCGCAGCCGGACTGCCGCACACGGTCCGTTTCGAGGTCAACCTGATGGAACTGGTCGAGCGCTTCGTCCGCCATGGGTTGGCGGTCGGCATCGTGCCGGCATTGATCGCCGATGGGTTCCAGGGTGTGGTGCAGATTCCGCTGCAGCCGACCCCGACCCGCCGCGTGCACCTGGTCTGGCAGCGCCTGCCGACACCAGCGGCGCGGGCGTTCGTCGACGCCGTGCTCAGCCGCGCAGGCGCAGGCTCAGGCCCTTGAGGAAGTTGCGCAGCATCTGGTCCAGGCAACGCCGGTAATTGGCGTGCCCGGGTTGACGGAACAGCGCGCCCACTTCTGACTTGGAGACATTGAAACCTGCGCTGGCAAAGATCTCCATCAGGTCCACGTCGCGCAGCTGGAACGCCACGCGCAGCTTCTTCAGCACCAGGTTGTTGTCGATGCGGGTTTCCACTGCGCGCTGCGGCTGGCTCTCGTCGCGGCCACGCAGGTGCACGATCAGGCCGTCGAGGAAGTGCGCCAGCGCGCTGTCGTTCATCGCCTCGAAACCGGCTTCGTCCTCGCGGCGCAGCCAGGCCTTCACCTGCCCGGTATCCACGGCAAAGGCCGGGTCGGCCATCTGGCACAGGGCGACCACGTGCTGGTCACCCAGGTCCAGGGAATAGCGCACGCTGCGCAGGACATCATTGTTGATCATGGCCCATTGTACCGGCCCCTGGCGTGTCACCGGACTGTCATCGAACTGCAGCATCGTGAGCACTCGTTCGCTGGGACCCTTGCATGCGCCGGTATCTGTTTTCCGCACTACTGCTCACCGGCAGCTTCGCTGCCTTTGCCCAGGACCGCTTCGTACCCGTCGAGCGGCGCCTCAGTGCATCCCAACTGGCCGAGGTCGGGCTCAGTCCAGCGCAGTTGCAGGCGTTGAACCGGGTACTGCGCGAGGCAGAGAGCACGGCCGCCGCGTCGACGGCAGCGGTGGCCCCGGTCGCTGCGCCGCTGCCTGCCAATGTGCCGGCACCGGCAGCAATGCATCTGGGCCTGGATGACGAACCGGTCAGTGCCCGTGTGGTCGGAGAGGTCGCAGGCTGGCAGCCCGGCACGCTGTTCACCCTTGATAACGGCCAGCAATGGCAGGTGATGAAGGGACAGATGAAGCTGCGCACGGTGTTGCAGTCGCCGCAGATCGCCGTTGTTCCAGGAATTGCCGGGCGCTGGTTCCTGCAGGTCGACGAAGACCTGCCCAAGGCCAGAGTGTTTCGCGTGCGTTGAGCCGGGGGGACGACTGGACGGCGGGCAACTCAGGACGGGCCGGGAATGCCAGAATGGGCGTCCGGTTTTTCCCCCTGGAGTTGCCTGATGACCCGCACTGTCCTGATTACCGGCGCCACGTCCGGCTTCGGCGCCGCCGCCGTCCACCGCTTCGCCCAGGCCGGCTGGAAAGTGATCGCCACGGGCCGCCGCAGCGAACGCCTGCAGCCGCTGGTCGAGCGCTACGGCAAGGACGTGGTGCACGCCGCCGCCTTCGACATCCGCGACGCGGTGGCGATGGAGGCGGCCCTGCTGGCGCTGCCGCCGGCCTTTGGCGAGATCGACCTGCTGGTCAACAACGCCGGCCTGGCGCAGGGCACCGCGCCGGCACAGAGCGCCACGCTGTCGGACTGGACCACGATGATCGACACCAACATCACCGCGCTGGTGACCCTGACCCATCGCCTGCTGCCGCAGCTGGTGGAGCGCAAGGGCGCGATCATCAACATCTCGTCGGTGGCCGGCGTCTACCCGTACCCGGGTGGCAACGCCTACGGTGGCACCAAGGCTTTCGTCAGCCAGTTCTCGCTGGGCCTGCGTTCGGACCTGCACGGCACCGGCGTGCGCGTGACCACGATCGAGCCGGGCATGGCCGAAACCGAATTCACCGTGGTACGCACCCATGGCGACCAGAACGCCTCGGACAAGCTGTACAGCGGCGCCAACCCGATGACCGCCGAAGACATCGCCGAGCAGATCTTCTGGGTAGCCAGCCTGCCGCCGCACCTGAACATCAATCGCCTTGAACTGATGCCGGTCAGCCAGTCGTTTGCCGGCTTCCAGGTGGCCCGCGAGGGCTGACCTGCTTCGCGGGTCCTGTAGAGCCGAGCCTATGCTCGGCTTCGTCTGGATTCAGCCGAGCATGGCTCGACTCTACAGAAACAAGAAAGCCGGGCACTGCCCGGCTTTTTCATTCACATCGGCAGGCTTACTGCGCCTTGATCGCCATCGCCTGCAGGCCGGTGCCATCCAGCTTCTGCTTGGCTTCGGACAACTCGCCGGCACTGCCATACGGGCCCATGCGCACGCGGTACACGGTCTTGCCGTTGATCTGCGCCGACTCCACGCGTGCCGCCAGGCCCATCATGGCCAGCTTGGCCTTGGTGGCTTCGGCGTCACCGGAAGCACCGAAGGCTCCTGCCTGCAGGATGTAGCGGGCGTTGTCGGCGGCCGCCGGTGCAGCTGCGGATGCCGGCGGTGCAGACGCGGCGGGCGCGCTTTCCGCGCGCGGCGCCGGAGTGGCGGCCGCCGTGCTGGCCGACGGGGTTGCCGCAGCCGGGCGCTCGTTCAGCGGTGCCGGCAGCGGACGGTTGGTCGCGGTTACCGGCGCGGTGCTTGCGACGCTGGCCGTTGCGGTCGGTGCCGGCGTGGCCGTGCTCGCCGGAGGTACCGGCTTGCCCTCCAGCGCGGCCTGCGCGCGCGACGCTTCGGCCTTGGCCCGGCGCTGGTCTTCGGCACGCGCGCTGGCGGCCAGTTCGGCGTCGGACATTTCCACTTCCTTGCCTGGCAGCAGGGTGTAGAAGTCGTACTGCGTCGCGGCGGGCTTCTCCGGTTCGGCCGGCTTCGGCGTGGCCGGCTGCGCGGCCGGCTGGCTGCCGACATCGCTGTCGGCATCAGCGACCGGGGCCGGCTGCGCATTCGGGTTCGGCTGCGGACCGGCACGCAGGAAGCCATCGCCTTCGCCCTTGAACAGGTTCGGCGCCGCCAGGAACACCACGGCGGCGATCGCCACACCGGCCACCAGCCACACCCATCCGGGGGTGCCCTGGCTGCTGCTGTTGCGTCGTGCCTGGGTTTTGCCGCGTCGTGCTGCCATGTGTACTGCGTCTCCTGATGCTTACATTTTTTCCGGGGCACTCACGCCCAGGAGTTCGAGGCCGTTGGCCAGCACCTGGCGCGCCGCGCAGGCCAGGGTCAGCTTGGCGTTGCGATCGGTGGCGTCGTCCACCAGCACCGGCGTCCCGTGATACCACGTGTGGAAGGCATGCGCCAATTCACGCAGGTACTGCGCCACCAGGTGCGGCTCCAGCGCCACGCCGGCCGCTTCCACCACTTCCGGATACCGCGAGATCTCGTTCATCAGCCCCAGCGAGGCATCGTCGGCCAGGCGGCCCAGATTGGCCAGGCCATTGCCCTGCTCGTACACCAGGCCCTTTTCCTGGGCCTGGCGCAGCAGGCTGCAGACGCGGGCGTGCGCGTACTGCACGTAGAACACCGGATTGTCGTTGCTCTGCTGGCGGGCCAGGTCGATGTCGAAGGTCAGTTGCGAATCGGGCTTGCGCGCGATCAGGAACCAGCGGGTCGCATCGCGGCCGGCCTCGTCGATCAGGTCGCGCAGGGTGAAATAGCTGCCGGCACGCTTGGACAGCTTCACTTCCTCGCCGCCGCGCATGACGGTGACCATCTGGTGCAGCACGTATTCCGGCCAGCCCTGCGGGATGCCCACTTCCAGCGCCTGCAGGCCGGCGCGCACGCGCGCCAGCGAGCCGTGGTGGTCGGCGCCCAGTTCGGTGATCGCGCGCTCGTAGCCGCGCTGCCACTTGGACAGGTGGTAGGCCACGTCCGGTACGAAGTAGGTGAAGGTGCCGTCGGACTTGCGCATCACGCGGTCCTTGTCGTCACCGAAATCGGTGCTGCGCAGCCACAGCGCGCCGCCTTCCTCGTAGGTGTGCCCGGAGGCCTGCAGCTTGGCCACGGCCTCGGCGACCTTGCCATCGGCGTACAGCGAGCTTTCCAGGAAGTAGATGTCGAAGTCGACGCCGAAGGCGGCCAGGTCCAGGTTCTGCTCGTTGCGCAGGTAGGCCACGGCGAAGCGACGGATCGCCTGCATGTCGTCCGGGTCCTTGGCGCCGACCACCAGCGTGCCTTCCAGGTCAACGCTGGCGCCGGCCATGTAGGCGCGGGCAACATCGGCGATGTATTCGCCGCGGTAGCCGCCTTCCGGCCAGCCGTCCTGGTCCGGCGCAATGCCCTTCACGCGGGCCTGCACCGACAGCGCCAGGTTCTCGATCTGCACGCCGGCGTCGTTGTAGTAGAACTCGCGCTTGGCGTTCCAGCCGTTGGCATCGAGCACGCGGGCCACGCAGTCGCCGATCGCCGCCGCGCGGCCATGGCCGACATGCAGCGGGCCGGTCGGGTTGGCCGACACGTACTCCACGCCCACCGTGCGGCCGTTGCCGGACAGGTTGCGGCCGTAGTCGTGGGCTTCCTTGATGACCGACGCGGCTTCGCGCTGGTACGCAGCCGGAGCCAGGTGGAAGTTGATGAAGCCGGGGCCGGCGATCTCGACCTTGCTGACGTCCTCGCTGCGCGGCAGCGCCTCGACCAGCGCCTGAGCCAGTGCGCGCGGATTGCTGCGCGCGGCCTTGGCCAGCAGCATCGCGGCGTTGGTGGCGAAGTCGCCATGGTCACGGGTCTTCGGGCGCTCGACCACGAAGTCCGGCGGCAGGGAGTCGGCGGGCAGGGTGCCATTGGCGCGCAAGGCTTCGATGCCTTGGCTGATCAGGGCGCGGAGGAGATTTTTCACGAGGCCTGCTGTGAGAATGAGCGGCGGAATCGCCCATTTTAGCGCAGATGCCCGCGCCCACGCTGACCAGAACATGCCTGCGGGGGGTCCTGCCCGGCCCTGGTCAGGCCCGCTCAGCCGAACAGGCGTGGCTGGGGCGGGGACAGCAGGCCCCGTTCAGCAAACGAAACGGGGCGGCCTTCGCCGACCACGAAGTGGTCCAGCAGGCGTACGTCCACCAGTGCCAGCGCCTGCTGCAGTTCATCGGTGATCCGGGTATCGGCGCCGGAGGGTTCCGGGTCGCCGGAGGGGTGGTTGTGGCTGAGGATCACCGCTGCCGCGTTGTGCAGCAGGGCTCGCCGCACCACCTCGCGGGGGTAGACCGGGGCGGCATTGATGGTGCCGGCGCACACATTAGAACGAGAGGTATGGACGTTCGGTATGCAATTGATTTATATGGGAATTTTTTCTTTTTGATCTTGTCCATCCCTGTCCTTCGCAGTCAGCCCAGAATGGTCGCTAGCGCGCGCTTGGAGCCCCTGTCGCGCAGAGAGGCACCTGTAGGGGGTTCATCTGTGAACATAGTTGCCATTCAAATAGGATGTTCCCATGTCTGAGGAACTCTATCGAACCGGTGGGATCTTCACTGCCTTTACAGTCTTACGGACCAGTTCTGCAGCTTCTGCAGAGGTGATCCCTAGCGCTGACGCGATAAGGCAGAACTCGAGGATATCCAAGCGGCGAGAGCCGGACTCAATTGAGGAAATCCGTTGCTGTGGCCAACTCAGATGCGCAGCGAGAGCGGTTTGACTGATACCCATCAACTCGCGTCGCTCACGAAGCTTACCGACCAAGCGAAGGTACGGGCTTTGATAGATCGTCTTCGTAGCCATCCAGTCCGCCTCAGGAAGCGGAAGGCAATCTATGTCCGACACTCGATCTACATGAAAATCATGTAGACGGCAGCTCCCCGCCTTGCTAGCATTCCGGCTGGTTCATATGCCGGGGATCGAGTGATCTATGGCCGTAGCCAACAGACCCTCCTTCCCTCGTGGCCCGAGCTCGACAATCTTGTCGTTTCGCTCGGTCCTTTCTATACCTGCGCCTGGTGCGCGCTTGAACGATCCACGACGGCTTGTGCCCCGGTCGCAGCGGACCCAGAGGTAGCTCACCAGCTGTTGCTCTTTCTAAAAAGCGCAGGGGTGATTTCTGAAAAGTCAGCGGACTCGGCTGTAAACCGTTCTCTCTATGATCCTGTGGGTTGGACTTACAGCGAGAGCTGGAGGCGGCCCGCAAACCTCGAGAGCACTCTCACGCAAACGCTTCATGCTTGGCGTTCCAATCTCGACTCTCAAGACCTGCTATGGGTATGGCGGCAGCTATCTGCTCATGAAGCAAGAGCATATCTGTGCTCTCAGCTACGCCGACACCGAATCGGAACTCAACTCGTCGATGAAGTGTTGAATGCCCTGGGTCAGGATTGGAGCCGACTTAGCTTGGGACGTAGAAGGTATGTGATCTGGTCGTCCGTTCGAGGAGCGGCAAGTAAGCTTCTGCGCTCGGGAGGCAACGAAGCCGCTGCTATTCAAGTGCTGTCTCGAGAAGTTCAGAGCAGAGCCCGCTGGCTTGAGCAGAGGGAATCTACAGGTGCTCTGAGCAGAACTGACTACTGCTTTCTTCCGAGTAGCGCTTGGCGAAGGCCACTAATCGTTGAGGTGGCGCTGGAGACCATCCTCAGGATCGGGGATACCTACTGGTTGGATCCACCTTCGTCACCAGCCTGTAGAGCTAAAGAACAGCGAGGCATTTTGAATGCGTCCGACCATCCTGGCACTTGATCTAGAAGGAACCCTGATCTCCAACGCGGTCAGCCAAATTCCTAGGCCAGGGCTGTGGAACTTCCTTGAACGAGCACAAGCAAGCTTCCAGCAACTTGTGATGTTCACGGCCGTGGCCCGTCCCGTTGCCAGAAGGGTCGCTGCACTGCTTTCCGATGAAGGCTTTGCGCCCGTTTGGTTCAGAGATATTCCCTGTATCGATTGGACGGGTAGTACCAAGGATCTTCGTTTCGTGTCCCCAATTCTCGGCGAAACACTTCTGCTGGATGACCAAATCTCCTACGTGCGAGAGGATCAACGGGCCTTCTGGATAGAGGTCCCAGAGTTTGAGCCCCCATATCCGCCCAGCGACGCTGGGCTAGAGATAGCGTTGAGCCGAATAGAAGCGAGAGTCCTGCAGCTTGTAAGCCCGGCTGATCAACGTACCCACGATGGGCCAAACAAGGATATCTAGCCGTGCAGAGGACCAGCCTGTCTCATCCACTGCAGATAGCGGAGCTATCCGTTGGAACCGCTGGAGGAGCAATTGGAGTGACGTTCGCGCCGGGAAAGTGCCAGCAGATGGCAATGACCGGTTCATGGGACAGAGATCTAGACATAGATCTTCGCTCAATCGTGGTTTGGGGAGCAGAGTACCTACTTAGCCTCCTGGAACCCTGGGAGTTCGAGGAACTCCATATACAAGAGTTGCCGCAGCGGGCCAAGGCTCTCGGCCTTATCTGGCATGGCCTTCCAATTATCGACGGCGCTGCACCAGACTCTCGCTTCATGTCGGCATGGGAGAGTACTGGGTCGTTTCTTTCCAATGAGCTCCTGCAGGGGCGAAAAGCTGTTGTTCACTGCAAAGGAGGCCTTGGCAGGGCCGGGACTGTGGCAGCGATGTTGCTTCTGCAGACTGGCTCAGCATCGAGTGCGGAGCAAGCGATTGCTAGAGTGCGACAGGCTCGTCCTGGGGCGGTGGAAACAATGGAGCAGGAGGACTTTGTCGTGAAGTGGTCAACCTGTGCCCGCGCGGGCCACAACTAACTGGCGGGCTGGCTGCTTCGAAGCGATGGTCAAGCAGCGCCACTCCGTTGCATACCATGCGCTCTGATCCTTGAGTATCTCACCTAAGCGGTTTGGCGAAGTACAGGAGCGCGATCGGCCGGCCATCGCTCGTCTTCACCACCATCAACTCCCTGTGTATTCGCAAAGCGCCCGACGATTCCGCATCACCCACCCCAAGAACATACCGAAGAGGTTCGCTGATGCTAAGAACACGATCGACACAGCAATACCGAAGAAGGTAGGCCACTGCTGTGCCAGACTGAATTCCGACACCAGTTTCAACAAGAGATTTCCTTCAATTGTCCTCGCATTGGGGTAGAGAGCAGCCTGTCATAAGAACCGGGAAGAGCTTCACGCCGCGATACCGGCCAGCACTGCGACGCCTTCCGTCGAGTAATACTCACCTTCGTTGGGAACGGCTATTCTGCAGCTCTGGCCTGAACCGAGGGATCGGCGGTGATTACCAACAATGTGTACTCCAGGGTGTTCCAGTTGAAGGTGGGCCACTCCACAGGCACGATCTTTGTCATGGAGCATGAAGATCGACAGTATTGGGTTACGGCCAAGCATGTCATCTCGGACTGGGACCGAGAACAGCCTTTAGATGTCATGCGATCAGATGGGTGGTGGCAGATTAGGTTGCGACTGGTTGGTGAGCACCAGTCTGCCGACGTGGCGGTGTTGGCGGCGAACTTCGCCGTCAAGGTGTACGAAGCCGAGGCATCCATGAAGAACTTCGCGATATCTCAGGAAGTATTCTTCCTTGGCTTCCCCTTCGGGTGGTCTGCTCACGTTCCCGCACACGTCAATCGCGAGTTTCCACTACCATTCATTAAGCGGGCGATCGTGTCGGCAGTGTGCCCTGCCGTTGCTGGAGAGCGGGAGATGCTGATACTTGACGGGCACAATAACCCCGGCTTCTCGGGAGGTCCGGTGGTCTTTGAAGACAAGTGGCAACCTGGAAGTGGGCTTCGCATTGCTGGCGTCGTTTCCGGCTACCGATTCGAGCCCGAGGATGTATTTGCAGGAGAAGAACCGATCGGCGCATACGTGAAAGCGAACACGGGACTGATGTTCTGCGAGACGATCAAGCGCGTGCACGAAGTAATCGAAGAGAATCCAATTGGAGTTCCATTCGTATAGGCGCTCGGCGGTCCAAGCCGGACGTCAGGGGTTGCATGCCAGGGGGGGGGGCTGTTCCTAAGCCCCGCCCGCGGACCTAGATCCTGGGAAAGTCGAGGTTATCGGATGTTTGAGGTCGTTGGCTCGGATATCGAGCGTCTTTCTGATGCAGAACTTACGCTCCCTTGTACTGCGCTTGGCGAGCAGTGAGCTGCGCAAGCAAGGATTGCCAATCTCCGCGGTCACTGCCGGCGGGCATCAAGATGCACCTGACGGCGGCTTGGACGTGCGAGTTGCGTGTTCAGTTGCAATGGCCCGGGCTGACTTTGTCCCGGGGGCGAACACTGGCTTCCAAGTAATGAAGCCCGATATGGCGGCAGGTGCCATCCGCAAGGAGATGTGCCCAAAGGGCGCGCTAAGACCAGTAATAGCGGAGCTGGCACAGCTGCAGGGTGCATACATAATTGTCAGTGCTCAGGGTTCAGTCGCCGACAAGCCTCTTCAAGAGCGTCGAGAGGCCATGCGTGGCTCCAGGTGATGCCATGGATCGCATCAGCGAAGCTGTGCAGATCTATCCTGAGATCGCCGATTGCGGATCACGAAAACGCTGGGAATGGATTGGAAGCCAGCAGCGCTGAGGCTGACGATGAGAGTGGCATGCACGCCTGGAAGAGAGCATCTCTGATGGCGCAAGGTGTCGGTATGCACGTCCAAAATTGTTGTCGCCCATGACAAACATTCATCACTTACTCGCAGTTTATGTCGCTAAATTCCCATACGTCATTGATCCATAAAGCTCACGCGTACCGCGCCAAGTAAGAGACAGAAACACTTGTTATCCCAGAACGCCCTCTGCTCTCGATCCTTGAACTGCTGAGGTTTGATCGCCGCCTCCAGAGCGTGATGGCGGCGTTCCCCCACTTTTGAGTATCAGGCCGATCTATACATAAAAGCGGACGGTCTCCACCGTCCACTGACCACCGTTGGCGCGGCGAGGCCGCAGTATGGGGTTGGAAGGGTTTGTGGCGAATGGTGGAGTGAAGCCGAAGCTCTAAGGCGCGGTCCAACGCGGGAGAGTACGAGCGGAAGGTTTTGTAGAAGACGACGACCGTACTCGATCCACAGAGCATCAGGTCGCCGCTGTGCATCTTCCCGGGGCGATTTACATCGGCTGGAGTCGCTTGCGAGAGATCGGCGTGCTTTTTCGTGGGGTCGTCGCCCCGGCCCGAATATCGGTGAGCGTACACTCTGCCCATTTGCCGCTTCTGCCCGAGACCGCGTAAAGGGCGCCAAGCTCGTTCCCAAGGCCGCTGCACCATACGCTACGCTAAGGGCGATGGTGGCTGGCGGTTCGATCGTCAAGTTGTCTATCAACAAATCCGATTCCGCTCCGGCCATGGCGCGGGATATGGCGGCGTCACGCAATAGACTGGCCTGGGAGGCAAGGAAACGCGTCCGAGTTGCCGGGCGTCTCCGCTCAGGGATAGATCAGCACCACCTGCGTGACCGCGATGACCGTGCCACTGCCTGCCGGGCGAGTGCCCAGGCGCCAATAGGCCACGCTCAGATCCAGTTCGGCACGGTTGGAGGTCACGGGCACGGTGCGCGCGCTGTCGCTACCGTCTGCGCGCAGCGTGCGGCCGTCGGCCGATTGCAGCTCGATGGCTATGCCGGGCGCGTTGCCCAGGTTGAGGTAACGGTAGGGATCGTCCGGGTCGCCGTTTCCACTGAAGGAAAAGCTCACTTGGGTGACTCCGGGCGAGCAGTTTTCCAGACGCAGCTGGAAAGGTGTTTGGCCGGCCGCGCCGCTGGCCGGCAGATCGCGCAGCTCGATGGCGTTCAACTGGACGTTGTGCTGGCCATCGCCTACGGCCCAGGCGCAGGTCGGGGGCAGGATCTCACCAGTCATGGCGAAATCGATCGACTGCGCGCACACCGACGGAACCGCCAGCAGGGCGACAGCGATCAGCGCTGCGATTGACGGGGGGCGATTCATGGCGAGACTCAGTTGTAGGTGACCTGGATCGTCACCGGCGAACGCACGGTGCCGGCGGCGACCACAGCCGCGGTTTGGCGGAAACGCGCGCGCAGCATGTAGTTGGCCGCGCCGCTGGCCGCGGTGAAGTTGATGTTGGTGCCGGCAGGGCGAATGGCCGTGCCCGTGCCACTTTGCAGTTCGATGCCGATACCGGCGACGCCGCGGAACTGGCTTGCATCAGCGACATCGGCCGTGCCGGAAATACCCATGTGGATGACCGTCACCAGCGGGTCGCATCCGCTGGAAGCAACTGGCACGTTCACCCACGCCTTGGTCGTGCCCACCGCGGTGAACTCGGTGGCATAGAACGTGCCCAGATCTACGTCGGAGACGGAAAACCGGCACACACCCGGCAGGATGTTGCCGGTCAGGTTGAAGGTGAGGGTCTGCGCGCCGACATTGCCGGCGGCCAGCGACAGGCCCAGCAATGCCAGCAGTTTGATCGAGACGGAACGCATGAGCATATCCTCAGTTGTAGGTGAAACTGATGGTGATGGGAGTGGTGACCGAACCAGAGGTGAGGGTCGGACGGGTCTGGACGAAACGGGCGAACAGGTTGTAGCTGGGACCGATGCCGGAGCGGGACCAGGTGAACGTGGTGACGTTTGGCGTCACCCGCTGGCTGGCGCCGTTGACCAGCTCGATCGCCACGCCGCTTGCGGTGGTGTTGCGCACAGCAAAGTAGGCACTGTTGTTGCCATCGGCCACGCCGCTGAAGCGCATGTGGATGTGGGTGATGTCCGAGCTGCAATTGCTGGACGTCACCGTTACTTGGCGCCAGGGTGTGACCGTATTGCCGGTGAAAGTGTTGGCCTGGTAGCTGCCCAGATCCACGTTGGGAACGGAGAAGTTGCACGTGCCCGGCTGGAAGCGGCCGGTGAAACGCACGGTCAGGTCTTGGCCCAATGCAGGCAGGGCAAGGGCTCCCAGCAACAGGACGCCGCACAGCTTTCCGAAGTGGGTGATGGCACGCATCGCGGACTCCGTCCTATTCGTAGATGAGGGTCACGGTGGCCGCGCCGTTGGCCTGTCCGGAGGTCGGTGTGGCGCCGGTCTGGTAGTAGCGCGCGCGCAGATTGAAGGTGTAGCTGGCGTTTTCGGTCTGGGTCAGCGTCAGTCCCGAGGCCCGGTTGCTGCCGTAGGTAATCGGATTGCTGTTGGCGTCGCCCATCTGGATGCCGATGCCGGTCGCGGTCTGGTTGACGCCGTCCGGTTGCAGCGCCATCACGCCCTGCGATGGAACCACAATGGAGGTGATCGGGTCGACGCGGTAGCGGATCTGGTTTGCGATCCTTCTTGGCGCCGTTACACCGTCATCGTTGGTGAGGTTGTTGCGGAACGCATCGTAGAAGCCAGGGCAATTGTTGAGCCGGATCGGCACGTTCACCCAGTTGGTGCCGGTGCCGACGCCCGACAACGCGCTCATCTGGTGGGTGCCCAGATTCACCGATACATCCGGCGTCGAGCAGGTGCGCGAGACGATGTTGAGCGAGCCGGTAAAGCTCCCAAGCAACATGCGAATGGTGTTGTCGCCGATTTCCACGTACTCGAACGTAGGTAGATCGGAGCCACGGATCGTTCCCGCGCCGACATCTCCAATCTTGATCAAGCTGATGTCAAAAGCGGTCGCTGCGGTAAGTTCCGTATGGACATTGAATACGTCGGTCGTGGTGGTCGGCAACGCGTTGCCGGCTACCCAGACCACCGCACCCACACCCGGAACCGAGGTACGGTAAACCCGGCTTCCGTATGTGGGATGCACGTAGCTGGAGAGCGGATAGGGATTGTTGATGTATCGACGCGTACGGGTGTACGTGCCTGGCTGGCAAGTGACGCGTGCCAGTCGGTTGGTATTGAAGGTGGCCCGATAGATCTCCGAGCCGACGGGAAGGTCGCGCCCCACGGTGATCGAACCGGTGATGCTGGTCACTGCCTGCAAGAAGGTGGGAGCCTCCGGAACATAGCTGCAGGTACCAGCACGAACTGCCGGGCTCTGGAAACACATGAATCCGAGCAAGGCGGCGCCCAGCCAGGTGACCTTTCTGCCAAGCTGGTGTTGTGTCCGAAGCATCATGATGCTCTCCGCATGGGGGTATTGGCCTCTTCGCCGTCAGGCGTCGCGCCGTGGTTGTCAATCACGCAAGGCAGGTCGAACTTCTCGTGTTCCACCTGCCTGCCTTTTCCGGTATCGGGCAGATGAACATCCAACCGGCAGGACTCCGCTGACGCCTCGCCCCAGCGCACGAACAACTGCCCTGAGCCCTTCAGCCCATTGACGAACAGACGGCTGGCTTGCCCAGCGACGCCGACCGGATTGCCCTGCGCATCCAGTACCTCCGCGCCGAACGGCACGGGACGGCCATCGGGCAGGCGGGTCTGGATGATCAGGGCGCGACCGGCGGTGGTGTCGTACTTCAGCAGCACGACCGCGCCGGCGCGGGGCGCCACGTGGCGCGTGGTCTCGGCGATTTCAACGCCGGCATCGGTACCCTTGGGGTCCAGCGTGATAGTGTTGAGTTCATAGGGCATCAGGTTCGGCACCACCGCGTAGCCGCGCCGGTCCACCCGCGCGCCCTGGCCGTTCTCGATATGCGCGCCCGCCGCGTCCGGCGCGTGCACCAGGCCGATGGTTTCGCCCAGCGGCGGCGACAGGGTCGCGCCGCCGCGATGCAGCACCAGGCCACCGGACACGCCCGCGCTGAACTGCTGGTAGCCGTCGCCGCGGCTGTAGCCGGCGGCCAGGTGCGAACTGCGGCCGTTGTACTGCGCGGTCAGATCGAGTGCGCGGTTGCCGTTGGTTTCACCCAATGCGGCGCCGTAGGCGAGGCGGTTGTCGCGGCCGCCGGCGCCGGCAATCGACAGGCTGCGGTTGTCGCCGCCGCCGCGCGAGCGGTTGAACATGCCGGTCGCGGTGGGGGCGCCGGAAGTGCGGCCCAGCGGCAGCGAGACCGTGAACGACAGGTGGGTGTCGCGGCGGGTCGCGGTCGGCGTGGTGGCCGGGAGCGGATTGAAGGGCAGGCCGAATCCGTCCTTCTCGCGCAGCGACAGCACGTCGTCGCGGGTGCGCTGAACCGACAGGCTGTAGCTGATTCCGCGCCAGCTGTTGTTGTAGCCGGCGGAGAACTCGGTCTCGTGGCCGCGACTGTTCCAGAAGTCGCGGGTGGAGCCGGTGACGAACAGCAGGCCCAGGCCTTCGCCCAGCCGCTGGTTGACGCTCAGGTCCATGCGGCTGCGCTGGCGGCGCACGTCGTCCGGGTGGTAGCCGCGCGCGATGCTGTCGCGCAGCGCCGCCGAGTCGGCGAGGCTGACGAAGCCGCTGGTGGAATAGCGGTACGCCGCGACCGAGAAATCGGTGCCGCTATCGATGAAGTTGCGGCTGTAGCCCAGGCGCGCGCTGACGCCCTGGGTGCCGGCCAGGCCAGGCGCGTGGTTGCGCGCCTGGGTCAGGTCGGCGGAGATGGCGCCGATGGGCGTGTTCCAGGCGCCGCCCAGCAGCGCGGAACGATAGCCGTCGCCGAGAATCGCGCCGCCGTAGCCGGTGGTGCGGTTGGTCAGGCCACGTTCGTAGGTGCCTTGCAACAGGCGCGGCGCATCGCGAAGTTCAAGCTCGTCCAGGCGGCCGGCGGTCAGGCTCCAGCGCACCGCGCCGGGACGCAGCAACTGGGTGACGCTGGAGAAGGGCATGGAAAAACGCTTCACCCGGCCATCGGCCTCGGTGATCTCCACGTCCAGATCGCCGCCGTAGCCGGTCGGGTACAGGTCGTCGATGGCGAACGGACCGGGCGCCACCGGCGTGTCGTACACCACATAACCGCGCTGGCGGATGATCACCCGCGCATTGGTTTCGGCGACGCCGCGCACGACCGGCGCATAGCCGCGCCGCGATTGCGGATCCATGCGGGTGTCGCTGGCCAGGCGGAGGCCGCGCACGCGCACGCTGTCGAACAGCTCGCCGGAGGTGAAGGTATCGCCCAGCGACAGCTGCGCGCGCCAGGCCGGAATGTCGTGTTGCAGGAACGAGCGGGTGGCCTGGTAGCGGCTGCCCTGATCCGGGCTCCAGCTCATCGAACCGGCATGGAACGCGCGCCACGCACCGACGCTGAAAGCCGCCTGCACACCGAAGTAGCCGCTGGTGCCCTGCTGTTGGCCGAGGGTGCGGTACAGATTGGCGCCGTAGCCGATGGACGCGGCGGCGACGCCGGCATCCCATTGCGAGGGATCGACGTAGCCGCGCGCGTTGCGCGAGGTGTAGATCTGCGGCACGGTGAGGGTCAGCACCTGGGTGCTGGTATCGAACACGACGGTGGCGCCGGGCACGTGATCACCAAGCGCGCCGCAGAAGCGACCCGTCGGAGTGGCGAATCCGGCCGCGGCTAGCTTGGCCCAGTCCACGCCGTAGGCGGCCAGGGTGTCCGCATCGAAGCAGGGCTGCGGCTGATCGCCGCCTTCCACGTCCTGGAACACGATGTCGGTGCGCGCGCGCCATTGCCCGTTGAACACCACGTCGCCGCGATAGGCACCGGGCGCGACGTAGCCACTGCGCGCGAAGCGGGACAGATCCATCTTGGGCGCGGTGCCAGCCGGGAAGAAATCCATGTCGAAACTGGCGGTGTCATCCGACGTGTCGGCCGTACGCGCCTGGCCCGCCAGCGCCAGCGCCACCAGCAGGGGCAGCGTGGCCAGCCGGGGCAGGCGTGCGGAACGGGCCGTCGATGGAAAACGCGACACGGACATGTGGAAATTCCTGGAAGACACGCAAGAGCCACCCGCCGCCGGGCGGTGCACGGCGGGGACGACGGACGAAAGGCGAATCAGGGCGCCAGCGGCGCGGTCAGCGGATTGAGTGCGCCGTAGTCGTTGATGACCGTGAACTCGGCCATCGCGCCGCCGGCCGGACGGCTGACGTCCTTGAGCGGGAATACCGCGGTCGCCTGTGGTGCGACCATGCCGCCGCCCTGGCCACCGATGCTGCGCTCACCGACCTTCAGCCCGACCTGGGCGAAGTTGACGTGGTAGGCGGTTGGGTTGGTCACCTGCAAAGCGACGCCCTGGCCGCCTTCGCCGGCTATCAGCTTCCAATTCAACTTGGACGGAGCGGTCGCCGCGTCACCGGCCAATCCGGACGGGCGGTAGAACAGCTTGATGCGGGTGCGGAAGGCGAATTGCAGTAGGTTGCGCTCATCGCTGTTGTCCGCCTTGGGCGGTACTTCCAGTAGGTTGATCCAGAACAGCGATTCGCGATCGGCCGGCAGCGGTTCGCGGGTGTAGACGATGCGCACGGCCTGCCCTTTTTCGGCATCCATGCGAAAAATGGGGGGCGATACTGTGAATGGTACCTGGGCGGTGTCGGGTGTGGACCGTTCGTCACCGTCGTCCAGCCACACTTGCACCAGCGTGGGACGATCGCCTTCGTTGGTGAGCTTGACGGTGATTTCTCGTTCTTCGGCGGGGTACACCATCCGAGTGCCACCAATGACCACGCTGGCTTCGCTGCGCGCAGCGACGAGCGCGGACATCGTGGCGGCGGCCAGCAGCAGGCCTCGCAGCAGCTTGTTCATGATTCACCTCCTGACGGCGCGGCGGCAGGCGCCGCCGCGCGCGATGATCCGATACGGATCAGTTGTAGACGACCGAATACACCACGTTGGTGTTGACCAGCCCCGGGGTGGCGGCGCCGTTGACGGCCAAGTAGTGCGCCTGGAACTGCAGCTTGCCGGTGTTCGGGGCGACGCTGCCGATGGTGGCGTCCCATGACTGGCCGGGGACCGACAGGTCGATCAGCTGGGCGGCGTCATCGGCCAGTTCGATCTGCACGTTGGTGGCTTCGCCAACCAGCACGTTCTTCAGCGCGCCGGTGACCGGATCGATTTGGGTGCTGGAGGGCAGGAACGACATGCTGGCGATCTTGCCGTCTTCGCAGGTGCCCTGGCCCGGGCCGCCGATGATCACATCGAACACCTTCGGATTGGCGGTGTTGCCGGCGGCACCCAGCAGGTTCGCATTGACCGGATCCAGCGCAACCGAGAAGTTGCCGGTGCCACCGTCGGTGCCCGAACCGCCGGAGACGGTGCAGGTCGCGTCATTTACCACGCCGGTGAAGGTGATGGTGCCACCGGTAGTCGACGCGGCCTGGGCCGAAGAAGCGAACGCCAGCGCGGCGGCCACGGCGGAAGCGAGGGTGAAATACTTCATTTGCATGTTTCCTATGGACAGGTTGAAGAATCTCCGCCAGAGCGGACGCCTCTTCGCCGTTCTTCGTTGAAACGGCGAGGAAGGTGATGCGTGTGCGTGGATGAAGCCATAATCCGGGGGATTCGCGCACACGGCCGCACGGTGCTCGCGGCATGAGGTAAGGATAGGAAGCGAAGTCGACCGCCGATATACAAGAAGTTGCAAATGCAAGTTTGAAAGTCGTTCCAATGTGTCGGACGCGCGGCGTGGAATGCGACGCTGGTGATGGGTACCGAGGAGATGAGCATCGCGCCCCCCTTCTTTCCCCCTTCTTTCAAAGGCGGGAATGTGGCGAGTTGGGTGAAGGGGAATGTTCTTCTTGCCGGAAGAGTCGAGACAAAAAAAGGCCCCGCCGGTGCAGGCGGGGCCACTTCCAAGAGACAGGGAAGGAATACGGGAACGAACGCGAGTTCCTTGCTCTCGAGTAATGAAGAGCCGCAGCGGCGTGCGGTCGCCGTCGCGGTAAGGGCGTCAGTCGCCCAGTACCACGCCCACGCCGACGCGGAAGATCGGCCTGTCGCCCTGCGCGACGGACACACCGGCGTTGAGGTTCACCCGGCCGTTGTCGCTCCAGCGCGATATGCCGACACCCAGCGCGGTTTCACCGCGATAGCTCGCCATGCCGGCGTTGAGCACGGTCTTGCCCGGCATATACGGGGTCACCGGAATCATCGCCGAGGCACTGGCGATGCCACGGTTGGCCTGGCGGCTGGCGTGGTCGATGCGGTCGTTGACGCCCTGCCACACATCGTCGATGCGCTGATCGGTGTAGGCATTGGCTTCAGCCATGCGCTGGTTCAGCTGTGACACGTTAACCGCGTCGGTATCGCGCACACCGGCCTTCACATTGGTAATCTGGCGCTCGTAACCACTGCGTCCCACCGACACGGTGTCGTCGCGATCGGCTACCGATCCGGCCCCCAAGGCCACCGCGTTGTCGGCTTCGGCCTTGGCACCGGCACCGACCGCGACGCTGGCGTTACCCGAAGCGACCGCGCCATTGCCCGCAGCGACCGCGCTGGCGCCTCCGGCCTGCGCACCACTCGACGGCAGGCCCGGCGCGCTGCTGTTGTCCGGCACGTCGCTGACCGGATTGCCGTTGGCGTCGAAGTACGGGTCGTCGCCACCGGAACCGCCACCGTTCTGTTCGATATGCGTCACGCGATTGTCGATGTTGCTGATCTGGCTATGCAGCTGGTCCTGCAGCGCGGCGATCTGACCGCCGTTGACCGCGTCGCGGCTGCCGGCGGTGATGCGACCGTCGGCCACGTTGGTCAGCAGGGTGCCGTTGACGCCAGCGAAGGTCACCTGGCCACGGTTGCTGTCGGCATCATAGGTCACCGCGTCCAGGGTCTGGCCGCCTTCGCCCACCAGGCCGGCGTCCTTCAGCTGGCGCAGGTTGACCGCTTCGTCGTCCTCGGTCGCGTCGGCCACGTTCTTGATCTTGACTGCGGCTGTTGAATCCTTGCCACCCAAGGTGATGCTGTCGAGCGCGTCGCTGTCGTACACCACCGCGTTCATGGCGGTGCCGTCCTCGCCGATCAGGCCGGTGGCCTTCAGCTGCGAGACGTTGACCGCATCATTGTCGGCCACGCCGACGGCGACGCCGCTAACCACGCGATCGCCTTCGGTGCCGGCCAGATTGACCCGGGTGCCGTCGGTATGCGCGGCCACGGTGATGTCACGGCTGTCGGCGTCCTGGCGAACCAGACCGATGCTGCCGTCATCGAAGCCGTCTTCGAGCTGGGTGACGCGGTTGTCGATATGGGTGACGCGGCCGTCCAGTTCGGTGATCAGGGTGGTGTTCTGCTCGACCTGCTGGTTGGTGGCATGCAGCTGCGAGCCGTTCACGGCGTCACGGCTGTCTTCCGAGACCTCACCAGCGGCGACG
The DNA here is from genome assembly GCF_055721025.1 of Stenotrophomonas sp. X. Classification (NCBI taxonomy): domain Bacteria; kingdom Pseudomonadati; phylum Pseudomonadota; class Gammaproteobacteria; order Lysobacterales; family Lysobacteraceae; genus Stenotrophomonas; species Stenotrophomonas sp. X. Next base: position 320,040 of record NZ_CM146756.1, read on the forward strand.
TTCTTCAGCACGGTTCCGTCGGCGCCGCCGAAGCTGACCGAGCCCTTGTCGGCGCCGTCGTACATCACCGCGCCTTCCAGCGAATCGCCAATCAGGCCGGTCATGTCGTCGCGGATGCCCTGCTCCGTGGACTTCAGCTGCGAGACGTTGACCGCGTCGCTGTCGGCCACGCCACCGGCCACGCCGCTGACCACGCGATTGCCTTCGGTGCCGGCCAGGTTGACCCGGGTGCCGTCGGTATGCGCGGCAACGGTAATGTCGCGGTTGTCCGCGTCCTGGCGGACCAAACCGATGCTGCCGTCGTTGAAGCCGTCTTCCAGCTGGGTGACGCGGTTGTCGATGTGGGTGACTCGACCGTCCAGGTCAGTGATCAGGGTGGTGTTCTGCTCGACCTGCTGGTTGGTAGAGTGCAGCTGCGCGCCGTTCACGGCGTCGCGACTGTCTTCTGAGACCTCACCGGCAGCGATGTTCTTCAGCGTGGTGCCGTCGGCGCCGCCGAAGCTGACCGTACCCTTGTCGGCGCCGTCGTACATCACGGCATTGTCCACGGTGTCGGACAGATCACCAATCGTGGTGTTAACCGTGGTGAACTGGTTCTGCACGTTGGTGGTCAGGGTGCTCACGTCGCCCTGCAGTGTGGTGAGATTGGTCGTGTTACTGGTGGTGCGGCCGTCGAGATTGCCCAATGCGCTGCCAACATTGTTGTGGTTAACACCGCCGACCGTGTAGTTCGGGGCCGTGATCTGGCCGGCCGCGTCCACGGCCGCGCCGCCGCCCAGCGCGGCGGCCACGCTGCCGGCCGTTGCCTTCAGCTGGGAGAGATTGACTGCGTCGGTGTCCAGGGTGGCCGCGGCGACATTCACGATCTGGCGTTCGGCGCCGACGGCACCGACGGAAAGGGTGTTCGCGCGATCGGCGACCGAGGCCTGGCCGATGGCGATTGCGTTGACGCCGCTGGCTGTCACCCGGGCCGTGCGGCCGATGGCAGTGCCGTACTGCGCATTCACGTCCACCGTGGCGCCAGCGCCGAGCGCGACGGAGCTATCCGCCGCCGCGTTGGCGCTGCTGCCGAGCGCGATCTGGTTGGCACCCAGCGGATTTCCGTCCGCATCGGCGGCGCCGGCAGTCGCGTTGAAACCGAGCGCCACGGAGCTGGAGGTCAAGGCGCGGGCCTGGGTGCCGGTCGCGATGGTGTACGACTGATTCGCCTGCGCGGCGTAGCCCGTGGCGATGGAATAAAGCGCGCTCGCCTGAGCGTCGCGGCCCGTGGCGATCGCATCCTGCGCGGTCGCCTTCGCCCCATTGCCCAGGGCCGTGGCGAATAGCGCGCTTGCCTGTGATCCGTTGCCCAGCGCGGTCGCGTTGGAGCCGGTGGCGGCGGCGTCGGTTCCTACGGCGGTGGCACGGGAACCCACGGCGCTGGAGCCGCCGCCCAGGCTCAGGGTGTAGTTGCCGTTAGCGGTGGCGTTGTAGCCCATAGACACCGCATTGGAACCGGCGGTGTTGGCGCGATCACCGATGGCGACGTTGGCGATGTTGGTGGCCTTGGCGCCACTGCCGATCGCGACTGCGCGTGCCCCCGCAGCCTCCGACGACGGGCCTACCGCGACCGCGTCGGTGCCGGTGGCGATACCGCCGTCCAAGCCACCCATCAGGCCGATGCCCGACGGCGACGCGACGGTCTCCTCGATCACGCACACGCCCCGCTCGTCGCGGGTGCCGGCTTCGCCTTCCGGGGTGGTGCAGGCGTCAGCCGCCAGCGCGCCTGCGGCCGGGAGTGCCAACGTGACGGCCAGCGCGGACAGACGCAAAGCGGCCTTCTTCTTGCGGCCCTTAGCAAGCTCGGAGACGACCATCCAGCGGCCTGTAGCGGCATTCCACACGATGCGATAGATCCTGTTCATGACAATTCCTCGTGGTTGATTCAATCGAGGCCCGGCCGCTTTGGTGATAGGGCGGCCACAAACACGGGAACGAGCCCGGTTTCGTGTCCTCGGCGAACCGCATCGGGAATCAATGCGACGCTCCGGAGGGCGTTCCGGAATCGCGACCATCGCGGTTCCGGGTCAGCCAGGGCCGTGCAATGCATGGCGTTTCTGGCACGAGGAGAATTTTCCACATGGGGGCGGACGCTTGAATGCAATAACTACGAAATCTAGGACGGCCTGAAAGTTCGTTCAGCCAGCAGGCGAAGAATGGTCGTGCGAGAGTGGAAAAATACAACTTGTTGTATTGCGCTGATCTGCCGGCACGGTGCAACGATCGTTGGCGAAAGACCGCGGGCACGGTGCCGCGCGCAATCATCCGGAGGAACCGGCATGCAGGGGCGATACGGGGAAGCCGGCGGCGGGACCGCCCCGGACGGGGCTTATCCGGACAAGCCCTCGTTGCGCAGGAAATCGAAAAGCTCGGCGTCGTTTCCGATACCCAGCTTGCGCATGGCGTCGCCCTTCTGGCGACTTATGGTGGTGACGCTACGGTTCAACTGCGCAGCAATCTGGGTGACCGACAGGCCGGTGGCGAGGAGGCGAAGCACTTCCAACTCGCGCGGCGAAGGTGGCTTGCCGGTGCCGCCGGACACCGCTTCGCTGCCCAGTTCGGCGATGCGTTCCTTCAGCGCCTTGCTCACGTAGGGCTGGCCGCGATGCACGGTCTGCAAGGCCAGCGGCAGTTCGTCCAGCGACGACGCCTTGTCGATCAGGCCCAGTACGCCGGCCGAGGCAACCGTACGCAGGATGCCCACGTTGTTGGCCATGCTCAGCATCAGGATCGGCAGTTTCGGATAGCGGCGGCGGATCAGACCGAGCATGGCGAAGCCGTCGGGCTGCTGTCCGCCGGGCATCGCGAAATCGGTAACCAGCACGTCGCAGGGCTGGCCTTCCAGCGCCTGCATCAGTTCGTCGGTGCCGTTGGCCTCGGCGACTACCTCGCCAATGCCGCTGCTTTCGATGAGCGCGCGCGCGCCGATTCGCACGACGGGATGATCATCGGCAAGAATGATGCGAAGACGCATGGGCTGTAGTCGCGTGGGCTAGAATCCGGCGTACGGGCCGGAACCGGAATCGGGCAGTCCAGCATGAGGAGTATCTGTCGCGTGCGTACGCATTCCATTCTCCATTGGTTGCTGTCTGGGATGTTGGTATTGCTATGGCTGCCGCTGCCAGCGCTCGCCGAGGAAGGCGGTTTGCTATTGTCTCCCACGCAGGCGGCTTGGTTGCGCGCCCATCCGACGGTGACGGTCGGATTGTACGACAACGATTGGCCGCCCTTCGAGCGGGTGCGCGACGGCAAGGCCGAGGGCCTGGCGCACGATTATCTGACCGAGGCGGCGGCCCGCTTGGGCGTCACACTGACCTCACGCCGCTATTCCAGCTGGACCGAAGTGCTACGCGCTGCCTGCGCGGGCGAGATCGATGTGGTGATGGATGTGGTGCTGACCGCCGAACGCACCCGTTGCCTGGTGTTCAGCCGGCAATACGCCGAGGCACCCGTCGCCCTGGTCACCCGCCTGCAGGACGGACGAGCATCGCGCGAGCCGGAGCTGGCCGGGTTGCGGGTGGTGACCGAGCGAGATTTCGCGCTGTCGGCGGTGACGCGCGAACGCTATCCGGAGGCGACCCATCTGGAAGCAGACGGCACGCTGGCCGCGCTGCGGATGGTGTCCGATGGCCAGGCCGATGTGTACGTCGGCAATGCCTATGTTGCCTCGGCACTTATTGCCGAAGCCGAGATCGCCCGAGTCGGCCTACTACGCCAGACCGATCTGCCGCTGGATTCACTGCATTTCGGCGTGCCCAACGCCAAGCAGCCACTAGCCGAAGCGCTGGACGCCGCGCTGGCTGCGATTCCGGAAGCCAACGACCACGCGATCCGTAACCGCTGGTTGGCGCCGCTGCACTGGCAAGGCAGCGGTACGATGGTGTTCACCGCCGACGAGCAGGCAGTGCTGGCGCAGCAGCTGAAACTGGGTTTCGCGCCATCTTGGGCACCAATTTCTTTCTTAGACGAGGAAGGCCAGCCCTCCGGCGTGGCCGGTGACTATCTGAATAGGTTCCGCACCGCCGGCGCCGGCAAACTCCAGACGGTGCGGCTGGAGAGTTGGCAGGCAATCCGCAACGCGATGCGCGACGGCCAATTGGATGCGGTGTTGGGTGTACCCAATGACACCAGCGTGCTGGGCGCCGGCTGGGTCTTCAGTCAGCCGTTCCTAACCATGTCCAATGTCATTGTGGTGGGCGATGGTGCCGGGCGTGTCTTGGACATGGGAGATCTTAGGGGGCATCGGGTTGCTCTGTCGGATCCGGAGCGGCTCGGCCCGCTGCTGCGCGCGCAGGCGCCCGACGCCATTCAGGTGCCGGTGGCCGCCGCGCTGGATGGATTGGAACAAGTACGCAGCGGCAAGGCGTACGCGTACATCGGAAACTTGGCGGTAGTGGATCGCTATCTACGCGATCGCTATTCCGGGGAGTTGCACGTGGCGGCGCCGGCCGGAGTGGAGGACAGGCTGTCGCTGGCCGTGCGCAAACAGCACGCGGCGCTCGCCATGGCCTTCGACCGCATGCTGCTCAGCATGACCCCGCGCGAGCGCGAGGCCATCCGCACCGACTGGCTGGCGGTGGAATACCGCGCGGACTTCGACTGGGGCGAGTTCCTCAAATGGGCGTTGCCACTTGCGCTGATTCTTCTAACCGCCGGACTCATGCACGCCATCGGGCATGTGCGCCTGCGACGTGAAGTGGAGCAGCGCCGACGGGTGGAACGGCGATTGGAGGAAGTAACAGGCAACTTGCCGGCGGTGGTCTACCAGGCACGCCGTGCGCCGGACGGCAGTTTCTCGTTCCCGTTCATCGCTGGCGACATGCCGTCGCTATTCGGCATCAGCGTCGAACAGGCCACCGACAACGAGCGGGCTTTGTTCGACCGGGTGCACCCGGAGGACCAGTCGCGGCTGGCTGAAGAACTGGAACGCGCGGCGGCTGTGTTTGACGGCATCGCCATCGACTTCCGGGCGATGGCCGGCGAAGACTGGCGCTGGATCCGTTCGCGCGGGCAACCGAGTCGCGCAGACGACGGCTACGTGCAATGGAGCGGCTACTGGATCGACGTGACCGATACCCGGGCGCAGAAGGAAGCCTTGGTGGCGGCCAAGGCTGCGGCCGAGCAGGCTGCCGAGACCAAGGCCAACTTCCTGGCGACGATGAGCCACGAGATCCGTACCCCGATGAGCGGTGTGCTTGGAATGCTAGAAATGCTTTCGCACACGCGTCTGGACGGAGAACAGCGGCGAGTGCTTGCGATCATTGGGGATTCGGCACAAATGCTGCGGCAAATCCTCGACGACATCTTGGACTTCTCCAAGATGGAAGCCGGCGCGCTGCAGCTGGAAGCGACACCGGTCAGCTTGCACCGGGTGGTAGACAATATCCAGCGGATGCTGTCGACGCAGGCTACTGCCAAGGGCCTGCGGCTGGGCAACCGCATCGACCCCCGCATCGCCTTGCGCTATGCCGCCGACGGCGTACGCCTGCGGCAGATCCTGTTCAATCTGCTGAGCAACGCGATCAAGTTTACTCCTCAGGGTGAGGTCGCCATCGAACTGGACCTGCTGGATTCGCGCGCAGACGCGCAGCGGATCCGGCTGGCAGTGCGCGACACCGGCGTAGGCATCGCCGAGGACCAGCACGAGCGGCTGTTCAGTCCCTTCATCCAGGCTGAAGCCTCGACCACACGGCGTTACGGCGGCACCGGCCTGGGCCTGAGCATCTGCCGGAAACTGGCCGAGCTAATGGGCGGCGAATTGACCCTGCACAGCGCGCCGGGGCAAGGCACGCGGGTGGAACTGGATGTCTGGCTACCGGTGTCGGACGAAGACGACGAGGCTCCCGACGACATGGCCCTGACGAATGCGGCGGACGGCGCTGCCGATGCGGTGCCTCTGCCGCCAGCTTGGCGCGGCCGACGCGTGCTTATCGTCGAGGATCATCCGACCAACCAGGATCTGATGCGCTGGCGGATGCAGCAGCTGGGCTTGAGCCATGAAGTGGTGGAGGACGGGCAGGCCGCGCTGGACGCGTTAGCGCAATCCCTGTTCGATCTGGTCATCACCGACTGCCGCATGCCGGGGATGGACGGCTACACTTTTACCCGTGAACTGCGCCGCCGCGAGGCCGCAAAGCCGACGGCCAAGCGTATGCCGATCATCGCGTTGACTGCGAGCGCGCTGGAGGAGGAAGCGCGGCGTTGCCGGGAGGCCGGCATGGACGACTTCCTGGCCAAGCCGGTACCGTTGTCGGTCCTGCGTGAGACGCTGCTGCGTTGGCTGCCGGCTACCGGGGGAGGGAGCACTGCGGACGATGCTCCGTCGGCCAAACCTACGGAATCGGCGGAACTCACATCGCAGGTCGACGATGCGCCTGCCAATGCTGGCGCGCCGCCATCGCCGACTCGCTCGGACCTGATCGCGCGCTTCGGATCGACGGATCTGGTCGAGCGCATGGTGGACAGCCTGCAAGCGGCGACTCGCGGTGATCTTGCGGCGCTGGATGCGGCCATCGCCGCAGGCGACCCGGCTGGCTGTGGTGATGGTCTGCATCGCATCGCCGGAGGACTGGGCGCGATCGGCGCCGGCGAACTGGCGCGGGCGGGGCGAACGTTGCAGGAAGCGGTAGAGCGCGATGGCGTCACCGCTCACCTCGAAGACCTGCGCGCTTTCCGCACGGCGCTGGAAACCTGTCTCACGCGCCTGTTGGCTTAATTCACTTTCGTATTTGTTGCATAGGAACCGCCCGCAGCCACAGGCAAGGTAGCGCGTGTCGCCACTGACTGCGCATACGCGCCGACGAGGTTTCCTATGCATCACGGATTCACACAGGCCCCATCCCGCCCCGCGTCGCCGCCCGGGGCGGACCTGACGCTCGACTGCCTCCGCCAGGCCGCACTCGCCGGGCTGTTGCGTGAAGCGGGTGTCAGCGATAGCGATGCTTTGTATCCGCTGCTGGCCCGCGTCTTGGGCACACATATGGACAGCGGCCACGACAACCCGTTGGCCAACGCGTGCATCCGCGACGACCTGGACCAGCTCGAACTGCTGTTGGCGCTGGAAATCGAACGCCACGGTCTGCGCATGCAGTCGAAAGCGCCCACGTGCGCGGATACCACCGCGCACCAGCGCATCGGCTGAGCGCGGACCGCCCTTCCGCCTGGAGCCGGTTCGCGCGGGCCTTGCTTCCCTCTATGACCGGTGGCCGCGACTCGGTCGCCGGGCCCACCCCGCCCCCGGAACCTTCGATGTCTCGATTCCTCTTCTCCCTGCTCCCACGTGCGCGCCGTTGGCGCAGCCACGACATCATCGGCAGCGTCGATCACGACGCCATCGTTGCCTACATGCTCGATTCCGGCGTGGCGACCCCCCGCTATCTGTTCATGACGGTGATGTCGTGCGGCATTGCCATCCTTGGCCTGCTGCAATCGTCGGCAGCGGTGGTGATCGGCGCTATGTTGATCTCGCCCCTGATGGGGCCAATCATGCAGCTCGGCTTCTCGCTGTGCGTGGTCGATTTCCGGATGATGCGACGCGCACTGACGGCTCTTGTAATCGGAACCGCGCTGGCGCTGCTGGTGTCTTTCCTGATCGTTCGGGCATCGCCGCTGCGCGAGGCCACCAACGAGATCCTGGCGCGCACCCAACCCAATCTATTCGATCTGATGGTGGCGGTGTTCTCCGGTCTGGCCGGCGCGTACGCGGCAATCACTCGCAAAGGCGAGACCATCGTCGGTGTCGCCATCGCCACCGCGCTGATGCCGCCCTTGGCGGTGGTCGGTTACGGGCTGGCGGTGGGCAGTACGCCGATTGCTGGCAATGCCTTCTTTCTGTTCATGACCAACTTGTTGGCGATCGCGCTCAGCGTCACCCTGGTAGCAAAGTGGTACGGCTTCGGCGTGCGCAATTCACCACAGCACACCGCTTGGCAGGCTGGGCTGATCGCGCTGACCTTCGTGGTGCTGGCGGTGCCGCTGGGTCTGGCGCTGCGTGACATCGCCGCCTCGACTTGGGCCGGCAATGCCGCGCGGGTGGAAGTGGAGGACTATTTGAAGAACCATAAGGGCGCGATCGACGGCTTCCACGTGGACAACCGCAGCGAGAAGCCACAGTTCAATGTCGTGGCCATCGTTCCGCACTACCTACCCGGCGCCAGCATCGAATTGGAGCGGAACATCCGCGCGCGGCTGGGACGCGAGGTGAAAGTAGCGTTGCATCAGACCCTAGAAGCCAGCGACAGCTTACTCAACCAGCGGGCAGAAATGGACCGCCTGCGTGCGCAGGTGGAATCGCTGGACACGAGGCTGAGCAGCGGTGTTGAGGCGGCGCATGCGCAGGTGGCCGCGATTGACTCGGCACGCGAACAGGTCACCGCGCAACTGCTGAGTGTGGAGATCGCCGAGCGGGAGCGCATTGCGGTGGTGTACCTGCGCGATCCGGCAATGCTGGCGGGCGGCGAAGCCGAACGTATTGAGCGGCGCCTAGCCGCGACGATGCCCGACTGGACCGTGCTGGTGCGCGGACCGAAGCCGGATAGCACCACGGCGGACCGGGCCGCAGACGCCGGCTTGGCCGGTCGCGGCGCGCCGTACTGACGATTCGTATTTGTTGTATTCACCGGCGTTCAAGTGGCCGGAACAATAGCATCGCACGCGCTCAGCCGGCGCACGGAGCGAGACCATGCAGACAATGACCGAAGTACTGACGAGTGGAATTATTCTGGCCAGTAATCCTGTGGCGTATGCCCTGGTCCAGTTGGAGACCACACACGTAGTCGCCCTGGGTGGGCTGCTGTCCGCACTCCTGTGCCTGTCGCTGGTGTTCGCGCTGTGGCTGCGCCAGAACCCGCGCCCTCAGCATGCATGGCTGGCGGCGATCAGTGCGGAATCCAACCTTCCGGGACCGGGAAGTAGCTCGCCGGCGTTGCAGGACGCGCTGACCGGCCTGCCCGTACGGATGATGCTGGAACAGAGCCTGCGCCTGCCCAAATCCCGGCACGGCCGCATCGCAGTATTGGTAATCGGCATGGATGGCTTCCGCGCGATCAATCAAATCCACGGACACGCCTTCGGCGACGATCTGCTACGGCAGGCGGCATTGCGCATCCAGTCGTGCATCCGTCAGCAGGATCTGATTGTGCGCCTGGCCGGCGACGAATTCGCTCTGATGATGCGAGTGGAGGAATCCAGCCACGCCAAAGTCGTTGCCAAGCGTCTGCTGCAGGGTATGCACCACCCCTTCATGGTGCGCCACACCGAGATCGATGTCTCGGCCAGCATCGGTATCGCGGTGGACACCGCTACCGGCACGCAGCGCAACCGCCTGCTCACTCAGGCGTCGACCGCGTTACGTGAGGCCAAGGATCTCGGCCGCAACCGCTTTTCGGTATTCGACGCCTCGATGGGCGCTAGCGTATCCGAAATCGAACTGATGGTTGGCGACCTGCGCAAGGCGCTGCGCGAGGACGAACTTTTCTTGCTGTACCAGCCCAAGCTGGATTTGCAGGCGGGGCGCATGGTGGGCGTGGAGGCGCTGCTACGCTGGAACCATCCCGAGCATGGCCAGATTGTGCCGGACTACTTTATTCCCCTGGCGGAGAAGACCGGCATGATTGTGGAAATCGGCCGCTGGGCGCTGCACGCGGCTTGCCGGCAGATGCGTCTGTGGCGCGACGAGCAGGCGTTGGACTGGAGCGTGGCGGTCAACGCCTCGATGTTCCAGATCAATTCTCCCGCCTTCTTCACCGATGTATGCGAGGCGCTGGAGCGCCACGACATCAATCCGGAGCACTTGACCATCGAAGTCACCGAATCCGGAGCGATGCGCAATGCCGAGTTCAGCCTGATGGTGTTGCGCAAGCTGGCCTCGATTGGCGTGCGTATCTCGCTGGACGACTTCGGTGTCGGCCATTCCAGCCTGACCCATCTCAAGCGCTTCCCGATCCACGAGCTGAAGATCGACCGCAGTTTCGTTAGTGGGGTTGCCGAGAACACTGAAGATGCCGCCATCGTCAAAGCCATCATCGCGCTGGCCAAGGCAGTGGGCTTGTGGGTGGTGGCCGAGGGCGTGGAGACCACCGCGCAACAGGCGGCGCTGGCGGAAATGGGCTGCGACGCGATCCAGGGCTATCTGATCAGTCGGCCGGTGGAGGCCGGCGAGATCACGAGCATCATGTCCAGCTACAACCGCCGCCAGCGCGAAATCGATGATCTCCTGTTCGGAGCGTGAGGTCGGTCCGGCCCGTTACAACGCTTCGGGCCGCCCATGTTCAGTTGCATTATAGGTCAGCAAAGGCGATGGTATCACTGGACCGGCCAGCCTTTCGTAGATTCTTGTGAAACCAAAATGAATGGCAATGAATAGTAGAGACGTCTACTAGCAACAATCGCTACTCGGATGAGTTCAAGTCCGAGGCAATTAAGCAGATGGTCGTACGCGCCTTCACTGTGGTGAATGTGGCGCCTTCTTCTCTTACCACCACATGGTTCCGAGAATGAGCCGACGGGGGAACTGTCACGACAATGCGGTGGCAGCGAATTCTGACATTAGCCGGATTGCCGCAAACGACCTAGATCTCTCCAAGATCCTTGAGTACGGCTTGCCCCTTCTGCAAGAACCCGGCCAGCAGCCGCCCCCCGGCCACGCTCCGGCCCAGCTGCTCGTTGAGGTGGCTGGCCTGCAGGCGCGCATGGGTCAGCAGATCCTTCTGGGCCATGCTAGGAATCACAGCCTGGAGCGGCTCGCCTGGCGAAGCCAGCTGGCCCCCGACCGGCTGAACCACGCAAGGGCGCCGGCTGCCGCTCTTGGCATATGCCGTAGCCATCATCCGGCCGTTCTTCGACGACCACCCACCAAGCACCAACTCGGTCCCGAGCTGCTCGATCGACAATCCTGCCTCGACTGCCGCCTTCTCGTAGTTCAGCCACAGCTGGTCCACCACCATCCCCAGCTCGGCAGATAGTTGTTCCATTGTGAAATCTGCGCGGAAGCTGGCCTGCAGAGCCAGCTCATAAACCCGAAGGAAGAACTGCGTAGAACCTCGCGTAGCAAACACCAAGTTGTGCTGAGGGATCAACAGCAGCTTTGCCCCTGCGGAATGTTCCCCTGTGAGAGCATCCTCTGCCAAGGTATCCACGGCAACGACAAGGTGATCACGAGTGAGCAGAACGTTGAGGATGCTCATGGCGGACTCTTCCAGACGTCTACAAACTATCGCCTTCCCACCCCTTGCCTGTCCAGACTGCCATGACCTCCGAGATCGCAGAAATCCTTGAGCGCCTCCACGCTTGCGAGGCCGCACTTGAGATGCACCGCGGCTACCTCAAAGCAATGGAGAATGGGTTGTGGGTTTCGTTTCTAACGCACCAAGGCCCAGGGGTTCTGCTCGACACATGGACCAGACTGCTCCCCTCGATCGCCCATAGCCACTAGAGAGAGGGCGGCCAGCAATTTGCAGCCGCATTCCAGCAATCCCTGATAGTTCTGACTGAGCAGATCGGCGCCGAGTGCAATAGACCCTAAGCAGCCAAAGCGTACGGCTCAGTGAAGTGGACAATGTCTGCTCTCGGCCAGGAAGCGGTCATCCACGCCGCACAATCGTGCCCAGAGCGCGCTTCAATTGCTCTGCGGGTTCGCTGCCGCGCGCCACGCCGGCCACGCCTCGCCGATCACGCCCAGCGCGGATTTGAGGAACAGCAGCGCGATCACCGCGCCTGCTGCGATATCTGGCCAGCGGCTTCCGGTCAGCGCAACGCCACCGGCGGCCATCAGCACACCGATGTTGGCGGCGACATCTTTGCGGGAACACTCGAAGGTGCTTTTCATGTTGATGTTGAGTGCGCGGAACCATCAGGGTTCGTACGGCACTTGGGGGCTGCGGTCTCTCTCGGATAGAGGTGGGACGAGATCCCACGACCCAGCTACCGTTGGTCGAGAATGAAGGGAGGTTTCGGGCCCGTTAAGTAGGCTCAACGACGAGCCAGCTCGGCGAGCTTCATCTCAGCGCTAAGTAGAAGCGAGCGCAGGTGGTCACGCTCCGATTTCAGCTCGCTGATTCGCGCAACCGCGTCCGCCAGCTTGAGCTCGAGCGAAGTAGACTTGGCTCGCTCGCTGAGTAGTGCTCCGTCTCTTTGGGCAACATGGGCTTGAACTTCCGCAATCAAAGGCCCGAAGCGAGACTTCTTAAAGTGGGCAGGAGGGATGCCCGCTTCTCTCGCAACGTTGTTCTGACTGACGAGCGCCCCAGGTGGCAATACTTCTGGCTGACCCGATTTCAGCCTATCGAATGCGGCTTTCAATCTGTCGAGCAGGGGAGGTTCATTGCTCATTAGATCTCACTCTGATGACGAAGTCCTTAAGCGCTGAAACTTGGCCCTCAAGCGCACGCATCCTCGGGCTATCTCCAGAAGGGCGCAATGCTTCCAATAGAGGCTCGCTGTGGGCAATCAACTTCTCCGCACGTACTACATTTCCCTTGTCCAGCAGTGCTTCGGGACACGTTACGCAATGGGACAGCGTGTCATAGCCACCATACTCACAGTCCCCCTTCTTTAGGCAGACACCCAGCAGGGTAGGTCTCACGGAAAGTGTGCCCTGGCTAGCGAGCTTCGCAAGCCCCTTTAGATCTGAGGTGCTGATCAACTCCAGAAGGCGATCCTTGTGGGCTGAGCCATGGGGAGAGAAGTGCTTCGAGTCAGCAAGCCCCTTCGCGACTCGGGCCGCCTCATTGGCAAGCTCCTCCGCAAGCTCAATGCGCATCGACTCGTTGAGCGAGAGGCTGTGGTATCCGCGCACATAGTACTCGGTCATTCCAAGGTGAAGATGTTTCAGCTGAAGCTGGATCGAGCCGAGCGCGACTCGGCCAGAGCGCACGGCATTCACTACCAATGTCCGCCTCAGCTGATGGAAGGAAAACGGCCAAACCTTCCCGAGTACAACACGTCCCCCAGAGCTACCGTTGATGAGTTCGGATACTCTAAGGTCGTCTTCAGTGACCTTCAGAGTCTCAGGATCAAATAGCCACGGATAGTTAATTCTTTCGATCATTGAAACCCGCGGTGGATCGATACTGTACCGCTTCTTCTTCCAGCCTAGTACGGACGTAAAGAGCCAGTTGCTGAAGCTCCCTGAGACCAGTTTGGTGTCGCGCATCTCATGATGTACCGAGGAAATGGCTTCCAGCACCTGGACTGCCTTTGCAGCCAAGTCGCTACATATCCAAGTAGATTCCGTTATAGGCTGTATCTTTGCGGGTACTCCGACTATCAAATTTGCCGGTCCGATGGCGGCGTCTTGGTGCTGACGGAGGCACCCTCGCTTGAGCTCGCGAGCCTCTGAGATGCGCATGCCGCTATGCGCACACAGCAAAATCAGGGCGGCATCTCGTATCGCCGTGATGTAAGTCAGGAATGGGTGGCGGTGCTCCAGCGTGCCGTATGCGGTGTCGAAGATGCCCACTAGTCTCGCAGGTAACGCGGAAAGGTCTTCCGTAGCAAGTTGGCAGTCTGGTGCCGGGACAAGGTTGAACGCCTCGTGCAGTTGGCTACGTATCGCATTCTTAAGTAGGTCGATATGAGTGATTGCGAGCGATACAATCGCATCGCATTGATTCAAGACGTAAGAATGGATCCGATTAGGGATGTAGAGTGTTTGATTGGCTGAATATCCTGTTGGGTAGAAGCTTGGGATAAGTGCCGGTGGGCAAAGCGTAAAGCCTATTTCTTCACTCAGCAGGGCCAGTTCATGCATAAGCAGAGGTGCGGATCCAAGTGAACTTGGGCGGATTCGCTTTCGAAGTTCTGCCTGGCATTTTTTGGAATTTCCGAACTCCGAGATCAGAGTTTGTGTGGAGTTGCAGGCCTTGAGGATGTCCTTTAGGCGGCAGAGTTTGGTGTGGAAGCTGCCGGCCCCGAGGGGGTGGTGGCCAATGTAGAGTAGTGCAAGTACTACGACTTTCGCCGCAGCTGCGTTGCTCTGCTCTAGATCATCCGTGTTCTCATCATTGGCGAACCGCATGGAGATCGATGACGTGTGGTATGCGGAGAATATCCAACAGTTGTCTTCGTATCGACTGCAAGGTGATCCATCTGATTTGTAGGAGACTACGAAATCGGGGGGTACGTCGTGGATGCTGGCAAGGCCGCTAGGAAGAGGGACGTCTGGGTGTTTCGATTTAAGTCGGGAAGTGAGCATCAAGCATCTCCCTGCGCGAACCTAATGAGGAGGTCCCAGGATGGATGGAACTGTCCGTCATTCACTTTGCGATCTGCGATCTGTGCCCATGCCTCGTGTTGCTTGTTCTTCTGCGAGAAGGCGCGGATGATTGATCGGATGCGGCGCATGGTTTCAAGTATCGGCCGCGAATGTTCTCTGTTTGGGTGGAGGTGACTTTTGAGTTCGAGTCGCTTCAGCTGAAGGTAGCTCCTCAATCTCCAAATGTAGTCTAGGCTCGACACTCCCTTGTAGTTTTCACAGAAGAGGCATCCTGCCATCGTGTCGCAGTTGGGAGTGGGTGCATCGGGCGAAGCTATCGTCAATGCCTTGGGGTTGTCCTTCTGAGTGCATGGCGCACCATCGACTGCACGCGACACCCGAAGCGCGGCTACTTCTGACTTGAAGAACGCAGTGAATTCACTCGCCGCTCGTTGTGGGCTTCTACGCACATAGTTCTTGGCGTACGTTTCACGGCTATGTTGGAGAATCAGTGACTCCGTGCCCGGATCTCCGCTTATCTCCATGATGCTATTGGACTTGATCTTTCTGAGTTCGATGGTCGTAATGAACGGAACGCCAAGCTCATTGAAGATATTTCTTAGGTTGCCACTGTGAAATTTTCGACTTGCAGGACCGCCTCGCTGATAGATTGGGAAGAGCAGGCTTGACTTGAATTCGGTCAAATGGGTTTCGCGAAATTTCAGATATGCAGAGAAGATGGGCAGGTATGGCTTGGGGATGGTGAACAACACGTCATGCCCGGCGCGAGCCTTGAATTCCCTAAATTCGTAGTGATCTCCTGCGGACCGTCTGCTGTACTGTTCGACCTTCATCTTTTGAACTTCGGCAAGATTCATTCCGGTCATTGCTATGAATAGGAATGCCTCTGCAGTTACCCTAAGGTTAAGCAGAGGGAACCTGCGATGTAGGCTTGTGCCCTTAAGGGTATTTTGCCGTCTTGCGACATCGTAGCCGTACTTGGTCGACGTCGACCTCCACGTCCCAGAGTAGTGGTAGTAGATCGGGCCGCTCTTCCTGACCTGGATTGGCAATGGTAGGGGCGCGTAGAGCTTATCTGGTTGGAGGCAGTCGATAAGCGAGATGAGGTCCGCGATGTACTGCTGAACGACTTCGCTTCTCGCATCGTTAGTCTTCAACGCCAATGATGCTCCGCGCTTGGAGATCCCAAATGACTTCAACAGCAGTGTTGAGTCTTGCCCGGTTACGCCGGCTAAAATTCTAACGACGTACTGCTGCTGTGCGAGATCGTGCGGGGAAGCTGTTTTGAACGATCTGGTCCAACCTTGGACCGCGATGAAGAATGTTTTCGCAGAGACTTGGACTGACTCTCGGTCGCAGTAGTTAAAGAACGTCCTGAGCGTGTTAAATATTGTTTCGCGAGTCGAGTCAGCCAGTTCGCCGAGCACGTGCCTCTCTACTATGTGTTTGTGAATGGATTTGAGAAGTTCGTATCGCAGTAGATCGTATTTCCCAAACTTCCCCGAGCGTATCTCTGTATCAACCGTCATGGTCGGGCGCTTGGCGGCACCGATGAAGGCTAGCCTGGAGAGATCCCATGGCAAAGATCTGCCAGTCTTGGGGCGGGGAATAATGAGAGGCTCAGGGAGTCTCATGAGTGAGCTCAAGGAGCCATTGCCCATAGACGTCGTTGTACTTGCCGACGATTCGCCTCTTCTGCGCGTGCTGGACATAGCGGAGAGCGGTCCGCTCATCTGATTGGCCCAGGAACTCCGTAATGATTGAAAGCGCGGATGTTACAGGGATCCCTATGGCCATCGCGGCATCTAGCAAGTTGCATGCGAATGTCGCTCGGGAGTCGTGAAATCGAAAGTCTTCGATCGGGACGTCGCTGGCTTGTGCGATCGTCCTTATCCTATGCATGGCTACGCCAATGGCGCTGCTCGGAATGCCGTCGTCATCATGATAGGGACGACCCTGCGGGGTTAGGAAGAGGTACTGAGAGTACCGACCTTCATGCTTGATGGCGCGTTTTAGGCGCCGGACCGAAGTTATGTAGCTCGTAAGGCGTTGGATGAGCGCGTCTGGTACGACGGGGGAGTAGTTCGTTGAGAACTTCGTCATCACCCCGTGCGCGGGACCGATCTTGATGGACTTGTGGCCTTTCAGGTTCGTCGACGCAGCCTTTTCGATGGTTTCGCATTTGAGGTCTGTGATGCTGCCCAAGCGAATTCCAGAAGAAAAGCCAATGGCGAGCATCAATGTCACTTCTGTGCCCGCATGTGCCTCGGATAGCGTCAGGATTCGCTTCTGAAGTTCTGCCGGAACTGGCTTCAGTCCACCTTCCAAGGTCGATCTAGGCGCGGTCCTTCGTCGTTTCAGGGGCATGCTCGAGACTGTCTTCTCGACTGTCTTTGATCCGAACCTTGTAAAGACTTGGACCTGGGTCGTTCGAGTCAAGAACGGCTTGCATTCGTCTGCAAGTTGGCCGGTAGAGGTGCACCAGATGTAGAAGTTGGCGACTGCTCGTAATTCTGTTTGAGCGGTCGAGTATGCACCCGTACCCTCTTTTACATTGAGGTTCCTGTGCGACTTGTACAGGTAGGTAGGCTTTTCTGAATCCGGCTTGTCCAAGTCGTTCCACGCCAATCCATTGGCTTCCAGAAAGTTGGCGTAGCTGACTAGGCCGCGAGCGTCTCTAATGATTGTCTTTGCGCTTAGATCTTCGGCAGGATCGCAAGCGCGACTGGCAAGCCAAGTATTCGCTTCCGTCCAAGGTAGCCCGGAAGCCAGGCGAATGTATGGCAACTGCCGCTTGGGTTCAGGGACGTCATTGATGGACATGGAGACTGACCAAAGATGCTGGCCGTCAGCCTCTCCATGGTCGAATCGCTGAAACTGAAACAGCTCGAGCGTTGCCATTGGCCGATCCTGAATTCTGCCTGTACTGCATTGCCCGACACTACTGCATTGGAGTCAAGCAGTCCATTGCATGGAAGTAAGGTGTACCCTGGAACAGTTCCTCGCAGGCGATCAGCCGGTGGCGGTTGTCCAGGAACAGCGCCATGAAGATCTCGCGGGCCTGGCCGCGCAGGCGGTGCTGCAGGTAGCGGCCGACCGCGGCCGGGTTGTTGCCGACCGCCTCGCCCTGCTGAAGCTCGGCGGCCAGGTAGCGATGGGCCAGTTCCAGGCCGGCGGCCAGTGCACAGCTTCGTGCCGGCCCCAGCCCCGGCAACCGGGCCAGCTCGCGGGCCGGGCGGTCCAGCAGCACGCGCAGGGGGCCATGCGCCTGCAGCAGGTCGCGGGCGGTCTGCACCGCGTCGCGTCCACCGAAGCCGGAGCCGAGAAACAGCGCCAGCAGCTCTGCGTCGGACAACGTGGCGGGGCCGCGGGCGATCAGCTTCTCGCGGGGACGTTCCTGCTCGGGCCAGTCATGGATGGGCATGCCTGCATCATCGCCAGCGCGGGTGATGCGTCCCATCAGGGCAGGGCGCACGCCCGGGTAGGCTGTTGCCTCAGTCGCGTCGCGACTGCAGATAGGCGAACAGCTCCTGGTTGTTCTGCAGCCCCAGCTTGCGCTTGGCTTCGGCCTTCTGCCGGCTGATCGTTTTCGGGCTGCGGCCGCAGTGGACGGCGATGGCGTTCACTTTCAGCCCGGCGGCCAACAGGTCCAGCACTTCCTGTTCGCGGGCCGACAGCGCCGCCGGCTCACGCGCGAACATCAGGTCGCGCGCCTGCAGGTGGTCGCGCAGCTGCTGCGAGACGAACACCTGCCCGGCCATGGCCGCGTTCAGGGCCTGCGGCAACTCGCCGAAATCGGCGCACTTGTCGACCAAGCCACTGACACCTTCACGCAGCAGGCCATCGAGCAGGCCGGGGTGACGGGCGCCGGTAAGCACCACCACGGGCATGCCCGGGTGGCGTGCGCGCAGCTCAGCGATCAGTTCCGGGCCATCCGGGCCGGTGCCCGGCATGGAGAGGTCGGTCAGCACCGCGTCGCAGCCGTGGTGCTCGACCAGCTGCAGCAGCTGGGCGCCGTCACGCGCGCTGCCGACGACCTCCATCAGATGGGTCTGCAGCACGATGCGGATGCCGTGCAGGACGACGGGATGGTCGTCGGCGATGATGATGCGCGGGTGCACGCGGAATCCTCGAAAAGCGAAGCGGCACACCTGCGGTGGCCACTGACGATTCTGCAAACGTGGCCGGCCAACAGGTATAGGAAAGTTCCGAATCGCAGTGTCTTGAACCCCGGAAGCGTTGTGGCGCAAGTCCCATCTGCTGATAGCCGCCCGCTATGTGTGCCGTGTACCGGGACATTACCGACCATCGGGTAAGCTAATGCCCTCGTTTGCACAGGAATTCCAGGTGGCTGACTCCCCCAACGCTTCCCCCGCGCCGGCCCGCGCGCTGGAAGGCCAGAAACTGCTGTTGTGCGTCGGAGGCGGGATCGCGGCCTACAAGGCCCTGGAGCTGGTGCGGCGCCTGCGCGATGCCGGTGCCCAGGTGCAGGTGGCGATGACCGCCGGTGCCCAGCAGTTCGTCACTCCGCTCAGCTTCCAGGCCCTGTCCGGGCAGCCGACCCGCACCACGCTGTGGGACAGCGCCGCCGAGCAGGCCATGGGCCACATCGAGCTGGCCCGCTGGGCCGACCGCATCGTGGTCGCGCCGGGTACCGCCGATCTGCTGGCGCGGCTGGCCCAGGGCCATGCCGATGACCTGGTCAGCACCCTGTGCCTGGCCAGCACCGCACCGCTGACGATCTGCCCGGCAATGAACCACCGGATGTGGCTGCATCCGGCTACCCAGGCCAACATCGCCCTGCTGCGCCAGCGCGGTGCGCAGGTGATCGGCCCGGTCGATGGCCCGCTGGCCGAAGGTGAATCCGGTCCCGGCCGGCTGGCTGAACCGGGCGACATCGTGGCCGCGCTGGTGGCCAATGGCGGTACCGCTGCGACGGTTGCCGCGCCGGAAACCCGTGCCCTGCAGGGCTTGCGCCTGCTGATCAGTGCCGGCCCGACCTACGAAGACATCGATCCGGTGCGCTACGTCGGCAACCGCAGCAGCGGCAAGATGGGCTTTGCCCTGGCCGCTGCCGCCGCCGCGCTGGGTGCGCACGTGGTGCTGGTCAGTGGCCCGGTCCAGCTGCCGACGCCACCGGGCGTGCAGCGCATCGACGTGCGCTCGGCCGCGCAGATGCGCGATGCCGTACTGAAGTCGCTGCCCGCCGACATCTATATCGGTGCCGCCGCAGTGTCCGACTACACCCCGCGCCAGGTCGCCGCGCAGAAGCTGAAGAAGACCGCCGACAGCCAGTCGCTGGTGATCGAGCTGGTGCGCACGCCGGACATCCTGGCCGAAGTCGCCGCGCAGACGCAGTCGCTGAAGCTGGTGGTCGGCTTTGCCGCCGAGACCCACGACGTGGAGAAATATGCACGCGGCAAGCTGATCGACAAGCGCCTGGACCTGGTGATCGCCAACCAGGTCGGCATCAGTGGCGGTGGTTTCGAGAGCGACAACAATGCCGCCACGGCCTTCTGGCAGGACGGTGAACAGGTATTCCCGGCCACCTCCAAGCGCGAACTGGCCGAACAACTGCTGGCGCTGATCGCGCGGAGACTCCAGGCATGACCCAGGCATCCCTTTCCCGACCGCTGCAGGTCAAGCTGCTCGATCCGCGCTTCGGCGACAGCTGGCCGCTGCCGGCCTACGCCACCGAAGCCAGCGCCGGCATGGACCTGCGCGCGGCGCTGGATACCGCACTGACCCTGCAGCCGGGCGACACCGCGCTGGTGCCCAGCGGCCTGGCCATCCACATTGCCGACCCGAACCTGTGCGCGGTGATCCTGCCGCGTTCGGGGCTGGGCCATCGGCACGGCATCGTGCTGGGCAATGGCACCGGCCTGATCGATGCCGACTACCAGGGGCCGCTGCTGATCAGCGTCTGGAACCGTGGCCGCGAGGCCTTCACCATCGAGCCCGGCGATCGCATCGCGCAGCTGGTGGTGGTTCCGATTGCCCGCGTCAGCCTGCAGGTGGTGGATACTTTCACCGACAGCGTGCGGGGCACGGGTGGATTCGGCCATACCGGGGTGCGTTGACAGGGGACATCGATGAGCGGCATCGGGGAAGGACAGCGGGGACGGTCGTTGGGTCGCAGTGCGCCACTACTGGGGGTGCTGCTGATCCTGCTGGCCGGCTGGTTCGGATGGAGCGCGGTGCAGCAATGGCGGCAGGAGGCCAACGGCCAGGCGCTGGAAGAAGCGCGCGACCAGGCCGTGCAGGGCCTGCAGCAGGCCGCTGCAGGCCAGTTGCAGCAGCTGCAGCAGCAGTTGAAGAACGATCGCGTGCAGCAGGCGCTGCAGGCCGGCGATGCCGCTGCAGCGGCGCTGGCCGTGCGCGAGAGCTGGACCGGGGTTGAGCAGGTCGAGGTGCTGACGGCCGATCTGGCCAACGCCTATGCCGATCCGGCCACCTTCGGGTATGCACGCCTGGCCCTGCTGGAAGCGGCGGTGGCTGAGGGCAAACCCAGCCTGCGCGTCGTCCGCGATGGTGGCGGCAATCGCCTGGGCCTGGCTGCGCCAGTGCAGCTGGGCAGCCTGGGGCCGGCCGTGATCTATGTCCGCCAGCCGCTGCTGCGGCTGACCTCGCCGCTGGACCAGGTGCGTGCGCCGTCCGCAGGCTTCCTTGGCCTGCGCCAGGGTGGCTTCGATCTGGTCACCCAGGGCGACGCGGGCCTGTCCGAAAGCGCCGAAGCGCTGGCGCGCCCGGTTGCAGGCACGCCGCTGCGACTGGTCGCGTCGGTACCGAATGTCGACGCCGGTCCGCTGGGCCTGGGCGCGCTGGCCAGCGCCATTGTGGCGTTGCTGCTGGCGTTCATTGCCGTGTTGCTGGTGGTGGGACGTGACCGACTGCCGAAGTCGCTGCCCTTGCCGCGCCGCGCCGCAGCGTCCGAGGCCGACCATGGCCCGACCCTGAGCGAGAGCCTGCAGCAGGCGCCGCCACCCGGGGCCGCTGTGACCGGCAGTGGCGATGTGACACCACCGCCGCCACCGCCGGTGCCGGCCGAGGAGCTGGCCGCCGGCATCTTCCGCGCTTATGACATCCGCGGCGTGGTGGGCAGTGAACTGACACCGAAGACCGCGGCGCTGATCGGCCAGGCCATCGGCACCGTGGCACTGGAGCAGGGCCTGCGCGAGGTGGTGATCGGTCGCGATGGCCGCCTGTCCGGACCCGAGCTGACGGCCGGGCTGGCCGAGGGCCTGCGCCGTGCCGGCTGCGCGGTGATCGACATCGGCCTGGCGCCGACCCCGCTCGTGTACTACGCCGCCTTCCATCTGCGTACCGGCACCTGCGTGGCAGTCACCGGCAGCCACAATCCGCCCGAGTACAACGGCTTCAAGGTGGTCATTGGCGGCGAGACGCTGTCCGGCGATGCCACCACCGATCTCTACCAGCGCATCGTCGAGGGCCGCCTGGTGCAGGCCGCCGAGCCCGGTGACTACCAGCAGCGCGATGTCAGTGCCGACTACATCCAGCGCATCGCCGATGACGTGCAGCTGGACCGCCCACTGAAGGTCGTGGCCGATGCCGGCAATGGCGTGGCCGGCGCACTGGCGCCGCAGCTGCTGGAAGCGATCGGCGCCGACGTCATTCCGCTGTACTGCGATGTCGACGGCACCTTCCCCAACCATCATCCCGACCCGAGCGAACCGGCCAACCTGGAAGACCTGGTGCAGACGGTCAAGCGCTTTGGCGCCGATCTCGGCGTGGCCTTCGATGGCGACGGCGACCGGCTGGGCGTGGTGACCGGCGAAGGCCGGATCATCTACGCCGATCGCCTGCTGATGCTGTTCGCTGCCGATGTGTTGATGCGCAATCCGGGCGCGATGGTGATCTACGACGTGAAGTGCACCGGCAAGCTGTCCGACCATGTGCTGCGCAACGGTGGCAGCCCGCTGATGTGGAAGACCGGGCATTCGCTGATGAAGGCGAAGATGCGCGAGACCGATGCCGAGCTGGCCGGCGAGATGAGCGGCCACTTCTTCTTCAAGGAACGCTGGTTCGGTTTCGACGACGGTCTGTACGCCGCTGCGCGATTGCTGGAGATCCTGGCCCAGCGCGAGGAAACCCCGGACGAGGTGCTGGGCGAACTGCCGGAAATGGTCGCCACGCCGGAGCTGAAGGTACCGGTGGCCGACGGGACGCCGCATGCCCTGGTGGCGATGCTGGTGGCGGCGGCGCAGTCGCCGGACAACCCGTATGTGGGTGGCCGCCTGTCGACCATCGATGGGCTGCGCGTGGACTTCGCCGATGGCTGGGGCCTGGTGCGTGCCTCCAATACCACGCCGGTGCTGGTGCTGCGCTTCGAAGGCAACGACGAGGCCGCACTGGAACGCATCCAGGCCCTGTTCCGTAGCCAGCTGCAACCAGTGCTGGGCGACACCCCGCTTGGGTTCTGAACGATCCTGGTGGGTGCCGACCGTTGGTCGGCACGCCTTGCCCGCTCTTGGTAGGTGTCGACCCTGGTCGACACACCCTCACCCCTTGAACCGCAACCCCACGCCCGGCTCGGTGAACAGGTAGCGCGAATCCAGCGCCGAATCGCCCAGCTTGTGCCGCAGCTTGCCGACCAGGATGCGCAGGTAGTGGGTGTCGTGCTGGTGGGTCGGGCCCCAGATCTCCTGCAGGATCTGCGGCTGGGTCACCACCCGCCCGGCATTGCGCAGCAGCAGCGACAGCAGCGCGTATTCCTTGCGGGTCAACGCCACCGGTTCACCCTGCAGGGCGACTTCGCGACGCACCAGGTCCACGCGCAGGTGGCCATCGTCGAACACCGGCGGCGTGCCATCGGTCGGCACGCTGCGCGTGCGCAGCAGCGCCCGCACGCGCGCCATCAGTTCCTGCGTGCCGAACGGCTTGGTCACATAGTCGTTGGCGCCGGTATCCAGTGCGCGCACCTTCTCGGCTTCGCCGGCGCGCACGGTCAGCATGATCACCGGCACCTGGCTCCACTGGCGCAGCTGTTCCAGGACCTCATGGCCTTCCATGTCCGGCAGGCCGATATCGAGGATCACCAGGTCCATGTCTTCGCTGGCGGCCAGCTGCAGGCCTTCCTGGCCGGTGGCGGCCTGCCGCACCTGGTAGCCCTGCGCGCGCAGGCTGATGTCCAGGAACCGGCGGATCTGGGTTTCATCGTCGATCACCAGCACGCGTGCGGCCGGCACGCTGGCATCAATCGGGGTCGGGCTCATCGTGGGAGGCTGGCTTGAGCAGGGGCAGGGTGATGCGGATCAGGGTACCGCGACCGTCGCGTCCGGGCAGCGCCTGCACGCTGCCGCCATGTGCGCCGATCATGCCCTGGCAGATGGTCAGGCCCAGGCCGGTGCCGTGGCGGCCTCGGTCGCCACGCTCGACGCTGTAGAACATGTCGAAGATGCGCGCGCGCTCGTCATCGGGAATGCCGGGGCCGGCATCGATCACGTCGATGCGCAGCTGGCCGTCCAGCTCGCGCGCCTGTACCTGCACGGCGGCGTCGGGCGGCGAGAACTTGGCCGCGTTCTCCATCACGTTGAACACGGCCTGTTCGACCAGCGCCGGGTGCACCCAGATCGGTGCCAGCGTGGCTGGGATGTCCAGCTCCAGCCGCACCTTTGGCTGGTAGCGCTGCAGGCGCCGTGCCGCCGAGCCGATCAGCTCGTCCACGCCGATCCAGTCGCGGTTGATCTTCAGCCCTTCATGACCCAGCCGGGTCATGTCCAGCAGATTCTGGATGTAGCGGTCCAGCCGTTCGCCCTCGACCAGGATGGTGTCCAGCAAAGCACGGCGATCGGCTGTATCCATGGCCGCACCGTAGCTGGCCAGGCTGTCGGCCGACCCGATCATCGCCGCCAGCGGCGAGCGCAGGTCGTGCGACACCGAGGAGAGCAGCGCCGAGCGCAGCCGCTCGGTCTCGTTGCTGACATGTGCCTGCTCCAGTTCCGCCACCAGCCGGGTACGCAGCGCGGCCTGTGCGATGTCGTCGACCATCGCTTCGGCCAGCTGCCGCTGTT
The DNA here is from genome assembly GCF_055721025.1 of Stenotrophomonas sp. X. NCBI lineage: Bacteria > Pseudomonadati > Pseudomonadota > Gammaproteobacteria > Lysobacterales > Lysobacteraceae > Stenotrophomonas > Stenotrophomonas sp. X. The sequence goes on from NZ_CM146756.1 coordinate 344,322, forward strand.
CGGGCAGCAGGCGCGCCTGTGCGCCGGGCAGGTACAGGCCGGCCACGCCGATCGCACGGTCTTCGCCGTCCAGCAACGGCAGGAACCACCATTGCGCACCGGCCAGGGTATCGGTGAAGCGCCCACTGGGTTGGCCGTGGCGCAGTGCCCAGTCGGCGGCAGCCAAGTCGGTATCGCCAGGCTGGTTGCGGCCACCGGCGGCGGTATCGGTGCCGATCCGCAGCCACGCCGGCACGTCCAGGGCCTGCTCCAGCGCATGCCGGCCTGCCTGTGCCACCTCGCCGTTGCCGGCCGCGCTGGCCAGCTGACGGCCCAGCTGCTGGCGCGCGCGCGCATGGCGGTTGGCTGCACGCAGCGCAATCACCTGCATGCGCAGGCGCGAGGCCAGGCGCCCGGCCACCAGTGCGGCGGCCAGGAACAGGAACACGGTGATCACGCCCTGGCGTGCACCGATGGCGAAGGTGAAGCGCGGCGCGATGAACAGGAAGTTGTAGGCCAGGAAGCACAGGATCGCGGCCATCACCGCCACGCTGGCGCGCGTGCGTGCAGCCACCAGCACCACCGCGACGATGAACACCATCGACAGGTCGGCCATGCCCACCCAGTGTTCGGCAAGCCACGCCACCGCACAGGCCAGCGCGGTAGCGATCAGGGCTTGTGCCGGTTCATGACTGATACCGCGCATTGGCGGCAGCAGGCTCTCGCGGCGCGAGCGTGCGCGTGCCTGCGGCGTGCTGATGATGGTGATCTCGTAATGCGCGCCACGCTGGATCAGCTGCTGGGTCAGGGTGCGGTTGAACATCCGTGCCAGTGGACGTTCGCGGGTCCGGCCCAGCACCAGGGTCGACACGCCGTTGTGTGCGGCATGATCGAGCAGGGCATCGGCGATGCTCGATCCATGCAGCAGTTCGGCGTCGCCGCCCAGCCGCCGTGCCAGCGCGAAGGCCGCATCGATCTCGCGCCGGGTCGCCTCGTCCTGGCGCCGGCCCTGCACGGTCACTACCGTCCACGGTGCGTCGCGGCGCTCTGCGATGCGCCGCGCCACGCGCACCAGGTATTCGCTCTGGCCGCCCCCGTCGATGGCCACCAGAACGCCGCGACGCAGGGGCAGATTGCCTTCGCCACGCGCGGCGCGGGTTTCGCGCAGGCTGCTGTCGACGCGGTCGGCGGCTTCCTGCATCGCCAGTTCGCGCAGCGCGGTCAGGTTGGCCGGTGAGAAGAACGCCTGCAGTGCCTGAGCGGCCTGTTCGGGCACATAGACCTTGCCCTGCTGCAGGCGAGCGATCAGTTCGCGCGGCGGCAGATCGACCAGCACGATGTCGTGCAGGCGGTCGAGCACGCCGTCGGGCACGGTCTCGCTGACGCGCACGCCGGTGATCCGCATCACCACGTCGTTGAGGCTTTCCAGATGCTGGATGTTGACCGTGGTCCAGACGTCGATGCCGGCATCCAGCAGCTCCATCACATCCTGCCAGCGCCGCTCATGGCGGCTGCCCGGTGCATTGCGGTGGGCCAGTTCATCCACCAGCACCAGCGCCGGATGCCGTGCCAGCACGGCATCCAGGTCCATCTCCTGCAGGACATGGCCGTGATAGGCCACGTCCTTCAGCGGCAGCTGCGGCAGGCCCTCCAGCAGGGCCTGGGTATCGGTGCGTCCATGGGTTTCCACCAGGCCCACCACCAGGTCGACGCCGCGGCGCAGCTGTTCCTGCGCGCGGGTCAGCATGGTGTAGGTCTTGCCCACGCCCGGCGCCGCACCGAGGAACACGGTCAGCTTGCCGCCGGCTTCGCGTTGCAGGCCTTCAACCAGGGCATCGGCCTGGCGGGTACGTGCATCAGTCATGGGGGCCGCTGTCATGGCCACCATTGTGCGCGCAGCGGGTACAGACCGGCATCACGGTGCCTTGGCTGCATGGTCCAGCGCGAAGTTCAGCGTCACCACGTTCACCCGTGGCTGGCCGAACAGGCCCCACTGGCGCCCTTCGGTATGGGCCTGCACCAGTGCCTGCACGCGCTCCACCGGCAGGCCACGGGCACGCGCTACGCGCGCCACCTGCAGCTGTGCGGCGGCCGGCGACAACTGCGGATCGAGACCGCCGCCGGACTGGGTTACCAGATCGGCCGGAACCTGCGCTGGCGCGACACCTTCCCGTGCAGCCACCGCAGCGGTGCTGGCAGCGACGCGCTCGGCCAGCGCGGGATTGCTGCGCGCCATGTTGGAACCGGCCGCGGCCATCGGGTCGTAGTTGGCCGCCGACGGACGCGCCTGGAAGTAGCCATCACCGGTGAACGGCTGCGCCAGCCACGCCGAGCCGCGCACCTGGCCGTTGCCGTCGCGCAGCAGGCTGCCCTCGGCCTGGGTCGGGTAGGCCAGGCCGGCGAAGCCGGTGGCGATGCCGGCGTAGACCGCGCCGGCCAGCAGCAGGGTGGCCAGGCCCAGGCCGATCGCCGGGCGCCAGCTTGCGCCATCCTGCAGGCTCGCCACGCGGGCCTCGGCTTTCTGTCCGCGGGGAAGGGAAGACGAAGTGGAAACAGTACGGTTCATGCGCCGAATACCAGGACAAGAAGGAGGTCGATCGCCTTGATCGCCACGAACGGCAGCAGCACGCCGCCGAGGCCGTACACCAGCATGTTCCGGCGCAGCAGCGCCGTTGCGGTGGCCGGGCGGAAGCGCACGCCACGCAGGGCGAGCGGAATCAGGGCGGGAATCACCAGGGCGTTGAAGATCAGTGCCGCCAGCACCGCGTTGCGCGGGCTCGACAGCTGCATCACGTTCAGTGCGGCCATGGTCGGCACGGCCGCGGCGAACAGCGCCGGCAGGATCGCGAAGTACTTGGAGACGTCGTTGGCCAGCGAGAAGGTGGTCAGCGCGCCGCGGGTGATCAGCTGCTGCTTGCCCACTTCCACCACCGCCAGCAGCTTGGCCGGGTCCGAATCGAGGTCGACCATGTTGCCGGCCTCCTTCGCCGCCTGCGTGCCGGAGTTCATCGCCAGGCCGATGTCGGCCTGGGCCAGTGCCGGGGCGTCGTTGGTGCCGTCACCGACCATTGCCACCAGCCGGCCACCGGCCTGTTCCTGGCGGATGCGCGCCAGCTTGTCCTCCGGGCGGGCCTCGGCGATGTAGTCGTCGACGCCAGCCTCGGCGGCAATGGCTGCAGCCGTCAGCGGGTTGTCGCCGGTGATCATCACCGTACGGATGCCCATCGCCCGCAGCTGCGCGAACTTCTCGCGCATGCCGTGCTTGACCACGTCCGACAGTTCGATCACGCCCAGCACGTGGCGACCCTCGGCCACCACCAGCGGGGTGGCGCCATTGCGCGCCACCTGCTCGACGCGACCGGCCAGTTCCGCCGGCACGTTGCCGCCCAGCGTCTGTACGTGGGCGCGGATCGCATCGGCGGCACCCTTGCGGATCTGCCGGCCATGTTCCAGGTCCACGCCGGACATGCGGGTCTGTGCACTGAACGCCAGGTACTCGGCATGGTCCGGCTCGGCGGTGGCGCAACCCTGCTCGCGCGCCAGGCGTACGATCGACTTGCCTTCCGGGGTCGGGTCGGCCAGCGAGGACAGCAGCGCCGCTTCACGCAGCTGGCTGGCGTCGATGCCGGCCAACGGATGGAAGTGGCTGGCCTGGCGGTCGCCGTAGGTGATGGTGCCGGTCTTGTCCAGCAGCAGCACGTCGACGTCGCCGGCCACTTCCACGGCCTTGCCCGACTTGGCCAGCACGTTGGCAGCCAGCGCACGGTTCATGCCGGCGATGCCGATGGCCGGCAGCAGGCCGCCGATGGTGGTCGGGATCAGGCATACCAGCAGCGCGATCAGCAGCAGCGGATCGACCTGCACGCCTACCGCCGCGCCGATCGCCGGCAGCGTCGCCACCACCACCAGGAAGGTCAGCGTCATCGCTGCCAGCAACAGGGTCAGCGCGATCTCGTTCGGCGTCTTCTGACGGTTGGCACCTTCCACCAGCGCGATCATCCGGTCCAGGAAGCTGTGCCCCGGCTCGGCGGTCACCCGCACGATGATCTGGTCGGACAGCACCTTGGTGCCGCCGATCACGCCGGAACGGTCGGTACCGGCCTCGCGCAGCACCGGGGCGGATTCGCCGGTCACCGCCGCCTCGTTGATGGTGGCCAGGCCCTGCACGATCTCGCCATCGGCCGGCACCAGCTCACCGGCACTGACGATCACATGGTCGCCCGGGCGCAGCTCGGCGGCAGGTACCTGGGTTTCCGCAGCCCCCGGCTGCGGCGCGGCCAGGCGGCGCGCCACCAGATCCTGGCGAGCGCGGCGCAGCGATGCGGCCTGGCCACGGCCACGCGCCTCGGCCACTGCTTCGGCGAAATTGCCGAACAACACGGTCACCAGCAGGATCGCGGTCACCGCCAGGCCGAAGCCCAGCGGCGCATTGCCGGTCAGTGTGACGATGGCGGCGACGATCGTGCCGGCCATCACCACCGCCATCACCGGGCTGCGCACCAGGTGCATCGGCGATAGCTTGCGTACTGCTTCGACCAGCGAACGGCGCAGGCCGGCGCCATCAAGCAGCGCAGGGCGCGGGGCAAGGGAACTACGGGTGGAACTTGCGTGGGTACTCATCGGGGTGTCCTTAGTGCAGTCCCAGGCTGAGGTGGTCGGCGATCGGGCCGAGTACCAGCGCTGGCATGAACTGCAGCACGGTCAGGATGACGATCACCGAGACCAGGGTCAGGGCGAAGGTCGGGGTTTCGATCTGCAGGCTGCCGGCAGACTCCGGCGCCTGGCGCTTGGCGGCCAGTTGCGCGGCCACCACCAGCGGGATGATCAGCAGCGGGAAGCGGCCCAGCAGCAGCACCAGCGAGCAGCTCAGGTTCCACCACAGCGTGGCGTCGCCCAGCCCCTCGAAGCCCGAGCCGTTGTTGGCGTAGGCCGAGACGTACTCGTAGAACACCTGGCTGATGCCATGGAAGCCCGGGTTGGAGGTAGCGGCCAGCCCGGGCACGGCCAGGGTGATCGCGGTGAACACCAGCAGGGTGATCGGCTGCAGCAGCACCAGCAGGGCCAGCAGGCGTACCTGTGGCGTCTCCAGCTTGCGGCCGAACAGTTCCGGCGTACGTCCGGTCATCAACCCGGCCAGGAACACGCCCAGCAGCAGGTACACGATGAACTGCTGCAGGCCACAGCCGATGCCGCCCCAGATCGCGCTGACCAGCATGTTGACCATCGCGATGCCGCCACTCAGCGGCGCCAGCGAGTCATGCATGCCGTTGACCGAGCCGTTGGAGACCTGGGTGGTCACCGCCGCCCACAGCGCCGTGCCGTCGGCGCCGAAGCGCACCTCCTTGCCTTCCATCAGCAGCGGCGTGGCGGCGCTGGCACTGTGCCCTTCGCTCCACACCATCGCGCCGGTGGACAGCAGCGACATGCCCAGCATGCAGCTGAACACCAGGGCGCCGAACCGGCGCCGGCCGGTGAACGCACCGATCATGAAGATCACCGCCATCGGCACCAGCAGGATGCCGACGATCTCCAGCGCGTTCGACAGCGGGGTCGGGTTCTCCAGCGGGAAGCTGCTGTTCGGGCCGTACCAGCCGCCACCGTTGGCGCCCAGCTGCTTGGCCGCGACCATCGCCGCCACCGGGCCCAGCGGCAGCTTCTGTCCGGCCATGCCGGCGCTGGCATCGATCGGCGTGGCCTGCGGGCCACCGGCCATCGTCGACGGCACGCCCTGGCTGGTCAGCAGCAGGGTCCACACCAGGCACAGCGGCAACAGGAAGCGCACGCACAGGCGCACCACGTCCACGTAGTAGTTGCCCACCGCCACCTGGCGGTCATCGCCGGTACTGGTGGCCGCCGCAGCCTGCGGCGCACGCGAGAACAACGCGCGCAGCGTGGCCACCGCCAGCGCCAGGCCCATCATCGGTGTCACCACCTGCAGGCCGGTGATGCCGGTCATCTGCGAGAGGTAGGACAGCTGCGCCTGGCCCGAATAGTGCTGCTGGTTGGTGTTAGTCAGGAACGAGATCATCGTGTGCAGCGCGGTGTCCCAGCGCATGTTCGGGATCTGGTCCGGATTCAACGGCAACCAGGCCTGGGTCATGAACACCGCCTGGGTCAGTACGGCGACCACCACGTTGCTCAGGACGAAGGCCAGCACATAGCCGCGCCAGGACATGACGCGCGAGGGATCGACGCCGAACACCTTGTACAACGGCTTTTCGATCCAGTTGAACAGCACGTCGGCCTTCATCGGCGTGCCGCGCATCACGCGCGCCAGGTACAGGCCCAGCGGCCACGCCAGCAACAGGCTGGCGGCAATAATCACAAGCATCTCGGTCATGGCAGGCTCCGCTCAGAATGACTCGGGCCGCAGCACGACATAAAGGAGATAGGCGGCGGCGACCAGCACCAGCACGCCACACAACAACGACAGCCAGGGGGACATTGCAATAGCGTCCTGGTGGAACCCCTCCACCTCAGGCCGTCATCGTCGTCCTGCCGCCCATAAACGCACTACGCGCCGGACCGTGCCGACGCGTAAAGAGTGCATAAATTCCGTGGGCCAAGCCGTAACCAGGCGCCGCCTACTGTACAGCCGGGCCCATGCTGGGCTGCTCTTTCCCAAGGTCACGCGGAGCCGAGCATGGGCTCGGCTCTACAAGCGAATCACGGCGCCTGGCTCGTCGGTGCCACGCCCTTCAGCTCGCGATAGCGCTGCAGGGTGCTTTCAATTTCCGCCTTCAGCGCCTGCTGCTGCTGCAGGAACCCGGCCTGCAGGCGCTGCTGCGCCTGCAACTGCACGTGCCGCTGACGGATCGCCTCGGCTTGCTTGTCGGCGACCTTGCCACCGGCCAGTTCTCGGTCACCGGCGGCCGACAGCAGCGCGACCAGTGATTCGCGCAGGCTGGTGACGTTGTACTCGGCGGTCTTGAGGTTGTTGTCCAGCACTTCCTGGCGCTCGGCGAACACCCGGCGCAGGTCCTCCTCGCTGCCATAGGTGGACAGCATCGCCTGCTCGGTACGCTGGCGGGTCTGCTCGGCCATCAGGTCCAGCTGCTGCTGCTGCGCCTGGGTGCTGGCCGCGGCGCGCTCTTCGTCGGTCAACGCGCGCTGGACCTGCGCATTGCGCAGGCCGCTCTTCGCGTTGAACTCCTCGCGGGCGTGATTGACCGCATCGGCTGGCAGCGAATCGCTGCAGATCCGCTCCTTGCCCTCGTTCCAGCAATACAGCTTCTTTTCCACTTTGCCGCCGTCGCGCGACTGCGCCGGCACGGTGGACGGCACGGCCAGCAGCAGGCCGGCAAAGAGAACGGCAGGAACTCGGGACATGACCTTTCCCCTGGGTCGGTCAGCGGATCGAACGGACGCCGTACTGGGCCCGGTAGGCTTCCAGCGGCTGGCGGTAACCCACAAGTTCCGGGTTGCCGGAGGCGAAATCAAGCAGATCGGCCAGCGACGCCACGGCGATCACCGGAATCCCGGCCTCTTCGGCCACCGACTGCGCCGCCGAGCGGCGGTCGGTTTCCGAGGCGATCTCCTGGCGGTCCAGGGCTACCACGATGCCGGCTGGGGTGCCGCCGGCAGCGCGGATGATGCCCAGCGCTTCGCGGATCGCGGTACCGGCGGTGATCACGTCGTCGACGATCAGCACGCGCTTGCCATTCATGTCGGCGCCGATCAGCTGGCCACCTTCGCCGTGGTCCTTGGCTTCCTTGCGGTTGAATGACAGCGGCAGGTCGCGGCCGCGCTGGGCGAGCTCGCAGGCCATCGCGGTGGCCAGCGGGATGCCCTTGTAGGCCGGGCCGAACACCACGTCGTACTTGATCCCGCTGGCATCGATGGCATCGGCATAGCAGGCGCCGAGCTGGGACAGCAGCGAACCGGAGTCGAAACGGCCGGCGTTGAAGAAATAGGGGCTCAGCCGGCCGGACTTGAGGGTGAACTGGCCGAAGCGCAGGGCGTCGGCGGTCAGGGCCAGCTGCAGGAAACGGTGGCGGTGGTCGCTCATCAAAACTCGATTCATCTTCATTTGGAGCACAAATCCTAATCCAGCTGGGCGTTTCGCGCTCGTCCGGCCCCGCGTGAACGGTGTCGCGGCGCTGCCTGGCGGACTGCGCAGCCCCACGGGCAACCGGTATGCTTGCCCGGTTTCCCGCCGCAGGTCCCCGCATGCGCATCATCAGTTTCAACGCCAATGGCATCCGTTCCGCCGCGACCAAGGGCTTCCTCGACTGGTTCCGTGCCCAGGACGCCGACGTCCTGTGCATCCAGGAGACCAAGGCCCAGGAAGACCAGCTGACCGACCCGATGTTCCGTCCAGACGGGCACCACTGCTTCTATCGCGACGCCATCACCAAGAAGGGCTACAGCGGCGTGGCGATCTACAGCAGGCGCGAGCCGGACCAGGTCATCACCTCGCTGGGCTGGGCCCCGTTCGACGACGAAGGCCGCTACATCGAGGCGCGCTACGGCAATCTCAGCGTGGTCTCCTTCTATATTCCCTCCGGCAGCTCGGGTGACCTGCGCCAGGGCTTCAAGTTCGAAGTGATGGAATGGCTGCGGCCGATCCTGGAGGAGTGGGCGCGCAGCGGCCGCGACTACGTGCTGTGCGGCGACTGGAACATCGTGCGTTCGGCGCTGGACATCAAGAACTGGAAGTCCAACCAGAAGAATTCCGGCTGCCTGCCGGAGGAGCGCGACTGGCTCAACGCCCTCTGCGCCGACCACGGCCAGGCCACCGATGTCGCCGCCGGCCGCGGTTGGGCCGATGCCTACCGCCTGCTCAATCCCGCCGGCGAGGACTACACCTGGTGGAGCAACCGCGGCGCCGCCCGCGCCAACAACGTCGGTTGGCGCATCGACTACCAGTTCATCACGCCGGGCTTGCGCGACAAACTGCGTAGCTGTTCGATCTACCGCGACGAGCGCTTCTCCGACCACGCCCCGTTCACCGTGGACTACGACCTGTGACTGAGGCCGCCAAGCCGCGCCGACCGTGGCAGCAGGTGTTGTCCAACCTGAGCCAGCGCAAGGTGCTGGCGATGCTGCTGCTCGGTTTCAGTTCGGGCCTGCCCATCTATCTGGTGGGCAACACGCTCGGCTTCTGGATGCGCAAGGAAGGCATCGAGCTGAGCACGATCGGTTTCCTGTCATGGGTCGGGCTGGCCTACACCATGAAGTTCCTGTGGGCGCCGATCGTCGACAAGACCGACGTGCCTCTGTTCGGTCGTTTTGGCCGCCGCCGCGGCTGGATGCTGCTGTCGCAGCTGGTCGTAGTGGTGGGCCTTGTCGGCATGGCGCTGGTCCAGCCCAAGGGCGGCCAGATCCAGTTCCTGGGCATCGCCTGGCAGCACATCGTCGTGTTCGGCGTAATGGCCGTGATCGTGGCGTTTGCTTCGGCCACCCAGGACATCGTCATCGATGCCTGGCGCATTGAAAGTGCTGACAACAGCGAGCAGCTTGGCCTGCTGACCTCATCCTCGGCATTGGGCTACCGCACTGCCTTGCTGGTCACCGATGCACTGATCCTGATCATCGCGGCCCGTGTTGGCTGGCAGGTCTCCTACGAGATCATGGCCGTGCTGATGGCGCTTGGCGTGGTAGCCGTGGTCATGGCCCGTGAACCCGCGCGGGAAGTGGCTGCCGTGCAGGCACAGGCGACCTCCCTGTGGACGCCGCGCGGCCTGTTCGACGCCGTGGCGGGGCCGTTCATCGCCTTCGTCCGCGAGCATCGCAGCGGCGCGATCCTGATCCTGGTGGCCATCAGCGTCTATCGCATGGCCGACTTCGTCATGGGGCCGATGGCCAACCCCTTCTATGTCGATCTCGGCCTGGACGAGGACACCGTGGGCGCCGTGCGTGGCTCGGTGGGCCTGGTCGCGACCTTCGTTGGCATTGCTGCGGCGGGCCTGGTCTCGGTTCGCTGGGGGGTGCTGGCGGCGCTGATGGTGGGTGCCGTGCTGGGGCCGGCCTCCAACCTGGCATTTGCCTGGCTGGCCTATTCGGGCCCAGACACGACCCATTTTGCTGTGGCCATGGCCATCGACAACTTCGCCAGCGGTTTCGCCGGTACGGCGCTGATCGCCTATATGTCCAGCCTGACCAGCATCGGATACACCGCAACCCAGTACGCGCTGCTGAGTTCGTTCTACGCGATGCCCGGCAAGGCGCTCAAGGGGCTCTCGGGGTGGTCGGTACAGACGCTCGCACAGGGCCGGACGCTGCTGGAAGGCTACGCGCTGTTCTTCGTCGGTACCGCGCTGGTGGCGATCCCGGTGGTGATCCTCTGCGCCCTGCTGATCCTGCAGCAGCGCCGTCGCCAGGCCTCCAGCTCGACCTGATTGCCTGCCCGTCCAGTCTGCGGGATCATCGCCCCCGACGCGCCGAGGGGGCGGTGCCTTGCGAACGGGGAAGTAAGCATGGCCGACGTTGTGCTGCGGGATCTGGACCCGCTGCTGCTGGAACGTATCCGACGTGTCGCGGTCGCCCGCGGCTGGACCCATGAACAGACCTGCGCCGCGTTGTTGGAGCAGGGCCTGTTCAGCAGTGAACTGGAGGTCCGCTCCGGTTTCGGCGATCCCGAAGTGGACGCCCTCTCCGATGCGATCGCCGCCCTGCAGGCCTTGCCCGCAGGGCAGGGCTTCGATTAGCGGCTTTGTAGAGCCGAGCCCACGCTCGGCTGCCCGGTGAATCCACGTCATGCGTGGATGGCGTCACCTCACGCCAGGTGGATTGCCCCCAGGATCCGCGGCCCCTTGGCTCCGGTCACGCTCGGCAGGTTGCCGGCCAGCCCGTCCATCGTCCGCTGCGCCAGCCAGGCGAATCCCATCGCTTCCACGTACTCCGGGTCCAGCCCGTGCACCGCGCTGGACTCCACCTGCACCTCCGGCAGCCGCGCCGCCAGCCGCTTCATCAGCTGCCGGTTGCGTACGCCGCCGCCACAGACCAGCAGGCGCCGGGTCTGCGGCTGCTGCGCCAGCAGCGCGTCGGCCACGGTCGTCGCGGTCAGCTCCAGCAGGGTGGCCTGCACATCGGCAGCGGCATATTCGCCTTCCTCCATGTGGGCCTCGGCCCAGGCCAGATGGAACTGCTCGCGCCCGGTGCTCTTCGGCGGCGGCAGCGCGAACCACGGGTCCGAACGCCAGCCGGCCAGCAGGCCCTCGTCCACCGCGCCACTGGCGGCATACGCGCCATCGGCATCGAAGGTACGGCCGGTGTGGCGCTGGCACCAGGCATCCATCAGCGCATTGGCCGGGCCGGTATCGAAGCCACGCACCGCGCCTTCGCGCGGGATCAGGGTCAGGTTGGCGATGCCGCCCAGGTTGAGCACCGCGCGGTCTTCATCGGCGGCACCCAGCATGCCCAGGTGGAAAGCCGGCATCAGCGGCGCGCCATGCCCCCCGGCCGCTACGTCGCGACGGCGGAAGTCGGACACCGTGGTGATTCCGGTCAGTTCGGCGATGCGGTTGCCGTCGCCCAGCTGCACGGTGAACGCCGGATCGGCCAGCGGGCGGTGGCGCACGGTCTGGCCGTGCGAGCCGATCGCGCGCACCTGGCTGCGATCCACGCCGGCTTCGGCCAGCAGCTGGTTGGCAGCCTCGGCGAAGTTGATCGCAATCCGCGCGTCCAGTTCGCCCAGCTCCTCCAGCGAATCCAACGGGCCACCTTCGCCCAGCGCCACCAGCCGCGCGCGCAGCACCGGTTCCCAGCGCGCGGTCAGGCCGTGCACGAAGCGGCAGCCACCGCCCGCGGGAAACTGCACCAGCGCAGCGTCGATGCCGTCGGCGCTGGTGCCCGACATCAGGCCAAGGTACAGGGGGGCGTCAGCGTCGGCAGTGGTGTTCATGGCGGGCATAAAAAAAGGACGCGGCAAGCTTGGGCTGCCGCGTCCTAGTTCGTCAACGCAGCGCGCTCAGCCGCGCTTGCGGCCGGTCGACTGCTTGTCCTTGGCGCTGGCCACCTCGGCGGCGGCCTCGTCGCGGCTGGTCGGTGCCGGGCTGGCATCGGCGTAGATCAGCTTCTCCATGCCCTGGATGCGGGCCATCGCCGGCGCGGTCTGCGCGCGGAAGGCGACCAGCTCGGCGCCCTTCAGCGGCTCCGGCGGCGGCATGGTCACGGTCAGCGGGTTGCGGTGCTCGCCGTTGACGCGGAATTCGTAGTGCAGATGCGGGCCGGTGGCCAGGCCGGTCGAGCCGACGTAGCCGATCACCGTGCCCTGGGCCACGCGCTGGCCGGTCTTGATGTTCGCAAAGCGCGACATGTGCCCGTACAGGGTGGTGTGGCCGCGGCCGTGATCGAGGATCACCACGTTGCCGTAGCCGCGCTGCACGCCGGCGAACTGCACGCGGGCATCGCCGGCGGCCATGATCGGCGTGCCGGTGCGCGCGGCGTAGTCCACGCCCTTGTGCATGCGCATCTTGCCCAGCACCGGGTGCTTGCGTGCGCCGAAGGTCGAGCTCAGCCGCGCGAACGGGATCGGCATGCGGATGAAGCTCTTCTTCAACGAACGGCCGTTGATGTCGTAGTACTCGGACTTGCCGTTGCGGTCGAAGCGGAAGCCGGAATAGGTCTTGCCCCCGGTGGTGAAGGTCGCCGCCAGGATCTTGCTGGTGTCCACCTTCTCGCCTTCGCGCCAGGTCTCGTCCATCACCACGCTGAAGCGGTCGCCCGGCTGCAGGTCCTTCGAGAAGTCGATGTCGTACTTGAAGATGTCGTCGGTCATCGTCGCGATCGCCGACGGCGACAGCCCGGCCCGGCGGGCCGCGGCATACAGCGAACTGGTGATCTCGCCGCTGGTGACCACGGTACGCGTGGAAGTCTCGCGCCGCGTCACCTTCTCCTTGATGTCATCGCCGGTCAGGCTCAGTTCCACCCGGTTGTCGGCGTCGCGATCGAAGCGGATGCTGCGCAGATCGCCGGACAGCGGCATGTCGAAGGCGATCTCGGCGCCCGGGCGCAGCTTGGTCAGCGCCTCGCGCGCACCGGGGTGCTCCAGCACCCGGTGCAGGGTGCTGGCCGGAATGCCGGCCTTGTCGAACAGATCGCTCAGGGTCTGGCCGCGCTGGATGCGCAGCACCTGCCAGCTGTCGCCCGGCACCTGCTGCTGGCGGGCCATGGTCAACGGCGGCAGCGGCAGCGCCAGACTGGTGTGGCTGTCCGCGTAAGGCGCATCAATGGTGTGCGAGAAACCGGGGACGATCG
>NZ_CM146756.1:362500-365000 GCF_055721025.1 Stenotrophomonas sp. X
CCAAACCATTGCAAACTCCGAATACCGAGACGGACTGTATGGGAGACACACGGCGGGTGCTAACGTCCGTCGTGAAAAGGGAAACAACCCAGACCCACAGCTAAGGTCCCAAATTTTGTGCTAAGTGGAAAACCATGTGGAAAGGCACAGACAGCCAGGAGGTTGGCTTAGAAGCAGCCACCCTTTAAAGAAAGCGTAATAGCTCACTGGTCGAGTCGGTCTGCGGGGAAGATTTAACGGGGCTAAGCACAGAACCGAAGCTTGGGGTGCATAACTTTGTTATGCGCGGTAGAGGAGCGTTCCGTAAGCCGTTGAAGGTGGATTGAGAAGTCTGCTGGAGGTATCGGAAGTGCGAATGCTGACATGAGTAACGATAATGCGGGTGAAAAACCCGCACGCCGAAAGCCCAAGGTTTCCTTGCGCAACGTTAATCGGCGCAGGGTGAGTCGGCCCCTAAGGCGAGGACGAAAGTCGTAGTCGATGGGAAGCAGGTTAATATTCCTGCACCTCGCGTAAGTGCGATGGAGGGACGGAGAAGGTTAGGTGTACCAGGCGTTGGTTGTCCTGGGGAAAGGCGGTAGGTTTGGATCTTTGGCAAATCCGGGATCCTCTAAGACCGAGCACCGAGACGAGCCTTTATGGCAAAGTCACTGATACCACGCTTCCAGGAAAAGCTCCTAAGCTTCAGCTTACGCAGACCGTACCGTAAACCGACACAGGTGGGTAGGATGAGAATTCTCAGGCGCTTGAGAGAACTCGGGTGAAGGAACTAGGCAACATGGCACCGTAACTTCGGGAGAAGGTGCACCCTTTTTGGTGGCTCGTGCGAGCTATAGCTGAAGAGGGTCGCAGTAACCAGGCCGCTGCGACTGTTTATCAAAAACACAGCACTCTGCAAACACGAAAGTGGACGTATAGGGTGTGACGCCTGCCCGGTGCTGGAAGGTTAATTGATGGGGTCAGCCGCAAGGCGAAGCTCTTGATCGAAGCCCCAGTAAACGGCGGCCGTAACTATAACGGTCCTAAGGTAGCGAAATTCCTTGTCGGGTAAGTTCCGACCTGCACGAATGGCGTAACGACAGCGGCGCTGTCTCCACCCGAGACTCAGTGAAATTGAAATCGCTGTGAAGATGCAGCGTTCCCGTGGCAAGACGGAAAGACCCCGTGAACCTTTACTATAGCTTTACACTGAACGTTGAGTTCGTCTGTGTAGGATAGGTGGGAGGCTATGAAACCATGGCGCTAGCTGTGGTGGAGCCATCCTTGAAATACCACCCTGTCGTGCTTGACGTTCTAACCTGGGCCCATTATCTGGGTCGGGGACCGTGTATGGTGGGTAGTTTGACTGGGGCGGTCTCCTCCTAAAGAGTAACGGAGGAGCTCGAAGGTACGCTCAGCGCGGTCGGACATCGCGCACTGTGTGCAAAGGCATAAGCGTGCTTGACTGCAAGATCGACGGATCAAGCAGGTAGGAAACTAGGACTTAGTGATCCGGTGGTTCTGTATGGAAGGGCCATCGCTCAACGGATAAAAGGTACTCCGGGGATAACAGGCTGATACCGCCCAAGAGTTCATATCGACGGCGGTGTTTGGCACCTCGATGTCGGCTCATCACATCCTGGGGCTGTAGTCGGTCCCAAGGGTATGGCTGTTCGCCATTTAAAGTGGTACGCGAGCTGGGTTCAGAACGTCGTGAGACAGTTCGGTCCCTATCTGCCATGGGCGTTGGAGATTTGAGAGGGGCTGCTCCTAGTACGAGAGGACCGGAGTGGACGAACCTCTGGTGTTCCGGTTGTCACGCCAGTGGCATTGCCGGGTAGCTATGTTCGGAAGCGATAACCGCTGAAAGCATCTAAGCGGGAAGCGCGCCTCAAGATGAGATCTCCCGGGGCACAAGCCCCCTGAAGGAACCATGTAGACTACGTGGTTGATAGGTCAGGTGTGTAAGTACAGCAATGTATTGAGCTAACTGATACTAATGATCCGTGCGGCTTGACCATATAACCTCAAGTTGCCTTGGCTTTACGACAGCGTCGTAAGAGCATCCAAGTGCACGCTACGTCACAAGAACTATGCGAGGCTGGCGCCTTGTCCCCAGGGACGAGTGCGACGCTCCAAAAGCCTCCCTGGTGAAATTAGCGCTGTGGAACCACCCGATCCCATCCCGAACTCGGAAGTGAAACGCAGCTGCGCCGATGGTAGTGTGGCTCAAGCCATGCGAGAGTAGGTCATCGCCAGGGTTTACACCCAAAACCCCGCTGCTGACGCAGCGGGGTTTTCCTTTTTTTGCAGGCACCTGGTTTTACTTGGACTTGCAGCAACAACTTCACGAAGAGCTTCAAGTTACTTCAACAAGTTGTTGACAAAGCTGAAAGGCCTGCCATAATAGGCGGCTCGCAACGACGAAAGACCCTCGGGTCCAACGACGAAGCAGCATCGGCAACAACGTCCACTCCGGTGAGACGGCCTTGAAAAAAGGTGTTGACGAAGCAGAAAAGCC